>JBOHYH010000250.1:0-12334 GCA_050737775.1 Arenimonas sp.
GTCCAGGATATACAACCGTCCACTTCGCGTGGTCACCGTTCGAGCACCCGCATCGTGAGATTGAATCGGCGTGCTCATACGGGCGTGTCCATCGGATACCGACCAACCTAGTACCAGGTCAATGCTGGTTTGTTCCGCAGTGAGCCGTAGCACACGCCACCGCGTCAACAAGACATTGGGTTGAAGATCTACGGACGGCATTCCCCAAATAAACATAGTCGAGCCTCGTGAACTTGCTCGGTGTATCCATACAGTGAGCGCGCATTTTCCTTTCCAAAAGCATATCGCTTGCGGATCGCAAATAGTGAGACCGTCATTCCGAGCTAATAAGGCAAGGGTTTGGACAGAAATCATAGGGAGCTACCAATACCATACGTGGCAACACTCTCGGGTACCCGTCGTCCGTTACTCGACTCGTCCTGCCCTTAGGCTAACGCTTTCTCATATTCACGGCAAAACGAGGTGAGTGTCCGGCCGCACACATCACATATGTCCTTAAGCTGCATGACATCCAGGCGGATAACGCCTTGCTCGATCTTGCTGATCAAAGACTGGGGGCGCCCCAGGGCTTTGGATAGCTCCAACTGAGTCAAACCGGCCTTCAATCGCATCTGCCGAAGCAGCACGAGAAGTACCTCGTATTCGTCCCGATGGATGGATTTTGGCATGACCGCTCAAATGGATTAGGCGGTCATTACCCTATATCCTCTTTGGGGATATCCCATTTTGGAATATTGATAACCCAGGAAACGATCATTAATATTCCAAAATAGGATATTATTTGGCCTCCACTCTGCCTATTTAATGGCCAATCACCTTACAACGGGGTCCAAAATGAAAAAAACTCTTCTTGCTCTTACCTTGTTTACTGGCCTTGTTGCCACTTCCGCCAATGCTTCCGAATTGAGCTATAGCTTTGTTGAAGTTGATTACGTCAACGCTGGTGAATTGGATACCGGCAGCGATTTTGACGGCTACAACGTACGCGGCAGCGTGGCACTGGGCAACAGCTTCTACGTTCTCGGGAACTATTCGCAGACCACCGCTGATTTCACGGGCGGGATCAACATTGACCTAGATACCTACAGCCTCGGTTTCGGTTTTCATCACGGCATTTCTGATAAAGCCGATTTATTCGGTGATGTGAGCTACGAGCATGGTGATGCCAGCACATTGGGCGGCAGCGCATCTGACAGTGGCTACCGTGCACGCTTCGGCTTCCGTGGTGCGTTGAATGATAAATTTGAAGGTACCATTGGCGTGACCCATTTTGATCTGGGTAATTTCAGTAGCGACACTTCCTTGTTGGTAGGTGGCCAGTTGAAATTCAATGACACGTGGGGTGCCGCAGCCGAAGTGGAAGCCGGTGGCGACGATACTCGCTACTTGGTCGGTATTCGGGCCAGCTTCTAAGGGAATTCAAGTGTTCTTAAATGCAGCGGTGGCAAACTGCCACCGCCTGCGTAGATGGCTATAGATCAAAGTCATAGCATGATGATGCAGGTAGCAGGAGGCCCCATGAGGGACATCACCGATCTAGACGGAATTTTTGACTGCATCCAAAGAAGCATGATTCATTATGCGATGAAGCTCAAAGGCACTAATTCACGTCAGTTTGTGCATGATGCCTTGATGCATGAAGCAGAGACGGTGATGAGGGCCGATGATGCCATGCATTTTCGCTATGAACTTCCGCGCCGTGAAATACAGATCATTCATGCGCCATTCGGCCCCTCTGCTAAACGCGCAAGCTTAGGGAGTTCTCCGTCTGAGGAAAATATCGGCATGGAACTGACCGAACAAGTTCGCAATATTACATTAGCGCTTGAATGGACCAAGGCCGTCTCCATTGTCCGTCCAGCGCCTGAATTATGGCCAATGCTGCACGCGGCATTGAGCGAGGCTTTGATATCGCGCGGGTGTTCGGTTTATACACTGACTTTTCAAAATGACAGCGGATCCAAGACGAGCGGTGACGCGATCATCGGATCTTTGGAATCCAATGGACGCCAACGTACACTTCACACCGTTGAGGACTTAAAAGAGGCACTACGCAGCATGGACGATGCTGTGCATATTTTGGTTATTCAAAATCCCGAAGCGTTAACAAGACCGGGGCTTCGACTACCGGCGGATACGGAATATGGGCTGCGCTCCATTTGGCAAAACCTTGGGCATATTCGTCTTCTCTGGGCGAGTCCTGACAAAGCCACGATTGCTGCGTTATTGCGTGATTCTGGCAGACCGTTCTACCAATCGGATGTTTTCATTTCTCTAACGTAAGACGCCAATCGATTCGCCCACCTTTTCAGATGCAGGTAGCGACGCTCACGTTATTTTTCTTAGGCTTAGCCAACCCTTACTATTCGAAACTTTCTGCTCGATGACGCTCGCTCTTGCTCTCAATGGACTTCCAAAATTCGATACTTTTCGCAAAATTCGTCCGTGCTTTGGTAAGTTCTGTCACTACCTCCTCATCTCCGTTCGAATCAATGGCCTCAAGCAAAGACAAATGTCCCTGTAGAGCGCCCCCCGACACATCACGTTGAAGTCGATCCGCCAGTAGCTCGACCATCTTCGCTTTGCTCGGCGCGTTATTGAGTATTGTGTGTACCGTGCTCGATAATGATGATTGCTCGGGTTCTGCTAATCCCTCGGGCGCACGATCACTGACGATTGAACACGCCTGAATAGCAAATGCAAACCGATCATGCTCAGAAACGGCACACCATGTGAGTAACGCATCGTCAGGCACGACGCCCAGGATCGTGGATTCACCGCTCCTCTCGTTGGACAGCATGCGAAGCGCCGTTTCATACGATCCATCTTTGTCCGTGACACACACCAGGTTTAGCACAGCAATCGGATACCGCTCGAGAAACGGCTTAATTAAGTTGCCGCGAGGGCTGCGGTACCAAGATGGTTTACCCGTTCGATAGTTCAGAATTCGTTTGAACGCCACCACCAATTCCTTCATGGAATCTGAAGCGTCTACGGCCATTTTAATGATCGATTCGCTGTCATCGCCTGCTGAGCCGACATCTTCGTTTGCAGTTGCCCAGTCCACCGACTTAATAAACATGATGCAATACTTTCCGAGCAATCTGCGGTAGTCAGTATTGTGATCGCTCGCTCCGAAGACGATCATATTGAGCACATTCATCGCGACGTGTTGACCATGGCTGGGTACCACGCGAATGGCATTGATTAGCCTGGACACTTCATCGACGTTCAAAGTCGATGTGACTCTGCCGCTTCCGAGGATTTCATAGTGCCGAATGGGGGCCAGTCCTAGCTTCAGTGATGCCAGGAGTCGATCAACGGCTCTGGCATCGAGTTTCGTGCAACTTTGTAGCTCTGGAAAAATCTTCCCCCACACCGGATCCTCTACCGCGTCGTCCAAGAACAGCGACACCGCCGCCGGGTCCATTTCATTCCACCCCGACATGACCCCTTCCAGGAATCTCGCAGATATTCCTTCTTGCGTTGACACCAGCAATTGGCGAATTGCCGGAAGAAGATGGGGAGTTTCATTAATGCATTGCCCAACGCCCATGCCAAGGGGCACTACGTTTCCTCGAGAATGTAGACTAACGATTCTCGGCAGCAGCTCCAGAAGAATTGGCTCTTCTGCAGCCATGGCCCTACCGAGCGTTACCGCTTCGTCGTGGGCATTTTGTAATCGTTCCTGTGTGGATAGACCGGGTCTCCCGTCATCGAGACCATCAACGATGCTGCGGGTCACCACCTTAGCGATAACCGACTCTTTGAGGTTTCTGGGCTTTAATAGCTGTTCGAACTTAATGACTTTCTGCCGTGCCTCGCTAGACTCCTCCAACACATCCCATCGCAGAATTCTCTTAACTGCAATCCATCCTTCTGCCCATCCGTCAATTGCCTGGAGCGCAGGAGCGAGCGCGAGTATTTCCTCGTCCATACTGGCGTGCACCCAAAGCCCCCGAACTTTCTTTCCTAGTATTTCTCTTGCGCGATGTCCTGTATCGGAATTTTCCGCGCCGAGCTCGCCGGCTATAGCGACAAATAGTGAATACCACTGTTTGATATCGCTTTGCGATCGAGGTCGCCAGCCGTAGTTCCGCCGCCGCAAACCGAATTCAAACATGAGAAAACTGGAAAAATGATGCGTTGTCAGACTAGCATCCAGCAGACTTAGCCCTATTTGCACATCGCGAGTTGAGGTCGAAAACACCAGCCGCCTGACGACTTTCGCCCGCTGCCTGGGAGTGGCGTGGGTACCTGACAGGCTTGCAAAGAAAAGCGACCGAAGCAGCTCGTCCACCGACGGTCGGCCTGAACCATGAGTATCTTTTATTTTTGAAAATGTGAGCAACACCTCCACGCATCGATCAAATAATTGTTCGTCGTAGGCAATCAACCGTGCCAGGGCTGAGAATCTATCAATGGTTAAAGCGCCTTGAATGATAGCAGCGAGACCCGATGCAAATCTTTCTATCGCTGCCAGGGTGCCCTCTGGCGAGACAGGTGCGATTAATTCAAACACTTGGGCCTGCTGAATGGTCAGAGATTTCAAATCCCCTAAACGCCCCGTAGGCGCGAGCCACTCGTTAACGATGCGAATAGCCTCCGAAGATTCGTGCAGAAAACTCAGTCGGCGAGCAAACGAGCTTCCCAGTCTGGGGATCGCATCGTATCCAAACGATGCCAACAATTCGTCCCTTGGAATTTCTGCCAATCCGTTCGCGGCTAGTCGGTTGGAAACAGCATGCGGGAGCAATGCACGCCATTTTCCACGTGACTGAATCAGTCCCCGCCTTTCGAGCTCGACCACGTTGCGTCTAAACGCCTTGACGCTCATTTCCGCGAGATCGGCTAACACTTTCAGTTCTGATTGCGCCGAACCATCATCAACATCAAACGAATACACCAGGCTGGCAACCTTGCCACAGCGCAGCAACTCATCGCTTTGCATTTTCTTTTGTAGAAACAATCGCTCGAACAATACCTCGTCACGTAGCACGGCTATCTCGCCACTGACGTTTGCCGTTGATGCCAGCACGAACGCCAGCCTGGCATTGCCATCGGACACACGTACCAAGGTGGCAATATCGTTATGGGAAAGAATCGGAAATTTGATCTTGAGAAATTCACCAATCGTCTCGCTCGAGGATCCTTCCAATCGAAAGCAAGAAGTCCCGACAGGCACATCATCGCGAATATCATATTCAACCGTGAGCAGTCTGATGCTTCCGACTTGGTTGGAAAGTATTTCCACCAGTTTTGAATGCGTTTGCTGACTGCAATTATCGATCACCACCACGACATCATGGGGGCCTGAACACAATGTCGATAGCATCGACTCTACTTGAGGATCTGGCTGATCAGATACGTCCGTGTAAATCACATTGCCAGGGTTAAGCGCAGGTTCTGCAGTTTCAATACGCACATCAAACAGCGCTTGAACCAATCGCGTCTTGCCCACACCAGACAGCCCAACCAATCGCACCGGTTGGGTGGCATTGACGGCCTTTCGCAGGTCGTTGATGGCAGCAAGGCTATCGCGGCCTTCGTCGGAATGGGGCGCAAACAACTTGGCGCGTTTGTCGATGAGATATTCTGCGGCAACACTGGTTTCCGAATAGGCCCAAGGTCCGTAGGGTTTCCAGCCTGTCAGCTTTCTTCCTAAAGCATGGAGTACCCATATTACGAGCGCAGGATGCTGCTCTACCCAATCGGCGATTCTACGACTATCGTAAAAATCAACCTCCACCTTCCCCATCAATCCATGAGTATCGAGACATGCGTTCATGGCGGCACGGCGTTTTTTCAACACTTTATCGCTGACATCGTCTTTCGTTGACGCAATAATGTAGGCACCTTGCGAACCAGCCAATTCTAAGATAGCGGGGCGGATGATGCCTTTCGGGGCCATCTCAGGCGCAATTTTTGCAGGTTCAAAAACCTCGGCCTTGACCTGTAAGACGGATTGGTTTTTCTTGATAGCCGTGTCACACAGACGTTGGTCGGCGCAATCCACCCGAACATCCACTCCTCCATCACCCGCACGTTGATTTCCACTCCAAGTCACGGCGGTCTCTGCAATCCCCAGTTTTGAAACAGTGGCTTTGCACAATCGAGCGACCAGCTCTCGCGCTTGCACGTCGTCTAAGGACTGGATATCTGACTTTGTAATAGCGAAAATCGGATGCAAGTGCTGTTCCTTAGAAAATTATTGCAGCGACGTTTTTTAGGGGCTCTTTGTGAGCATCTTACTTTGATTATTATTGGGCTTGAATGTAGCAGAACCGCCGCATGGTTAGATCACGTCAGGCGCACGATACTTTGACCTATGTGTTCATTGATTCTCAAAATCCCGCGATGGCATCGCCAGAGACCCTAGCTATCGATTGCGAATTTTTTGTGGTGACACGAGCGCGCTGTGTTTATGCCCGAGCTTGTTGAGTGCACGCAAGCCATCTCTGTACACTGGCAATCCTTCTTCAAGTCCGCGTACGGTGACAATGGCATGAGCTAATTGCGGCTCATCAGGTGCTTTTTCACCGGCGCGGTAGAGAACGTCGAATCGAAGCTGCCATGGCAAACTGGCAATTCCTTTAGGAAATTGAGCTCGATATACCTTGAGAGGACTCCACTTAAATCCGTGTTCAATAAGTTTCTTTTCCAAGGCGTCTTCAGGTGCAGAAGGGTCTGCAGGTAAACGACCTTTAAAGCGAGTGACACCCTTTTCATCCTTGTCCGCGGTTCCAAGTGCGACCGACACGTTCGAGCGGCAGTATTCTGAACCATCTCGTTCATCCAAAATGGGGGCATAACACAGTGTGACCACGAGCTCACCACGAAACTTGTCGTCTTCTACCAGGCAAGCAGGCATCGCAAAATTGTGATGGATTTGCTGTCCTTTCGGAATGTAGACGCTATGAAACGTGGTGAATGTGTCGGAGGTGCAAAGCAAGGATTTATCTAAACCTTGAGGTAATCCAAAACCAAAAAATGGAAGATGCTCGGGGTCAAATGACGATGGCGCAATGGCAGCCGAATGAACTAAGAACGCTTTGACGAGTGCCGGAGTGGGTTCGTGTCCATTTTCAGCGAGCACGTCCCAAATGCGTGCCGCCATGTTGGCCACCATGGGAGCGGCATAGCTGGTGCCAAAACATTCCGCCTGCTTTCCATGCGGATCGAGAGAATGAATTCCCCCACCGACTTTTTTATCTAGTTTGCAGTTTCCTCCAAAATGTACCAGCTCGGGTTTGGGTATCGCGGCCGGTCCCGGTCCTCGTCTGGAATAAGGCGCCGGCATGCCATTGGCAACTCCACCCAAGGGATCGTCGTTGTGTGCCACCGAACCCACTGTTAACGAAAGCACTGAATCAGCAGGTGGTGTGATCAGATCAAACACGCCTGAAGGCCACGTTCCTACAGGCCATGGCCTCAGTGGAACTGGATTGTTACAATTGCCTGCCGCAATAATAAACAATACGCCGCGTCTGGAGGATATGACATCCAGATCTCGGGCAAACTGAGAAAACACGTTAGGCTCAGGCTTCGTTTCACCTAGCGATAAATTCCAGACATGCACATGCGGTGCAGCGCGTACGGCGTCATCAATTCGCGCAATGACATCGGTCACAGTGGTTCGTTCCATTATCGAAAACACGCGAACATCATGAATTTTCACGGGTTCATCGGGCATATCAGGATGGTGACCATTCATCGATTGCGCTTGCACAAGCAGACCACCGATAAAGGTGCCGTGTCGATAGTCGCCCGGCATCGCAGCTTGATTCAATTGAATGAAATTGGTCTGATCGGAAAGCCAAGGGCTTAACTCAGTTGCAGCATCGCAAATACCAGAATCCAATAGTCCCACCACACTATACTTGCGATCGGCTTCTGGCGGCTTGACCTTCACGAACTTCGTTCCCACCGCCACTGCATGCTCTGGCGTGTTGAGGACTGTATTCGGGCAGAGCTCACGAACCATGGGCAAAGCACTGAGCGCAGCCAAGTCCTTGGCATTCACCTTTTTTATCAACCACCTTTTGAACCCGTTTTGCACGATGTCCAACTTTCTCGAACTGGCACTGTTCAACAATGCTTGAATCGCTTCGTTATTGGTTTCGTCATTGAGGTAATCAAACAGAGTAATCACTGCCCCTTTGTCGAAAAGCTTTAACTCTTTATTGTTGCTCCGTACATCTGAAGGTTTGATCGTCGAAATTTCAGTGATCGTTGATAAATCGGCCTCACCGTTTTGAGTTTTGTTCCGCAATACCGCGTCCAACGTCGCGTTGATGGAAGCTTGAGAAACACTGACCAATAGTTCTCCGATACCCATGCCGCCAATGACGCGGTTTCGACCGGCTTGTTCAAGAAGATAGTGAGGTCGATGCGATTTAGCTAATGCATCCTCTCTCAAAATGACTTTGACCACGGCTCTGGAAAGGCCGACACCTTGGGCTTTTTTTATTGAAACCTCAGACACTTCTCGCCAACGTTTGGCAATATGCTTTCTTGCCTGTGCTATATCAGCGAATATTTTTCTTGGCGACCCGCCCGGTAGCTTTTGTCGCAGCTCTGTTGGCGGATGTTGAACGAGAAGAATGGGCTGAAGCGGGACTTCTGCTGATGATTTTGGCTTTGTTTTTTTCTCGACTGAGGGACTTGCCTTTCGTATTCGTTTTTTTGGACTCATCCTTATTATCCCCAGTCGTTTTTTCCGTCAGTTCTGACGCGATTTTACATACTTGGCGCATAGAGATGCCCGACGCTGATGACGCCAAACGTTGTGGCACTTTATAGTTCAGAAGCAACCTCACCACGCTTTCGTCGGTGGGAGTCAATTCCCGATTGATCAAACTTACCTGAGCCAATCGAAACAGTAGCTGGCCTGGATCAATTTGTGTCTTGTTGAGAATCACCGCTTCACGAATGGAGTCCTCGGATGCTTCACGGATAGCGGCACCCGATAGGCCTTCCGATATCGCAACTGCAGATTCGAGCTCGTTTTCAGCGGCCATGCCTTTCAAGTAGACCTTGAAAAGTGCTTCCCGTAAGCGCGGGTGCGGCAAATCCATATTGATGCGGTATGGAAATCTCCGCCAAACGGCAGGATCCAACAATTGTTGATGGTTAGTCGCCGCAATCAGGACACACTGCGTCGGCAAACTATCGATGTTTTGCAGCAGCCCGACGACGACACGCTTTAGTTCACCCAGTTCGTGGGAATCATCGCGGGCTTTCGCCAACGCATCGAACTCATCCAAAAACAGGGCGCAGGGACGCTCTGCGGCATGATCAAACAGTTTTCTAATGTTTTTGGCGGTACTGCCCAAATAACTTGAAATCATGGAATCACAACGGGCGGTGATCAACGGAAGATCCAGCTCAGCAGCAATCTGTCTTGCCAGTTGCGTTTTACCAACACCGGGCGGTCCGTAAATTAACATGCGAGGTGCAACGCCTACGCCGGCCGCCAGCAATTGGTCCGATGCTCGAGCAAACTTCAAGAAACGATTTACTTCAGCACGAACGTGGTCATCTAACACCGCATGGAGTTCATCCGAGGGTACATGCTCAAGATTACCGAGATCCAATTTACTTTCTTGATCAATCGGAAGGGCATTGGCTTGCGTGGTGCCGTATGCTGCCAGAGTTTTGGAAGCCCCGTCGAGTTTCGCCTGTATCAGACGAGCTTGTTGCGACTCCCCATCAGCTTCCAACTTACGAATTAACGCATGGGCGTAATTGACGACCGTTTGAGCATTGAAAGATAAGCCACCTTCAAGAATTTTTAATACGTCTGAAAAATATTGCATGGCCCCTCCGGAGATAAACTATGGCATATCGGGTACCAAAAGTCTATTTTCGGATACAAAAACGTACATAGCGTGAACAGAAGTCATATTTGCGGGTACGTTAACGTGGTAACTTGGCTTTGGGTCCTAAATCAAAGACTTAGTCACCTTTGGTTTGTCATGGCGGACCATGGTCGCGGCTATTCATTTGAGCTGCTTGGCTCTGATCGTAGGTGAAGCACTCCATAGTCGGCCGAAACATCAGAAGCCATCTCTAGGCTATCAACATCGACTCCGGCCGAATGTAACTCCAGCGGGCTTGCACCGAATGCCATGACCGATTTATCGGTCCACTCTTGGGTACCTCCCCAAGTGGACTTCATCGGATTATCCGGGGTAGTACCCCAGAAAGTCGTAAACACGGTTTTCCGGGTATCTGCATCTCTTACTTTGCCCAGCAGAGTTTCGTAGCTATCAAAGGGGCTGGGCTGGAAACTACGGACTGAAGACCGTAGCATCAGGATAGCATCGAGCGCTAAATCGATTCCTTTGCGAAACACCGGATAGCCGCGTTGACTGGCCTTCAGCAGATAATCATAAGCGTCATCTTGACTACTTTCCGATCGTAATGTGAGGCAGGCGTAGGCATAAAGAATCGCACCATCAGCCATCCATGGCGTCCAGTCGGCCAAATTCTTTAGCCACTGTACAGGGAACTCTTGTTCCCGATAATTCACCAGAAAGTAGCCGCCAACGGCGGCTCCCAGCGGGTCCTCAATTTTGCCGGAAAGCAGATTAAGGGGGTCGACAGCGAGCATTGCTTCGATTGTCGAGGTAGCGCCTGGCGTGGCAACGGTAAGAAATCTTGCTAAATGGTCCGCAATGGAATTGGCGATAGATACACTGACATTCAGTGTCTTCGTTTGGAGGGGCTCGACTCCGCAATCTGTATTGGGGGTAAGCAAAATGCGAGACAAGCCAATCGGCGGGATAACAACAAAGCTGGAGATAATATTGTTACCGGCTATCTGCAACGCTATCAGACCGGTAGCGCCGGGACTGAGCGAAATCTGGAAAAAACCTGGCTCTTGAGTTATCTCTGCTGCCAATGCTTCATCCGATGGCGTCCACTTACCTTCAATAAAATGCCACGCTCTTGTCCACAGTGATCCATCATCCTCATCACAGTTCAGCCCATCTAATGTCGTGATTTCCTCGCTGATGGCGGTCCAGTCTAATACCGAAGATATTGACTGAGATAAAGCAGGAATCACAAATTCGATATCGACTCTTTCCTGCCCCGATATCACCTCGAACATTTTTGTGTCCATCTGGTTGTTAGGCAAGTGCAGCCTAGCCCAGTATTTGCCGTCCGACAGCTCCACTCTGGCGGCGTTGGAATTGATAAAGCTGCCTTGTGCTTTGACTTCCAACTCAGCATCAATCACGTCCCAATTAGCCACAAATTGATCGAGATAACTCGTTGGCAGCGACAAGAGGATTACAACGGTGGTCATAGTCATTGCACTCTAAAAATCTTTTCAAATGCCGGCGGCGTGATGACGGGGATATCTTCCTGCGACAGATGAGGTTGAGCGTGTTGCATGGAAATTCGCCATTCGCCCGGGGATATATCTTGGTTGAACGGTCCATTTAAACCCGGGTGGGAAAACGCATCTGGCGGGCGCGTAAGATCAAATGTCACGTCATTCATGTGCAATGAAGGCTCACAATGAACCCGCGTTCTGACCAAAGGCGGCGTGGAAAGCTCATGCAAGGTGGCATCGCCTGCAGAGTTCCCTTCCACCAACTGCATATTCACCGTCACGCTGGCATCAAATCGCATAATGTCATGCATAGCTTTTTCCAACATGCGGTTAGTGACATACCAACCCCCACTGACTCGAGTAGACCCGTACCCCATCAAAGCATCCAGCAACGCGGTCGTAAATAACGAAGGTTGATCAACTTTTCCAAACGCTTGTGACCCTTCCAAAGTGGAATACATTGCCACGTAGTGCCGTATGTCGGGAGAAGCCAACAACTGATCAAAAATTTGAATGCCTTCCGAATTTCCGCCGTTAATATTGGCGGTGTAGCCGCGACAACAATCAAAAAACATGAACTGTCTTTTTGCCAAGCATTTACGCATTCCAATACGAATATTGTCCAAGTTCAGCGCCCTGCTCCATATATTAGGCTGATTACTTTGACCAAAATCACTGGCCAACAACTGAAGACTCGACAAGGTGACGCCGTGGCCGCACACATACAGAAAAGCCACATTGTCCGCATGCTGATTACAACGTGCGTACCAATCTTCTATGGCGCCTTTAAGCCGCGCGCCATTGGGTGTATCAACAGGCTCGCCTGCCCCGGCGTCCCCTGAAATTAATACCTCTACGCTCGCCAACGGTGCTTGGTTATTTCTCAAGCCCGCATTGTTCTTTCCTGCGAACGGCCCTTGACACAAAAGCCAATCACGAACCGCTCTTGCCGAGGCCGGGGCGGTCGTCAGCTGTCGTAAAGGAAAATCC
>JBOHYH010000251.1:0-5338 GCA_050737775.1 Arenimonas sp.
CTCCTACTGTTGATATGGCTACCCAATCCAGTGGCTGCACCAAGATCACGCATTAAAATCCAGCCCCTTCTCGGCATAAATTTTCAATACCCGCTCGCATTTTTCTTTGAACTGGTCGGACAATTCGGCTATGCGTGGCCGCTGGTCCAGGCTGCAAATCATCGAGTGGGCAATCAGATTTTCATAATGCGCATGCAATTCATTCACATCGGTTTCATTGATATCGCGAATGGACTTCAATACCGCAAGAATTTCCGGAGAGCGCTGGACCTTAAGCACCGCTTGATTGGTATTTGCCAGAGCCATCACGCGTGCCTGCAGGAAAAATTCCATGTCCACCAGACCGCCAAGTCCCTGCTTGAGGTCAAAACGAATGGAGGTGCTTCTGTCCAGTTCATTGCGCATGCGTAAACGCATCGCACTGACATCGGTATTTATCAGGATCAGATCCCTGTGTGCCTGCAACGCCTGGGTACGAACCTGCTCAAATCGGGCCCTCACAGCATCGTCACCTGCCAATGATCTGGAGCGAACCAATGCCTGATGCTCCCAGGTCCACGCCCTTTCACGCTGATATTCCTCGAAACTATCCAGACTCGAGACCAGCAAGCCCTTCGCGCCATCCGGTCGCAAACGCATATCGACTTCGTACAGCCGTCCTGCCGGTGTAATGGTTTGCATCAGGCTGATGATTTTCTGCGCCAGTCTTGCGAAGTATCTGGAAGCATCGAGCGAGCGAGCGCCATCGGACACTGCACTGGCGGACGCATTATGCAAAAACACTAAATCCAGATCCGAAGCGAAACCCAGCTCTTTTGCGCCCACGCTGCCATAGCCGATGATGGCCAAACCAGCATCCTTGATCGCTCCATGCGCAGACTGGATTTCCGCTTTCGCCAGTTCAAGCACGGCCTGCAAAATTACCTCGGCAAGCAAAGCTAACTGTTCGGCACTTTCACTCGCGGCCTGTTGCTGGAACAAGGTAGCTTGCGCAATCCGGAATGAAAGACTTTGTCGCATTTCATTCAGTGCCTGCAGAGCCTGTTCGGTATCGCCAATGGCCAAAGCCTGACTCGCGGTCAGCTTCAGTTGCCGATGATCCGGAAATGCCTGTGCAACCCTGTGATCAAGTAATTCATCAAGCAATAACGGATGTTCGACCAGGCGCTCCGATAGCCACGCGCTGCGTGCGACCACGTCCACCAGACGTTGCAGAGCGGCGGGCTTTTCTTCCAGTAATGCGAGATAACTGGTTCGCTTGGCAATGGCGTGTAATAAACTCAGACTTCGCGTCATCGCGGCTTCTGGCGCTACGCTTTTTGCCGCCGCTTCCAGTATCAATGGCAGCACATGGTCCAGCCGCGCCCGCACTTTCTCGTTGAAGCTTTGTACAGTGGAATGCTTGCAGAAATCCAGCAAGGCCTGATGTAAATCTTCACTATTATTGAAACCAAGATCGGATAATTGGCGGGCATTGGATTGATCGGGCAAGCCGCGCCAATAATCACCATAAGCACTGACCTTTGCCTTGTGCCGTTTGGATGCCAGCAGATTGGAAAATTCTTCCGATACAAAATCGCGATGCATCTGCAATGCATTCTCAAGCTCGGCGGCATTGGCATAATTCAAACCGCGGGCGATTCGATAACGCATCAAGGCGTCTTGCGGCAAGCTATGGGTTTGTTCATCACGCAACATTTGCACACGGTTTTCGACGCGTCGCAAAAAAAGATAGGCTTCTTTCAATTTGTTGGCAGTCGCTTCCGCCAGATGTCCTGCCTGCACCAGCTTCTGCATGGCTCTCAATAAGGAGCGCTGACGTAGTGCCGGTTCACGGCCGCCGTGTATCAACTGCAATGCCTGCACCAGAAATTCTATTTCACGAATGCCGCCTGGCCCCAGTTTCAAATGATCGGCAAGTTCCCGCTTCTCCACTTCAGCAGCAATCATTGCCTTCATTTCACGCAAACCATCAAGCGCGGTGTAATCAAGATAACGTCGATAGACAAAGGGGCGCAAAGATTCAAGACAGCGTTCACCGGCTTCGATGTCGCCTGCAACAGGTCTTGCCTTGACCCAGGCATAGCGCTCCCAATCGCGACCTTCGGTCTGGAAGTAATGTTCCATCGCGGAAAAACTCAGCACCAGACGGCCGGAGTTTCCATAAGGACGTAAACGCAAATCGACCCGGTGCGAAAAGCCATCGCCGGTGATATCACCCAGCAACTGTGCCAAGCGCTGACCCAGACGCGTGAAGTAGGCTTCACTATCCAGGCTGCGGGCCCCATCGCTTTCGCCTTGCTGCGGATAGGCATACACCAGATCAACATCGGAAGAGAAGTTTAGCTCACCACCGCCCAGCTTACCCAAGCCAAAAACCACAAAGGATTGCGACTCTCCGCCGGCATTCCTTACTGCGCCATAGCGTGTCGTAAAAAGCGCAGAGATCGCTCTGACCGACTCACTCAAGGCAAGATCGGCGATATCACTGATGGTCCCAAGACTCGCTTCGACATTATCGTGCTCATGCAAATCGCGCCAGACCACCCGGGTAGATTGCAGTCGACGCCAACGTCGTAATTGTTGTGGCCATTGATTGTCGTCTTCGACTGAAAAATTCAACGGCGGAATATCCGATTGCTCAAGTTCATGCCACTTATCAGGTTGCTGACAGAGCGTATCGATCGCAAAATCGCTAACAAGAGCAAGCGTGGAATATTTTTTTTCGATTTCCTGCCTGCTTAATGTGCCTGTATTGGCTTGCAGCAAACGCTGCATGTGGCGCTGCACCAGCGCCTGCAATTCATTTTCCAATAATGGCGATTCATCTGTCATGGATGAATTGTGGCATAGGTGATTGATAGCTGACTGATCGAGGATTCCTGGGCTCGATTGTTTTCTCAAACAATGCATCGTCAGCAAGCGCGCTCTGACGAATGATTCAGAAAAACTAAAGCCCGAAACCGCATTGCAGCTTCGGGCTTTAGGCTCCCTCCCCCATGATGGAGTGCAGGCAGTCTCACCCACCATGATTTTTCTTGCACGTTGCGGTGCAGCATATCTCCGGAGATGCCGAACTTCAAACGCTCAAAACATATTTAATTCTGGCGTTCAGGATCAAAGCGCTTCCGTTTACAGCAGGAAATAACTGCATAGACTCAGGAACGTGCCCATGCTCACCACATCAGTGATCGTTGTCAGGAAAATACTGGAAGCGGTTGCGGGGTCGGCACCAAGGCGCTTCAATATTAGCGGAATGCTAGTTCCGGCAATGCCCGCCAACATGCAACTAAAAGCCATTGCACCCATAGTGATAATTGCCAGGCCAAGCGGATTCGCACCTGAATCACGCCCCGCCACAAGATACATGGCGATGCCTGCCATTGCGCCGGTCACTATGCCATTCATCAAACCCAATACGGCTTCCTTGCTAATCAATTTGACGATGGGCATGCCCTTCAGTTCACCGAGCGTCATGCCGCGCAAAAGCACAGCCATCGCCTGACAACCCAGATTTCCACTTTGTCCTCCCAGCACTGGCAGGAACATCGCAAGTACGACGATTTTATCAATCGTGCCTTCAAACATTCCCACTACCGCCGCACTCACGAAAACCGTCAACAAATTGATTTGTAACCAGGGATGGCGAAATTTAAAACTCCGCATCAATGGTGTCGCCAGACGCTCTTCTTTCTCAACACCGACCATCGAACCGGCTTGCGCGGAAATTTCGAAGGCTTGTTGCTCAAACAGAATTTGTCCGCGCACCTGGCCAACCAATGTGCCGTCTTCTTCGCACACAGGATATACCGGGTAATGCCGCGTTACGACTTCTTTCATCGCATCCACTAATTGCATGGTAGGACGCAATGCAAAAGCACCGCGAATCATGACTTCATCAAGCGTCTGCATTTTTTCTGCGTATAACAATTCACGGAATGCAGCGACACCCAGCAAATGATTGTCGCGGTCAACCACGAACAAGTACGTCACCATTCGCTGCTTGACGGTGTCACGTAGCACTTCGATGGCAGACGCAACGCTGGTACCACTGCGAAACACCGCGGGCGGATCTTCGAGCAGACGTCCGACACTTCCTTCCGGATAACGCTGTGCATCCATCCAGTCGGTCCCTGCTGGAGCAGCGGCCATAATGCGCTCACGTGTTTCCAGACTCATCGCTGCCAAAATACTGTTGGCACGTGCCGGCGGCAGACCTGCGAGAAGACGGGCAACCTCGGCCGGATTACGTAAATCCAGTCGTTCAATCGCCGTCTTGGTGTCTAAAACAGCGACTTTCTGCGCGAGAGAATCAGATTCGTTAGCCACAGCAACCCCAGAACCAATGAATAAGTCTGCCAAGGGTAGCCGAAAAGCATGTCGATTTGGCTAAATTACCGGGTCAGGAACATTCCCGATGAATTTGGACAAGACCATGCATGCTCATGCAGGCCATTGATCTATCGCGCTTGCTTATATCAGGGTTCTTCGACCTGATAACCCTTGGCACGTAACGAGGCCAATAAGCCGGTAGGTTTGAGCATATCTCCCATGGGCAAAATGGCGAATGTAATTTTGTTCTTTGCAAGCGCCGTATCCGCTGCTTCTAGCCATGCCGTCATGGCACGCTGGCGAATATCCGAAAATCCGCGTTTTTGAGCCGTTGCTGCGTTAGTCAATGCAGAAATGCAGGATTGGCTTTGATCGGTGAACGACAAGGTTTTAAGCCCTTCGATGTCACCAATTGCCCAGGCATTGCCACGCTCGATCATGCCATTCAAATCGGTTTCGAGACGATCCATGGTTTTGGAAAAACACTCGATATCGGCCAGAGAGCTTTTCGAAAATTCCTTGATGGCCTCTTTCGGCTTCTCGATTTTCACATGGATGTTTGGCCGGATGATCTTTTTTTTGTATTCCTTCGCCACATCTTCAACAACGGGCCTGACAATATTTTCGTCATTCAGACCAGATTTCTTGATGGCTTTTTCATACAACTCCTGCGCGGCGAAAATAGGTCGCCATTTTTCGATGGCCTTATCGCTGCCGATATATTTTGCTTTCAATACTGTCCAACGCTTGTAAAGTTCTGGCGAAAGAACATCTTTCAATTCCGCATCGTCAGGATTTTTACGGGCCCCATACAGCGACGGAATCAACAACATAGTGCCAAACATACCGCGATCGGTCGTGACACTTACACTGGTAAAAAACAAAACTTCATCCGACTTCGCTATCTTTTTTTCGACTTCGCGCGATACCCATTCCATTTTTTTCGGCAGCGGCGATTGCATTCCCATAATCCACATGATGTTATCGCCTTTGGATACCTTCCACA
>JBOHYH010000252.1:0-10592 GCA_050737775.1 Arenimonas sp.
GAATTCTCGTGTTCGGGCCCAAGGGCCCTCCTACGATTTAAATAGCGTGAGCTATTTCCACGCCGGAATTTTTTTCGCGTTTCGCTCGATACATGGCCTGATCGGCTTCACGCATCAAGTCATCCACTTTATTCGCATGTGAAGGATACGCAGCCACTCCGATACTGGCACCGACGTAGACAATTTGCCCATGCAATATTTGTATTGGCTGCGAAAGAATATCGCGCATGCGTGAGGCATATATCAGTAGATGGGTTTCATCATTGGCTTGTGGGTCATCAATCAGGACAATGAATTCATCACCTCCCATGCGTGCCACGGTATCGTCTGTGCGTACCGCTGCCTGCAAACGCCTTGCAATCGTTTTCAAGACTTCATCGCCTGCATCATGTCCGTACTTGTCGTTGACCGGTTTAAATCCATCCAGATCGATTGACAACACTGCAAATGGCTGACCGCTGCGTTTGCCTCGATGCGTCAAATCATATAAATCCGACAAAGCCTGACGACGATTCGGCAATTGAGTTAGAGGATCGTGATCGGCCAAATGACGAATACGCGAACGGTCAAATAAAATCCGGTAACTCGCCAATGCCGAGAATAGCGACACCAGCAACCCGATAATACCCGCACTGGTTTTCCACCAGGGCTGAACCTCGAAACCTTTTTTCGGTTGCGCCGAAATCAGCCAACTGCCGCCGGGCACAAAAACCGGAACCCGCACGGCATCTTTTGAAATTGATTGTTCGTCACCAAAAAAGAATTGGCCGGCCGGTCCACTGGCATCACGACCACGAATGGAAATATCCAGATCCTGCTCTAATCTCGACAAGCCGGCTTCTTTCATCAAAACGGGAAAGTCGAGCGTGATCGAAACTGCTCCCCATAAACGCGGCACGCCTTCTTTTTTAATCCAGACCGGCATTCGGCACACAACGCCGTACCCTCCCTGATCAAGTTCGAATGGACCTGCGAGTACGGCGTCATCCAGTTGTATCGAACGATACACGGCAGTTTTCTGCTCGGGGTCGAGCAGCAGGTTCAGACCAATGATTTTTTCATTACCGGCAATCGGATAAACATCACGCACTATAAAATGCGGTGCGAGCGACAGATTTTTCTGCGCCGGATTGGTACTACTAAGTTCTTTTGCGATCAACGCAAATTGTTCGGCAGTCATTTCTTCACGAATGACCAAATCAACTGCCAGACCCTTGATCAAGGCAACGCTGTAATTGAGTCTGGTTTCCAGCCGGGCACGAAAATCCGACACCTGCGTCTGGATTTCATTTTTTTGCTGGCTCAAATCATGTTGATATTCGAGCTGACCCGCACGCCAGCTCAGAAATATTCCGACTGCAAGAATAATTGCCGCAGTCAACATTGGCCTTTGGGTAAGCCAGAACAAAGGCCGGAGCGGTTGACGTTTCATGGCCATATTATAAGCCGCGAGTACCGAGCTTTTAGGCAATTAACCCCGAAACTGCTTCAGTCCCGTTCATATGCTCACCCACCCCACAGGAGCGTCTTATGAACCGCAGAGCACTTGGATTAGCCATCGGCCTGATTTTGGTAACAGCTTGTAACACCCAGGTAAAAAAAGAAGTCGCCGACGAAGCTGAATCAGACAAGACAAATCGCCAGGAACTGAGCAAAGTGGAAGTCACCGGCCAACGCATTAAACGCGCTGATAGCGAGAAAAAAGCAAATGTCATGCAGGAAGCCGTTGCCGCAGACATGGCCGCATCCGTCGCTTATAGTCCTACCCCGAGCGCACCACCCCCAGCCATGATGCGCGCAAAACCCATGATGGCAGGCGCCATTTCGGGTTACAGCATGTCGACGCAACCCGAACAAAACACCGAAAAATATAAAAACTTCAGCGACAATCCAATTCAACTCGTCACTGAGAATCCTGTCAGCACTTTTTCGATTGATGTCGACACGGGGAGTTACAGCAATGTCCGTCGCATGTTGAATAACGGCACACGTCCACCCGCCGACTCCGTACGTGCCGAAGAAATCATCAACTACTTTGATTTTTCCTATACCGCGCCGAATTCCCGTCGACAACCCTTTTCGGTCAATACCGAAATTGCCACAGCACCATGGAATGCAAAGCATCAGTTAATGATGGTCGGGATCAAGGGATACGAAGTGGCACGTTCGCAAATTCCGGCAGCCAATGTGGTTTTTCTGATCGACACCTCGGGCTCCATGTCGAGTCCCGACAAACTGCCGCTGTTGATTTCCAGCTTCAAGGAAATGGCAAATAAACTTCGCCCGCAAGATCGCGTATCCATTGTCGTATACGCCGGTAGCGCCGGCCTTGTGTTGCCAGCCACCAGCGGCGCCGAAAAGGAAACTATTTTGCAGGCACTCGAAAAACTGCAGGCCGGTGGTTCGACCAATGGCGGCCAAGGTATTGAACTCGCCTACAAAATCGCCAAGCAAAACTTTATCGCCAATGGCGTGAACCGGGTTATTCTTGCAACCGATGGCGATTTCAATGTCGGTATTTACGATACTGAAATGTTGAAGACATTGGTCGCCGATCAGCGCAAATCCGGCATTGCATTGACCACGCTCGGGTTCGGCCAGGGGAATTACAACGACCATATGGCCGAACAATTGGCCGATGTCGGCAATGGCAACCATGCCTACATCGACAATTTGAATGAAGGTAAAAAAGTATTGGTGGAAGAAATGTCTTCGACCATGATGACGATTGCTCAGGACGTAAAAATTCAGGTTGAATTCAATCCTGCCGTTGTTGCCGAGTATCGATTGATCGGCTACGAAAATCGCAAATTGAATCGTGAAGATTTCAACAACGACAAAATCGACGCCGGTGAAATTGGCGCGGGCCATGATGTCACTGCCATTTATGAAATCACACTCGTCGGTGCCGGTGGTGAAAGCGTCAGCCCGCTTCGTTACGGCAAGGCGGCGCCGATCACGCCAGGCAAAGCCGATGAAATAGCCCTGCTGCGTCTGCGTTATAAACAACCTGGCAGCGAGCAAAGCCAGTTGATAGAGAAGCCGATGTTGCGTTCAAGCATTAGCGCAAAACCCAGCGACCGCATGAAATTAGCCGCGTCACTTGCCGCTTATGCCGATTTATTGCGAGGGGGTAAAAACAGCGGAAAATTTAACTGGAATGATGTCAGGCAACTGGCTTCAAGCGTGTCATTGCCTGATTCCTGGGGCTACCGGGCCGAGTTCATTGACTTGATAGACCGGGCCAGCCGACTCACCGAAACCCAAGATGTTGCTCAAATAAGCGAATGATGGCTTTTCCAAATCGTAAAAACTTCGTACGCTCTGCCACATGTTGGCAGAGCGTGACGACGAAGAATTGATGCAGGCTTATGGAACTGGTGATGCCAGCGCCTTCGAGATTCTGTATGCGCGTCACCGCGGTCCGCTCTTTCGATTCATGCTGCGCCAGTTGCGCGAACACGGTACCGCAGAAGAGCTTTATCAAGATGTCTGGCAGAAAGTTATTCTGGCGCGCGAGCGTTATCGTCCCGAAGCAAAATTCACGACCTGGCTTTATCAAATCGCCCACAACAGACTTACCGATCATTGGCGTGCCCAGCAACATCGACCACAGGCGGGTGAAGATGCCATGGAACGGGCAGAACAAACGCCGGATCCAGAAACACCTGAACGTCAGCTATCGGCATTCGAGGAACGACGACGATTGCAATTGGCATTGGAAGAACTGCCCCCAGATCAAAGGGAAGCAGTGATGCTACGTCTGGAACAGGAATTAACACTGGAGGAAATTGCAGAGATCACCGGCGTAGGAAGAGAAACTGTGAAGTCACGACTTCGCTACGCACTCGATAAATTGCGAGAAAAACTTCGATCATGAACACTCAGCCCCCACGCCAGCACGAAGCCTTTAGCGACGAAGAACGCGAGCTTGCCCGCGTCGTTCGCGCATTGCCTGGCGGCGAACCACCGGCGGCTCTGGATGCGCTGATTCTGAAAGCGGCGACGGATGCCGTTGCTTCATCGCACCCGCAAAAAAACTCACGCTGGAAAAAAGGATTGCTAGGCACCTCTGCACTCTGGATTGGCACCGCTGCCGCATCGGTATTGACCATCGGCATCGGCTGGCAAGTTTTCCAATCCATGGGCGCACCGATTTACGAATTGCCAGACAGTGAAAACGTGATGTCCCGGCAAGAAGTCGATAGCAACGACAAAGATGAAAGCATTACTGTCGACATGATTCCTGCACGCGAACCCGCACCAACCTCTCCTGCTCCTCAGATAGCAGAAGCGGAATCGGCAGATATGGCAGCGGCAAACGATGCGGCAGCCTCGGTTGCCACTGCAAAGCCAAAACCCGACCTCATGAAATCCGAGATGCGAGCTAGTGAAGCCCTTGCTCGCCAACAAATGGCCGATGCCTCGCTTGCTAAGAAAGCAAATGACAAGGCAGACATGCGTCGTGATCAACCTGTCGAGCAGGATTCTTTCGCCGAAATAGCGGGCGTTGTGGCATCTGCTCCTGCCCCACCTCCGCCATCACCGATTGTAGCCGCAGCACCTCAGGCTGCTTCTGCATCCGCAGGTTATGCCGAGCGCAAGGAAATGGAATCCGTTACGGTCACCGGCAGCAGATTAAGACGTGCCGACAGCGAAGAAACCGGCGTAAAAGTGTTTACACGAAATGAAATCACCCGGCTGGCCATCAGTGAAGACGCCAAACTCCGTCCCGACCTGTGGCTTGATGCCATCAAGGACCGCATGGAGCGTGATGATATTGAAGGCGCCAAGGCAAGCCTGAAGCTGTATCGGGAAACACACCCAAAACTTCGTATTCCTGAAGAATTGAAACCACTTCTGAAATGAGTGGTTTTACATTGGCACACCCGGTCGAGCATGCGATAGAAATCAAACAATCGCGTTTTTTGGCAATAGCCTCCCCCATTACCGAAATTGATGAAGCCATGCGCTTGCTGGAGGCTGCAAGGCTTCAAAGCGCCACTCATCATTGCTGGGCTTATAAACTTGGTTTGAACTATCGTTTTTCCGATGATGGTGAACCTTCGGGTACCGCCGGACGCCCTATTTTATCGGCGATAGAAGGCCAGCAACTTGATGCCGTGATGGTAATCGTCACGCGCTGGTATGGCGGCATCAACTTGGGAACTGGTGGCCTGGTAAGGGCTTACGGTGGTGCTGCGGCCGAATGCCTCCGATTGGCGGAACGTAAGCCACGGCTTCATTGGGCTGAAGCAAAACTGCAATGTGATTTCTCGCTCACCGGCAGCGTGCATCTGCTGTTGCAACAGTATCAGGCTGAAAAATTGGGTGAAACCTTTAACGAATCGGGTTGGCAATTGCATTTCCGGATTCCGGCCCAATATCTTTCAGCTCTGACCATCAAAATAAATGATCTAAGCCGGGGCACTGCCATACTGAGCCCGTGCGACAATAACCACCATGAGCACACCAGCCCCTAAGCCCGAAACTCCCATTCAAAAAGTAAATTCGCTACGCGGTTTGCTTCCCTTCCTGAAACCACACCGCAGCATTTTGATTTTCTGGCTAATCGCTTTGGCCATATCCTCAAGTGCGACCTTGTTTTTCCCGGTTGCGGTAAGGAACATGATTGACCATGGCTTTGCCGAAGGCGGCTCGATAGATCGCTGGTTTGGTTTGCTGCTGCTGGTAGCTGTTGTTTTGGCGATCGCCACTGCGGCGCGTTTTTATTTCGTTTCATTACTTGGCGAACGTGTCATCGCCGACTTGCGACAAAAACTTTATCGCCATTTATTATCACTGGATCAAAGTTTTTTTGAACGGACCCGCAGCGGTGAATTATTATCACGCCTGTCTGCCGATACCGAGTTACTTCGCAGCATGGTGGGCTCCAGCATGTCGATAGCATTGCGCAGCGGCATAACCGTGATTGGTAGCGCGACCATGCTGGCCTACACCAGTCCAAAAATGGCGATGTATGTCTTACTTGGTATTCCCCTGGCAGTATTACCAATGGCTTTGTCCGGACGAAAAGTACGCGGTGCTTCAAAAGATAGCCAGGATCGCGTTGCCGATGCCAATGCTCGTGCCGGCGAAACTTTCAATGCCATGCACACGGTACAAAGCTATGCCCGCGAAAGTTTTGAGAGCTCCCGTTTCAATGATGCCGTGAAGCTGAGTTTGAAAGCCGCTCGAAAACGAATTGGCATGCAATCAGCTCTCACGGCTGTCTTCATTGTCATTATTTTCGGGGCAATTACCGCCGTGCTCTGGTCCGGGGCACGTGACGTCGTCTCCCATGAGATGACTGCCGGAGTGCTTGGCCAGTTTTTACTTTATGCAATGATCGGCGGCGGCTCGGTTGCGGGGCTTACCGAAGTATGGAGTGAAGTGCAGCGTGCCAGCGGCGGCATGACCCGCATCAATGATTTGCTGAATGAGCAAAGCAGATTACATGCTCCGGAGCATCCCGCCACCCTGGTCATGCCGACTAAAGGTGCTTTAAGTCTCAACAATGTCAGCTTTTCCTATCCCAGCAGACCTGATACATCGGCGCTTGAAAATTTCAGCTTGAGCATTGCTCCCGGCGAGACCGTTGCACTGGTGGGCCCATCCGGCGCAGGCAAGACAACCGTATTCCAGTTGTTGCTTCGTTTCCATGATCCCGATAGCGGCAGCGTGAAATTCGATGGCATCGACCTCAAACAGCTGGAGCCAAATTTTTTACGTGAACAAATTGCATTGGTGCCGCAAGACCCGGTAATTTTCGGCACCACCGCTCGCGAAAATATTCGCTATGGCAAACTTGAAGCCAGTGATACGGAAATTGAAACGGCTGCACGCAGTGCCGAGGCACACGAGTTTATCTCCGAGCTACCCATGGGCTATGACAGTGAACTCGGCGAACGTGGAGCACGCCTGTCCGGCGGCCAGCAACAGCGTCTGGCGATTGCACGCGCATTATTGAAAGACGCGCCGGTGTTATTGCTTGACGAAGCTACTTCTGCACTGGATGCGCAAAGCGAACGTGCCGTACAACAGGCACTGGAGCGACTGATGCAGGGTCGCACCACGCTGGTCATCGCCCATCGTTTGGCTACCGTCTTGAAAGCCGACCGTATCATCGTGATGGATAAAGGCCGTATCATTGCCCAGGGCACTCATAACGAATTGATTGCACAAAACGGCTTGTACGCGGAGCTGGCAAGATTGCAATTCGATCACTAAGAAATAACGCAACGATGACGACACGAATAAAAACCATCATTGGCCTGATATTGCTACTGAATATTTTATTCGTCGGAACCCTGGTCTACGAATTACTGAAAACCGGCGCCGTCCGTCTGAATTATCCCGACAAAAAAGAATTTCCGGTTCGCGGCATTGACGTGTCGCATCATCAGGGCCTCATCGACTGGAAAAAAATCGCTCAGCAAGATGTGCGGTTTGCCTATATCAAGGCGACCGAAGGTGAGGATTTTCTCGACGAGGATTTCAAGCATAACTGGGCATCGGCAAAGGATGTCGGCATCCTGCCTGGTGCCTATCATTACTTCACGCTTTGCAAAACCGGTTATGAACAAGCCAATAATTTTCTGTCGCGCATAGGCACACCTTCCTCGAAATCATTGCCGCCTGCGGTGGACCTGGAGTTTGGTGGTAATTGCAAAGCACGCCCGAGCCCGGAAGAACTCCGCAAGGAACTGAAGGTTTTTATCGATCTGGTCGAACAAGCTTGGGGCTGCCGTGTGGTGCTGTACAGCACACCGGATTTTTACCCGGTCTATCTGCAAAATTATTTCCTGCAAAACCCGCTTTGGATCCGGGACCTTTACGGGCAGCCTGACACTGGGCGATATCGTGAATGGCAATTTTGGCAATATGCCAATCGAGGAAAACTTGACGGCATCAAGGGCTTTGTCGATTTGAATGTTTCAAGTGGCGATCAAAAACAATTCAATCAATTATTGAATTGCTCGGGCGCATGATCAATTCACATATTTTCAAAAAAACAGTCATGAAGACTTTCAGGCTTGTCTGATGCGGAATATTGCATACGCAATCGACACCATTGCAGTCAGCGCACTTGGTACATAAAGTGCCGAATAACCGACTGCGTGATGCAAAAAAGCGCCGGCAACACCACCACAGAAAAACCCCGAAATAACAACAATGCAAAGCTTCAGTCTTCTGGTATCCACCGGTATGCCGCGCAATGTATGCCCCAGATAAATTCCAAGATCAGTAAACATTCCGGAAAGATGCGTCGTACGAATTACCGCACCGCTGTATGTGCTCACCATGGCATTCTGAAGACCGCAAGCACCCGCAGCGGTATACATGCCATAGGAACTTTGATGTTCCAGCAAAGGCACCGATACACACAGTAAAATGGCGACAAGAAACAAGGCAGCACCGTAACGATGGCCAAGCTGAAGCACGCTATCCTGAATTATAAAACCGCTAAGCACACAACCTGCAAGAAATGAGCCGATCAGTGCAGAAAAATGCAGTGCGGATCGCAAATTCGAACTCGCCACCGCTTCGGCCAGCATGGAAGTGTTGCCGGTCAAATGGGTGACTGCCTGATGTTCAAATCCAAGCAAGCCAACGACGTTGACTATCCCTGCAATAAAGGCAAGCGCCCATGCGCCTGTCCAAATCCATTGAGGTAATTTTGTGATCATGGGCTTTTGCAAAATGGTGCGCCAGGGCGCACCCTATGTTCTCAACATTTCTTCCAGTAATTGCGGCAATGAAGCCGTGGCGATATTTACATTTGCCAGCACCTCTTCCAGCGTGATTTCCGCACCATCGCCACAACCCGCCGCCCAGTTCGCGACAATGGCCAGACAGGCGTAATCGATACCTAGTTCGCGCGCCAGCCCTGCTTCCGGCATGCCGGTCATGCCAACAAGATCGCAGCCATCACGGCGCATGCGGCTTATCTCTGCACGTGTTTCCAGACGTGGCCCCTGGGTGGCACCGTAGCATCCGAAGTTAACTATTGGCATTGAGATTTTTTCGGCAGCGCACAGAATATTGGCACGTAATTTGGCGCAATACGGTTCGGTGAAGTCGACATGCAATACTTCGCTACCCGGCTCTTCCGACAATGTATGCAAACGGCCATAAGTGTAATCAATGATTTGGTCCGGCACTGCAATGACACGAGGACCGAATGCATCAGTAATACCGCCAACAGCATTGATCGCCAATACTTTCGAGGTTCCCAAATCCTTCAGGCAACGCAAATTGGCGCGATAATTCACTTTGTGCGGCGGTACCGAATGGCCTTCACCATGGCGCGCCATGAAAGCTACTTTCTTGCCACCCAGAAAGCCGATGCGAACCGGTGCAGATGGCTTGCCATAAGCGGTATCGCATTCGCGAGTTTCAATATTTTCGAGTGCGGCAATCTGGTACAAACCCGTGCCACCGATAATGGCTAATTCAATATCCGGCACATTAATTCCCTAAAGCGTACAGACCAGGCAGATTGCGGCCTTGTTCGTGGTAGTCCATACCGAAACCATATACATAACGATCAGGCACTTCGACACCAACATATTCGGCATCGATATCTTCGACACGACGATCGTGAATTTTGACTGCGAGCACGGCAATACGCACTTCAATTGCGCCCTGGTCTTCACACCATTGTTTTACGGCTTTGAGCGTGTGGCCTTCATCAAGAATATCGTCGGCAATCAACACATAACGACCTTCAAGTGGCGTTGCCGGACGATGCAGCCATGCCAGACCGGAGCCGCTCATTGCACCGCGATAACGCGTTGCATGCAGATAGTCGACCTCAACGTCGAAATCCAGTTCAAGCGAAAGCAAAGAAGCGAAAATCATTCCGCCATGCATCACCGATAAAAGCACCGGCCGATCACGTTCTTCGTAATCATGATTGATCAAAACTGCCATCTCCTTGATCGCATCCTGCAAGGTTTCGCGATCAAACAGTTCATCGGAATTTTCCAAGGCTGCTGCCAAGTTGGGGGTTGTCATCTCAGCTCACCGCATAGTCAGGGCCAGAAAGGCTGGCGCGTGCATCATGGTAGCGCGATTGCGTCTGCAATCGAGCCAATGTTTGTTCATCGCGGCCCATCATCGGCTGCAAAAGTGAAATATCGGGCTTGGCGCGGTGTTCGCAGGCTTTCAGACTATCTGCTACGAGTGTTGGGGCACATACCAGCACCACATCGCAGCCAGCATCCAGATGCGCGTCAATGCGGCTTGCTACACCACCAACGCCCGTTGCGGCTGCCATGCCGATATCATCGGAAAAAATAACACCCTTGAAGCCCATTTCCAGGCGCAGAATGTCATTCAGCCAGCGTGGCGAATAACCGGCGGGCTCTGGCGCGACTTGCGGATATGTCACGTGCGCCATCATCACCGCTTCAGCACCGGCTTTGATACCTGCTTCAAACGGCAATAAATCTTCGGTGCGCAAAACTTCCAGCGAACGATCATCGACAGCGACGTCGAAATGCGTGTCTTCGAGAACGGAACCGTGACCCGGAAAATGTTTGATCGTCGCGGCCATGCCGGCTTCGTGCATACCTTGAATATAAGCC
>JBOHYH010000253.1:0-4537 GCA_050737775.1 Arenimonas sp.
GTTCAGGGCTTCCTTGATGCGTGCAACCCAGGCCTGAATTAATTCTTCCTCGGCACGATCACGTGCAGCCGGATCAAAGATATCGAAACGATTACCGCCCAGGCCTTCGGCCGATTGCAGGCATTGATTCGATTTGCCCAGTACCTGTGGCACGCTGGCAATTTTTTCACCGATCTGGACGCCACCGATACTGACAGTCAATACCAGTGAATGTTGCTCAATGTCGAGCAGATGGCCATCAAATGCAGTACGAATTTTTTCTGCCAATGCCATTGTCTGTTTGTGGTCGTGTTGGCGGCAAAGTACGGCAAAAGTATGGTCGGCAAAGCGGGCCAGGATGGTGTTCTCATCCATCAATGCCTGCAGGCGATCCGCCATTTGTTTCAGCACTTCATCCGTCAGCGCCAATCCTACTTCTTCAATGCGATTCTCGTAATTGTCCGGCTCGATCAACAACAAAGCCTGATTCGTTTTGCCCGTGACTGCAGCAGCGACGACACCTTCGGTTTCGGTGATGAAGAATTGGCGGTTGTAGAGATTGGTTGTCGGGTCACGCTGGCGCAGGTTGTCCAATTCCTTCGCCATGTCAGCGTCAATGGTTTGTTGACGGAACACGATTTGTAGACAGGATTCACCTTCGTAAGTGGCAGGCGAGAACTCCATCACGGCATCAAATTCGCTGCCGTCACTGCGTACCGCGCCGCATTCAAGATTTTTCGGCGGTGCTTCGCCTTTGCTGATGTTCTTGAGCACCTGCTTGAATTGATCGGCATGGCCCGAGTCGATCAGGTCGAGTACCGACAAACCTTCGATGTCTTCAAAATCCTCGAAGCCGAACATTTCGAGGTAGGCTTCGTT
Source organism: Arenimonas sp. (assembly GCA_050737775.1). Taxonomy (GTDB): domain Bacteria; phylum Pseudomonadota; class Gammaproteobacteria; order Xanthomonadales; family Xanthomonadaceae; genus Arenimonas. Next base: position 859 of record JBOHYH010000253.1, read on the forward strand.
GGCGCGAATATGCATGCCCTCATGAATGTAGGCAATTGGATCGCGTGAAGAGGAAATCAGGGTGTCGCAACGACGTTCGGTTTCGCGCAGTGCAGCTTCGATGTGGCGCAAGCTGCGGCGGCTGAGTAAAGCCTGGAACTCGTTACGAACAACAAACTGTACGTGCTCGGCTTTTGTACGCAAGGCAACATCACGTGCACCGACAGCGATGGCTGCAAGAACGTTGGCTTCATCAAGTACCGAAGTGGACGCAAGTACCGGGGTGTCCTTGCCGGTGGCGGTCACTGCCGCAATCACCTTGTCAAAGCTGATGTACTTGGCGTCAAAGGCAGCCAACACCAAGTCGACGCTTTGACTGCTAAGCAGAGTCTGCAGATTTTCTTCGGATTCGGGTCGTTGTGGTCGGATAGCCATGCCGCCATTGCGCAGCATGCTGATCAGATGCTCGGCATCTTCAAGTTGATCTTCCACCAGTAACAACCGGATGACGGCGTCCTGCTTTGCCATCCATAGACTCCTTAACCTGTTAAAGGCTTACACACGGGATAATAAAGATACCAGAATTAACCTGAAGATGGCCATCACAAGGGCGTTTTACTGGCCTCGCCGGCGATTTCCCGTACCAGCTTTGGCACCAGGTAACCGGGCAATACTCCCATCATGCTTTGGTGTATCTCCCGTGCCCATTGATCATCTATTTGGAAGTGAGCCGCGCCCTGGACTTTATCGAGTTGATGCAGGTAGTAGGGCAGCGCACCGATTTCGAACAAGCGCTCCGAGAGTCCTATTTGTGCGTGAACATTGTCGTTAACGCCCTTCAATAACACGGCCTGATTAAGAACCGTTACACGGCTGTTCCTGAGTTTGTTAACGGCATCAGCGACATCGTCAGTGAGTTCATTCGTATGGTTGGCATGGATCACGACGACAACTGGCCAGATCAGATTGCCCAGCCATGTCAGGAACTCGTCATCGACACGCTCCGGCAACACCACTGGCAGCCGTGTATGAATACGCAAACGCTTGATATGAGGCAATTTGGTCAATGCATCGGTAAGTTCTTTGAGCTTGTCCGTAGAAAGGGATAGTGGATCGCCACCCGACAAGATAAGTTCGCTGATACTGGTGTCGGATTTTAGATAGGCGATGGCCTCGGACCAATGCTGGCTCGCGGCAGTTTCCCCTGCATACGGAAAATGTCGGCGAAAGCAGTAACGACAGTGAATCGCGCAGCTTCCGGTGGTAATCAGCAGTGCACGACCCCGGTATTTGTGAATGACGCCGGTGCCACCCCTTGCCGCGGCATCGCCGACGGCATCCAGACTGAAACCTTCGGCAAGTTGATCCTCGTCCAGAATAGGCAACACTTGGCGCAAAAGCGGGTCCTGGCTATCGCCCCGGCGCATTTTTGCGACAAACCCCGTGGGGACCCGTAACGGGAATTGCGCTGCAGCTTGGTCCGATATTTGCCCGGCCAAGTGCATCAAATCCAGCATTTTCAGCAGCTCGCGAGGGTCGCGCACGGATTCCCGCCAGAGCATCTGCCAAGACTTCGGCTGCGCGGAACGGCTGTTAGCGGTTATCATAGGGGGCTGACCGGGTTGATTTGTCGAAGCCGAATGGCTGATCAAGACCCGAATTTTACCAAACTAATGCCGCCAAACGCGGCCTTTGCTTTTTCAGGAGTAGCACCATGGCCACATACGGCATGAATGATGTCAAAAACGGCATGAAAATTATTGTTAACAGCGAGCCGTGCGTCATTATCGACACCGAGTATGTGAAACCGGGTAAAGGTCAGGCCTTCACCCGCATGAAATATCGCTTCATCAAGTCCGGCCGCATTGTTGAAATGACCATGAAGGCGACTGACGATTTGGAAGCCGCCGATGTGATGGATACGGATATGCAGTATCTGTATAGCGACGGCGAGTTCTGGCATTTCATGCAGCAGGAAACCTTCGAGCAGGTTCAAGCCAATGCAGCCGGCGTGGGCGATGCCGCCAAGTGGATCAAAGGCGAAGAATCCTGCGTCGTGACCTTATGGAATGGCACACCGATTGCCGTCCAGCCGCCAAACTTTGTCGAATTACAAATCGTTGAAACCGATCCGGGTGTACGCGGTGATACTTCCGGCGGTGGCGGCAAGCCAGCGAAACTTGAAACCGGTGCAGTTGTCCGCGTTCCTTTGTTCGTTGCACAAGACGAAAAGATTAAAGTCGATACACGCACTGGCGAGTACGTTTCGCGGGTAAAATAATCTCGACAAATTATTCTGGATAAAACATGACGGAAGCACTGATTGCCTGTGACTTGATTATCGAAGCAGGTTGGGTAGTGCCCGTGCAACCTCACGGCGTAGTGCTTGAAAACTACGCCGTTGTCGTTTCTGGCGACCGTATTGTCGATTTGTTGCCAACAACGGACACCGCCCGAAAATATTCCGTAACGAAAACCGTTTCGCGTCCCGATGCGGTCCTGTTGCCCGGTCTGATCAATGCCCATACCCATAATCCGATGAGCCTGATGCGCGGTGTCGCGGATGATTTGCCCTTAATGCCCTGGTTACAAGAACATATCTGGCCAATTGAAGCTGCGGTAATGGGGCCGGAGTTCGTTACGGATGGCGTTGAGCTGGCAATCGCGGAAATGCTTCGTGGCGGTACGACTTGCACCAACGACAATTATTTCTTTCCTGATGCACAAGCGGCGACTTACAACAAGCATGGGTTTCGCGCGCTGGTAGGGTTACCGATTATCGATTTCCCGTCGGCCTGGGCAAAGTCACATGCCGAATATTTCGATAAGGCCTGCGAAGTACACGACAACTATCGGCGCGACAATCTGGTCCGTACCGCATTCGCACCGCACGCACCTTACACGGTATGCAATGAAAATTTCGAGCAGATTCGTCTGTTATCGGACCAGCTCGATATACCCGTGCATTGTCATGTGCATGAAACCGCGCATGAAGTGGAAGAGTCGATCAAATTGCATGGTTTGCGGCCGATTGCCAGGCTTGATCAACTCGGGCTCTGGAATGACCGCATGATTGCCGTGCACATGACGCAATTGACCGATTCGGAAATCGCCTTGTGCGCCGATCGAGGCGTCTCGGTTGTTCACTGCCCACAGTCAAACATGAAACTGGCGTCCGGTTTTGCACCGATTGAAAAACTGCATCGTGCTGGCGTGAACCTTGCTGTGGGTACCGATGGCTGTGCCAGCAATAACGATCTCGATATGTTCGATGAATTGCGAACTGCTGCGCTGCTGGCGAAAGCCGTTGCATCCGACGCGACAGCGCTTAATGCCGCATCGGCGTTACATATTGCGACACTCGGCGGCGCCAAAGCGATGGGCATGGCCGACATGATCGGCTCGATTGAAATCGGCAAAAAAGCCGACTTGATTTGTGTCGACATGGGCTCGATTGAAACCCAGCCGGTGTACAGCGTTATTTCACAACTGGTGTATTCGTGCGGTCGTCAGCAGGTGAGTGATGTGTGGGTTGCTGGTGTTGCGAAACTCGAGCAGGGTCAATTGCTGGCAATGGACAGCATCGCCCTGAAACAAAAAGCGAAACAATGGCGTCAACGTATTTCATCTGTTAGGTAGGAGCGCCTTTAGGCGCGGCAGATCTGCGATAGAGTCGGTCGCGCCTAAAGGCGCTCCTACG
>JBOHYH010000254.1:0-6066 GCA_050737775.1 Arenimonas sp.
GAACTCGTCGTTCGACTTGCTGGTCTTCATCTTGTCGAGCAGGAATTCCATCGCGGCCAACTCGTCCATCGGGTGCAGCAGTTTCCGGAGAATCCAGATTTTCTGCAGCATGTCGGCATCGATCAGCAATTCTTCGCGACGCGTGCCGGAGCGATTGATATTGATAGCCGGGTAAACACGTTTCTCGGCGATACGACGATCCAGATGCACTTCCGAGTTGCCGGTGCCTTTGAATTCTTCGTAAATCACTTCGTCCATTTTCGAACCGGTATCGACCAGCGCAGTGGCGATAATCGTCAGCGAACCGCCTTCTTCGACATTACGTGCGGCGCCGAAGAAACGTTTCGGACGATGCAGGGCATTCGCATCGACACCACCGGACAATACCTTGCCCGAACTCGGCACCACCATGTTGTAGGCACGGGCGAGACGCGTAATCGAATCGAGCATGATGACAACATCGCGTTTGTGTTCGACCAGGCGCTTGGCACGTTCGATCACCATTTCAGCCACTTGTACGTGACGCGCAGCCGGTTCGTCGAAGGTCGAAGAAATCACTTCACCGCGCACCGTGCGCTGCATTTCGGTCACTTCTTCCGGACGTTCGTCGATCAGCAACACGATCAGATGCACATCGGGATGGTTATGCAAAATCGCTTGCGCGACATTCTGCATCAGCATGGTTTTACCGGCTTTTGGCGGCGACACGATCAATGAACGTTGGCCTTTGCCCTGCGGCGACATCAAGTCCATGATACGGCCGGTGATATCTTCGGTCGAACCATTACCGCGTTCGAGCGTGAATTTCTTGCGTGGGAACAGCGGTGTCAGGTTTTCAAACAACACCTTGTTTTTCGACGCTTCGAGCGGCTCACCATTGATGGTGTCGAGCACGTTTAATGCAACGTAGCGTTCGCCGTCTTTCGGTGAGCGGATTCGACCGGAAATATGATCACCGGTACGCAGATTGAAGCGACGAATCTGGCTCGGTGAAATATAGACGTCATCCGGACCGGCAAGATAGCTGGCATCGGAAGAACGCAGGAAGCCATAACCGTCCGGCAAAATTTCCAATACGCCGTCACCAGCAACGCCATTGGAATGGCGCGTCAGCACTTTCAACAAGGCGAAGGTCACGTCTTGCTTGCGCATACGCGCAACGCCTTCGTGCAGATTCAATAGCTCGGCCATTTCCAGCAATTTATGCGCCGGCATGCGCTTGAGATCATTCAGGCTATAGGTTGGGAAATCCGGCGGCAATTGTGGCATCGGACGTTCATGACGTTCCTGACGTTCGCCATTTTGATTATTGTTCTGACCGGGGTTCTGGCCCGCATTCTCGCTGCTCTCTTCAGCATTGTTATTTTGCTGATTGCGGTTTCGATCATTACGATCGTAACGATCATTGCGGCCACGGAAGCGGTCACGGCGCGGCTGGAAACGATTCTGGTTGTTGCGCGGGCTGCCGTCCTCGTTGGTCTGGCTTCCGCCTTCCTGGCTTTGCTCGTTGTTCGAGCCGCCGGCATTTGGATTGGAATTATTGTTTGATTCGTTACTGCCGGATTCACCTTGGCGCGCTTCGCTGGGAGCTGCGGACTGCGAATAGGAACCGGCATTATTGTTTTCCCTGCTTTCACGGCTCTCGCGATGTTCACGCGGAGCGGCAGGTTCTGCTGCTTGCGGAGCGACCGGCGGTGCTATTGGCGCTGCGGCGGGGATTTTGGACGCTGCCTTGACGGTGACTTTCCGGACCGTTTCGGTCGGTGCAGCATCAGTAGCAGGGGCTTGGACGCTAGGTTTGCGACCGCGTTTTACGGCTGGTTTGCCGGTTTCAATTTCGTTTTCGGACACGGATGGGATTCCTCGCAATGGCGAGTTAGGGATAAAAGAAGGGGATTAGCAGAACGGCGCAAGGCGCCTTTTGAGGCTTAAAAATACACCGATAAGTAGGCATGCGCAAGTCAGCGCCTGAACCAAGGTTCATCGGTAAAGCGTTTTTTGTTGCCAAACTAAAACAAAACACCGGCCTTGGCCGGTGTCTTTTGGTTTGAAGCAAGCCAACAAATCAAAGCGCTTTTTCAACAAACTGGTTCAACTGGGCTTTGCCCACTGCACCGACCTGGGTCGAGGCCACTACGCCATTTTTGAACATCATTAGGGTCGGGATGCCACGAACTGCATACTTGCGTGGCACGCCGGGGTTTTGATCGATATTGATCTTGACCACTTTGACTTTACCTTCATAGGTAGTTGCCATTTCGTCAACGATCGGGCCGATCATTTTGCACGGGCCGCACCATTCGGCCCAGAAATCCACCAGCACCGGCACATCGGACTGCAGGACCAGGGCATCGAAATCGGCATCGCCGACGTGTAACACTTTATCGCTCATGAAAAACTCCAGAATTTAGGGGACTTTCACTAGAGACGAGGTGAAAGCCATTAGATGCTTGTAGATGCGTTAAACTGGGGGCCGAATTAAACAATTTCAATATCGGGCCGATGAACCAGTACGCAGTGTGCGTCCAGCGAGCGGCCCTTGCAAGCCGGATAAACCCGCTTTAATGAGCCGAAATGACTGATAAACCACTGACTGATATACCTTTTTCAAGCTTTAACCTACACCCCGATTTATTGGCTGGCCTTGAAGCCGCGGGCTTCAACCGCTGCACGCCGATTCAGGCGATGACTCTGCCCATCGCGCTGCAAGGCCGTGATGTGGCGGGTCAGGCACAAACCGGTACCGGCAAAACCCTGGCTTTTCTGGTTGCCGCCTTTAATAGACTGCTATCCAAGCCGGCCCTGGCTAACCGTGGCCCGGCCGACCCTCGCACCATGATTTTGGCCCCGACCCGCGAGCTGGCAATCCAGATTCATAAAGATGCCGAGAAATTCGGTGCCAGTCTCGGTCTGAAATTTGCCCTGATTTACGGCGGTGTCGATTACGACAAACAGCGCGCCCAATTGCAGGCCGGTTGCGATGTGATTATCGCCACGCCTGGCCGCCTGATCGATTACGTTCGCCAAGGCGTTGTGCATCTGCATGCCTGTGAAGTCTGCATTCTCGATGAAGCCGACCGCATGTTTGATCTGGGTTTCATCAAGGACCTGCGCTTCCTGCTCCGCAAATTGCCGCGCCGCGAAGAGCGCCAGACCTTGTTGTTCTCGGCTACGCTGTCGCATCGTGTACTCGAGCTCGCCTACGAACACATGCATGAACCGGAAAAACTGATCGTCGAAACCGAGTTCATTACCGCTGCCAAAGTTCGCCAGAAAATGTATTTCCCGGCCAACGAAGAAAAACTGCCCTTGTTGCTTGGTCTGCTATCGCGTAGCGAAGGTGCTCGCACCATGGTCTTCGTCAACACCAAGGCTTGGGTTGAACGCGTAGCTCGCGCTTTGGAAAAAGCGCATTACCGCGTCGGTGTTTTATCCGGCGACGTACCTCAGAAAAAACGCCAAAGTCTGTTGACGAAATTCCAACGCGGCGATCTTGAAATCATCGTCGTCACCGACGTCGCCGCTCGCGGTTTGCATATCGATGGCGTCAGCCACGTTTACAATTACGACCTGCCCTTCGATGCCGAAGATTACGTGCATCGCATTGGCCGCACCGCGCGCTTGGGTGCCGAAGGCGATGCGATCAGCTTTGCCTGCGAAATGTACGCACAGGGCCTGCCGGAAATTGAAGCCTATATCGAACAGAAAATTCCGACCGAAGCGGTCACTGCCGAATTACTGGTCGCAATACCACGCACACCGCGTGTGCACGTGCCATCGGTGGAAGGCGAAGAAAACGACAGCATTTCTTCGATCTACAAAGAGGTACGCGAAGCCGCAGCCAACAGCAAAACTGGTAATAAGCCAGGGGCGCGTAAGCCGGGTGGTCCGAATAAACCCGGGGTCCCGCGTTCATCGTCTGCACCACGTACTGGCGACAAACCGCGCACGCATGCACCGAGTGATGGCAAACCACGTCCGACACGCACACCGCGACCACCACGTGAACCTTCCAAAAATATCGCTTCCGTCGTGACCGCCGAAATTCCGGTCGTTGTCGGCACACCGGACAATGCTGGCGTATCGAAAGAATCCTTTTTGCAGCGCTTGGCGAAGCGTGTGAAGTTCTGGGGCAAGAATTAAAAGAGTGCTGCTGCAGTGAACAATATCAAGCCCCGTTTCTAACGGGGCTTTTTTGTTTTATCCTCGAGAAAAACTGGAGCTCCCATGTCAGGTCCCTCGCAAGCCGGTCTGTTTATTTATGCCAAGGATGTTGAGCGTGTTAGCCACTTTTATGAATCCGTTCTTGGCATGTCACACCTTCATGGCACGAGGGAAATGCAGGTTTTGCAATTGCAACACCTGCAACTGCTTGTTCACTATATCCCCGAGCATATTGCATCAACATTCGAAATCACCACGCCACCGCAACGCCGTGAAGATACGGCACTCAAATTCTTTTTCACGGTAGACAGCATTGCCAACGCACGAAGGGCAGCAGCGGCACTAGGCGGCGAAGTATTCAACGAACAATGGCAAGGCCCGGGGTTCATGGTCTGCAATGGCTGTGATCCGGAGGGAAATATATTTCAAGTGCGGGAAAGTCTGGCCTAGCAAGCAAAAAACTTTGATTTGTTTATTTTTGATTGAGCTGACTGCTAGGTTTTCTAAAAAATCTGGCGAATCTTCTTGCAAACAGGAGTGGGCTTCCTGACAAAAGAAAGGTTTGAAAATGTTGTTCAATATCACCGAAAACATCATGTTCAAACTCGCTACGATTCGTCTGCTTTTAAAGACTCATTGATCACTTCGTTTATAACCGCATCGCCTTGTGTTGCTGTGATTGCACCTGGTCGTTTTGGTTTTGTGCCTGATTGGCTTGTTGCGTACTCTGCTCAAGTGTTTGCTGTCGGGCTTGAGCGGTCTCGACGTGCACTCGATGATGGGCCGGGTCCAGGAGTTGGCCTTCAACAGCAAAAAAGCGTTTGCCATCATGGCTAGCGAGCACTTGATCTATTTTCGTCAGATGCTGTTTAACTGCTTGTGCTGCCAAAGCTGCTGCGACGTTGTCGAGTTCCTGATGTGAACGAAAACCCCCGCGCTCGCCCAAGGCTTCCAATTTTGTATGTGCCTGCACGTAAAGCGAATGCTGCGGATGCTTTGCATCTGCCAGGCTTGGCCCTTGCAAACGCGATGAAACGCCTTCGGCAGGACGCGAATTAGTTACGGCATCGAGCATGAGATGGCGACCTTGCTGCATGGCGTTAGCGGTATTGTTCAATTGGCGATTTGCCGTGTCACCCATGCCTTCGATGGCGATACGTTGCCCGGTGCCCCATTGCGCTGTGGTTTGTCGAATGCTGCCGGCACTTTGATCGGCCTGTGTTCGGATACCTGCTGCAGCTTCATCCAGCACGCGATTGACCGATGCGCCTTGCCGCGCTTGTTGCTGTGCCTGTGATTGGCCCAGTTCTGCCGCGTTGCGTTTGATGTCACCGGCCAACTCCTGACTACCCTGTCGGATGACATGGCTGTCGGCGTCGGCACGACCGAGTGCGTTTCGTGATCGTTCGACGCCTTGCTGTCGCATAGTGGCGGCAGCATCGTCCAATGCTTGCGCCTGCTGTTTCAAGTCGTCTGAAAAATAACCCCCCACGCGATAAAACGCCGCCGTGGTCGATAACATCGCGCTTTGTGTTTCACCTTTTGCGCGTTCCTTAAAGGCTTCTACCTGACCTAACACGCCACGACCATTGGCTGCCAACTCACCGGCTAGCTCCACACTACCACTGGCAGCACGGCCTGTTTGAACGCTGATCTGCTGCTGTACTTTGCCGCGTAATTGCAAGGAAACTTCCACCGCATCGCCCGCTGTGTCCAAGGCTTGTGCCGGTACACGAGCATGCAGTTCAACACCTTTGCCAACAACACGCCCTGTCAATGTGGTGGTTTGCTCCACTATCGGGGCCAATGTTTCAGATCCGGTTTTTATAGCCGCTGCGTTCGAACGCAGCCTGGCTTCTGCCGGTTCGATTGCATTATTGATAACACTTCGCTGCACATGAT
>JBOHYH010000255.1:0-25765 GCA_050737775.1 Arenimonas sp.
ATTCTGGTTTTGGGGACTTTAAAGTTTACAGCAAACTACAAGCACCAACATGGTGATTGGCTATGTGTCGATAACAACATAATCGATAGCAAACAATTACAGCTTCGGCGTGATCTCGCCTACATCACCGCACTGGGCGCGATGACGCATTGCTTGATCCATCAACACCAGTGCCATCATGGCTTCGCAGATAGGAGTGGCGCGCAAGCCGACGCAGGGGTCGTGACGGCCAGTGGTAATGACTTCAATAGGATTGCCATTCATGTCAACACTGGTGCCCGGCAAACGCAAACTCGAAGTCGGCTTGAAAGCAACCGAACAGGTAATTGCCTGGCCGGTGGAAATACCACCAAGAATGCCACCGGCGTTATTACTCAAAAAACCTTCCGGCGTCATCAAATCACGATGCTCACTGCCCTTTTGCGTAACTGACTCAAAACCGGCACCCATTTCGACACCCTTGACGGCATTGATACTCATCATGGCCGATGCCAATTCGGCGTCGAGCTTTCCGTAAATCGGCTCCCCCCATCCTGCCGGCACATTATCGGCGACCACGTTTAGACGTGCTCCGACGGAATCGCCGGATTTACGTATGCCATCCATGAATTGCTCAAGCTCAGGCACTTGTTCAGCACAGGGCCAAAAAAATGCATTGCTTTCAATGGCACTCCAATCGAATGATGTTGGTTTCAACTCGCCCACTTGTGCAACGTAGCCACGAATTTGGATACCGTACTTTTGCAACAACCATTTTTTCGCAATGACGCCAGCGGCGACGCGCATGGTGGTTTCGCGTGCCGACGAACGCCCGCCGCCACGCGGATCGCGTATGCCGTATTTCTGCCAATACGTGTAATCTGCGTGACCTGGACGAAACTGCTGCGAAATGTTGGCGTAGTCTTTGCTGCGAGCGTCTGTGTTGCGAATCAATAATGCAATCGGCGTACCGGTCGTTTTGCCTTCAAATACGCCTGATAAAATTTCCACAGCATCTGCTTCATGGCGTTGCGAAGTATGGCGTGATTTACCAGTCGCACGTCGTTCGAGATCATGACTGAATTCTTCCGGTGAAATTTCAATACCAGGCGGACAACCATCCAGCACGCAACCAATGGCCGGACCGTGGCTTTCACCAAAAGTGGTCAGCACCAGCATTCGACCAAGGGAATTCATGCTCATCGACGTGCGTCTGCCAGTGCCTTGATCGCGGCATGGTGAGTTACCAGATCTTCGCGCTCAACTACAAAAATACCCATTTGTCCGACCTTGAATTCGACCCAGGCCAGAGGCAATTCCGGCAATAATTTCACCAAGGCATGTTCACTCTCGCCCACTTCGCAAATCAGGAATCCGTTTTCGGCAAGATGTTGCGGTGCGTCGCGCAATATTTCCAGCGCCAAGTCCAGTCCATCATCACCGGCACGCAGACCCAGCTCGGGCTCATGCGAATATTCTTTCGGCAACGCATCGGTTTCAGCGTGGGTGACATAAGGCGGATTGGTCACGATCAAATCGTACACTTCGCCTTTCAAACCGCGAAACAAATCCGAATGCAACACCCGGACATTGGAAGTTTCAAGACGTTCCATATTTTCTCTGGCCAATGACATCGCTTCTTCGCTGATATCAACAGCATCCACCTGCCAATCGGGATGATAGTGCGCCGTCGCAATGGCTATGCAACCCGAACCGGTGCACATATCCAGTACACGTTGAATCTCGCGGCCGCCTGCCCAAGGCTCGAAACTGGTTTCAATAAGCTCGGCAATCGGCGAGCGCGGCACGAGTGCACGATGGTCGGTTTTGAAACTCAGGCCAGCGAACCAGGCTTCTCCGGTCAAATAACAGGCAGGTACGCGCTCATCGATTCGGCGCTCGAACAGAGCCAATACCCGATCCCTTTCTTCATGCACAAGTTTTGCCTGGCCATAAGCCGGGCTTAAATCATGTGGAAGATGCAGGGCAAACAGTACGAGCTGGGTGGCTTCATCTAGCGCGTTGTCATAGCTATGTCCGAAGCTCAGACCTGCAGCATTGAACCGGCTGGCGCCGTAGCGGATGAAATCGATAATGGTAGAAAGTTCTTGGCTCATGGCAGGCTCGTTGTGTGAAGGCAAATTATAGCGGCAATAGCAGCTTGCTGGCTTATAATGCGTGCATGAAAATCAAGCATCAGCGCGGCATTTACAGCAAATCCATTCTCTATATCATCTTGGCGGCATTTGCTGCCGGATTCGGCCTGTGGGCTGGACAACACTGGTTGAACAAGAGCCCGAGCCAGCCCATTGCAGCACTGCAAACAGTTCGCATGTTTCCCGAGGCCCGCCAGATTCCCGATTTTTCACTGCAAACCGCCGATGGGAAAGCCTTTAACAAAGCCCGAATCAATCAGCATTGGACATTGGTTTTTCTGGGCTTTACGCACTGCCCCGATATTTGCCCGACGACCTTGGGTGAACTTTCAAAGGCACAGAAAGTCTGGGGAACACTTCCCGCCGACACCAGGCCACGTGTCTTGTTTGTCTCGGTAGACCCCGAACGCGACACACCAAAGGTACTGGCAGAATACGCCGCATTTTTCCATCAAGACACACTTACCGCTACGGCGCCGGAGCCTGCACTAGCTGATTTCGTGCAGTCCATCGCCATGGTTTATGCAAAAAAGTCGCTGGGCAATGGCGATTACACCATGGATCACTCCGCCACCATCGTGGTGTTGAATCCGCAAGGCAATGAGGTCGGCATTATTCGTCCACCTTTCGCTCCTGAAAAAATTGCAGCCGATTTATTGGCGCTCTCCAAAAATAATTAGGACCCCCGTCATGAGTCTCGCCGTGCTTCTGCAACATTTGATGCCACATCGATTTTTTTCGAGACTCGCCTATTTTGTAGCGCGCATTGAATGGTTTCCGTTCAAGAATTGGCTGATCGCATTGGTGGTAAAAAAATTCAATGTCAACATGAGCGAGGCCGAAGTAAGTGATCCGCTAAGCTATAAAAGTTTCAATCAATTTTTTACCCGAGCGCTGAAACCCGGTGCACGTGTTGCCGATTCCAACCCGGATTCACTATTAATCCCGGCCGACGGTAAAATCAGCCAGGTCGGACGCATAAGTGATGGCGATATTTTCCAGGCCAAAGGCCATAGCTTCACCGCAGCCGAATTGCTTGGCGACGAAGAAGCCGCCAAACCCTTTACCGACGGCTGGTTTGCCAATATCTATTTATCGCCGCGTGATTACCATCGCGTGCATATGCCCTGGACCGGAACTCTGACGGAAACCGTCCACGTGCCCGGCCGTCTGTTTACGGTCGCACCTTGGGGAGTTCAGGCAATCCCGCGTTTATTCGCACGTAACGAACGTCTGGTTTGTCATTTCGATACCGACCACGGCCCGATGTGCCTGGTAATGGTGGGAGCTCTGCTGGTCTCGGGTGTTGAAACCGTCTGGAGCGGCGTCGAAATTCCCCAGTATGCATCGCGCATTCAACGCAAAGACTATCGCGGGAAAGACATCCGGATTGAACGCTTTGCCGAAATGGCGCGTTTCAATTATGGCTCGACCGTTATTTGTCTTTGGTCGAAAGATGCCGTGCAGCTGAATGAATTCGCTACCGAAACGCCGACGGTGCTAGGGCAAGTGTTGGGCAAAGTAAATACCCTGTAGTAGGGCCTTCCAGGCCCGACACATTGATCGCGACTAAAGTCGCTCCCACAAATGGATTAGACTGCGCCGATGGGCAACCAGCAGAACATCCGCATTTTTCAAACCGCCGATCATGAATGCGGTTATTGGCGTGATCGACTAGCGCGCGATCTGGTGCTCGATCCAGATGATGCCCGTCTGCCATCGATGTATGGTCAGGCGTTAATGCTGGGCTTTCGTCGTTCCGGCTCGCATATTTATCGCCCCAATTGCATCGGCTGTTCCGCTTGCGTACCGGTGCGTGTTCCCAGTAGCAAGTTTCAGCCAAGCCGGAATCAGCGCCGATGCCTGCAACGTAATTCGGATCTGCACGTTTCAGTCACGCCGGCGCACCGCAGTGACGAGGTATTCGATTTATATCAGCGTTATCTGAACTTCCGCCACGCCGGCGCCGGCATGGACGATCCGGAGACCGAAGATTTCGATAATTTCCTGATTTGCCAATGGAGCCCTACCGTCTTCATGGAAATTCGCTCTGCCACCAAATTACTGGCGGTGGCAGTAACAGACGTTTTACCCGATTCACTGTCTGCGGTTTACACTTTTTTCGACCCCGACTATGCGACAAGAAGTCTGGGCACTTTTGCCATTCTGCAACAAATCGAACAAGCCAAATTACACCAGAAAAATTATTTGTATCTGGGCTTCTGGCTCGATCAGCATAAAAAAATGGATTACAAACGTAACTTCCAGCCATTGGAGTTTTTGCAAGGCAAAAACTGGCGGCGTTTTCAGGAGAACCAGGATTGAAGCACATTATATTTCCGGCTTGTCTAATACTTTTGACGAGCTGCCAAAGCATCGACCCCGACATCCACGCACTGACTAAACCGGACTTTGCCGAGACCAGACCTCCGTCAATGACGAGTAACAACAGCGCCACAAAAAACATTCGGTTTGCGACCTACAACACCTCGCTTTATAGCGAAGAAACCGGGGGCCTAATCAAACGGCTGCAAACCGGTGACGCCAATGCAAGAAAAATTGCCGCTGTAATTCAACATCAGCGCCCCGACATTCTTCTGCTGAATGAATTTGACTACGATGCTGAAGGTATTGCGGCAGATATTTTTCAGAAGACTTATCTCGGCCAGTCACGGGATGGGCAAAAAACGATTGCCTACCCTTACCATTTCATTGCTCCGGTAAATACCGGTGTGCAAAGCGGAATGGATCTCGATAACAATGGCAAGATCGGCGGCGATGGCCGTGATCGCGGCAATGATGCCTATGGTTATGGCCTGCATCCGGGGCAATACGGCATGCTGGTGCTGTCGCAATACCCGATTGATATCGCAAAGGTTAGAACTTTCCAGAATTTACTATGGAAAGATTTGCCTGATGCCACGATTCCGAAGAGTCCCGCCACGGGGCAAGCCTGGTACAAGCCCGAAGTCTGGTCGCGCTTGCGCCTTTCTTCAAAATCGCACTGGGATGTTCCGATTGAAACGGCAAACGGAAGAGTGCATTTTTTAGTATCGCACCCGACCCCGCCGGTTTTTGATGGCCCGGAAGATCGCAACGGCGCGCGCAACCATGACGAAATAAAACTGTGGTCGGAATATTTAAGCAATAGGAATGCGCAATGGTTATGCGACGATAAAAACTTATGCGGTGGTTTGGATCCAGATGTCTATTTCGTCTTGGCTGGCGATCTAAACGCCGACCCTATCGATGGCGATGGCATTCCCGGTACGATGTTGCAATTGCTTTCGCATCCGCGTGTTTCCGTGTTT
This sequence comes from Arenimonas sp., assembly GCA_050737775.1. Classification (GTDB taxonomy): domain Bacteria; phylum Pseudomonadota; class Gammaproteobacteria; order Xanthomonadales; family Xanthomonadaceae; genus Arenimonas. The sequence continues at coordinate 5,447 of JBOHYH010000255.1, forward strand.
GCGGCCCCGCGTAGCGAAGGTGCTGCCCTATCCACGCAAACAGTCGGACAGGGCAATCTAACTCAACAAGGCAATGCCGCTGAAGATACCGGATACTTTGGCCCGAAGGTCGGCAATATGCGACTGGATTATGTGTTGCCGTCAGCAAACATGAGGGTTAAAAGCAATGGCGTATTCTGGCTAAAACCCGACGATACTGGCTATGAATGGATGGATGCCAGTGATCATCATATGGTCTGGGTTGATGTGATTTTTTGAATCGTAGAGCAGCTTTTACGAGAGCTGGTTTACGATCGCCATGAAAGGCACGAGTGTCGGCTTTTAACAGCCGAATGGCTGGTCAAATGCAGATGAAGTTTCGGCCAAACGACTGAAACCTTGTGTTTTCGATATTATGCGAACGTTATTGCAGCTAAAGCTTCCACAGTGTTTCGCCAAAGTCACCCGCAAGCGGCCTCCTACGCAAACCCGAAGCCACCATCTTCGCCATGCAATGAAACAATCAACCGAATCATGTTGCTCGGAATCATCAGCTCAAGCTCGATATTCTTCCCCTCGGAGTTTTTTCCGTGCAAAGTCAGCTCGCAAAATGCGCCGCCAGTATCGATTTCAGCGCTAACGATATGCGGCCCTTGCGGGCCTTCCGTCATATAAGGCTTGATGGCGTCACCCAGTGCTTCGACAGCCTGCGGGAATAAGAAGACGGCATACACTTGTGACTCGCCCATGTTCGCCTCAATCGACCAAATGGATAGTAAGTTCAGAAGCTGCATTACGCGCCTTTTCACGCGCATGTTCAATGCTGTCACCACGCGCCAGACTCACTGCAACCCGACGCTGACCTTCGACCCGCGGTTTGCCAAACAATCGCAATGCGGTATCGGTTTGCGTCAATGCCGCGTCGACATTTTCAAAATAGGGCACACCGTGGCCTTTGGCGAGAATGGCACAGGATGCCGATGGGCCGTGCGTACGAATATTCGGAATCGGCAAACCAAGAATCGCGCGCGCATGCAAGGCAAACTGGGAAATATCCTGCGAGACTAGTGTTACCAAACCGGTGTCATGCGGCCTTGGCGATACTTCACTAAACCAGACCTCATCACCTTTCACGAATAATTCGACACCAAACAGGCCCCAACCTCCGAGATCATCGGTTATTTTTTTCGCGATATCCTGCGCGCGTTGCATCGCGAGTGTCGACATTGGCTGTGGCGTCCAGCTCTCGCGATAATCACCATCGATTTGCAAATGACCAATTGGGTCGCAGTAGCTCGTGCCGTCACGGTGACGCACGGTCAGCAAGGTAATTTCGTATTCAAAATCGATAAAGCCTTCGACAATCACCCGCCCTTGTCCGGCACGGCCGCCTGACTGCGCGTATTCCCAGGCCTTGTCGATATCTGCCGGTTGTCGAACGGTGCTTTGCCCCTTGCCAGAAGAACTCATCACTGGTTTTACAACACAAGGCGTGCCAATAGTGGCAACTGCGACTCGATAATCCTCAAGCGTATCGACGAATTCGTAAGGCGAGGTTGGCAGTCCAAGCGTTTCTGCAGCAAGTCGACGAATGCCCTCGCGGTCCATCGTCAAGCGTGCGGCACGTGCCGTTGGAATTACCCGTACTGCACCTTCTTTCTCAAGTTCGACAAGTGTCTGGGTATGGATGGCTTCAATTTCCGGCACTACGAGATCCGGTTCTTCATCGGCGATAAGATCACGCAAGGCCGCCGGATCCAGCATATTCAAGGTGACGCAGCGATGTGCAACCTGCATGGCGGGTGCATTGTCATAGCGATCGGCAGCAATCACTTCGATACCGTAGCGTTGCAGTTCAATGGCGACTTCCTTGCCCAGCTCGCCGGAACCCAGTAGCAATACCTTGGTTGCACGCGCTGTCAATGGGGTTCCGATCTTGATGGTTTGCGGTTTCATGGCAGGAGTTAATAGTTGTCAAATGAAGCTCATTGTATCTCGCCACCGTTCATGCCATGACAATAATCTGGCATGCTTGCCTGCCCACATTCATTCCTGAAGCCAATGCGATTTATTGTTATTGCCTTTTGTCTACTGCTTAGTTTCGAATGCTTGGCTGCGCGCTGGAGCAAGCCGGAATATTCGGGCACCAAAACCGACGCCGAGCTGGAAGAAATGAGCGGTTTGGCGCCATCGCAAGTTCATAAAGACATCCTGTGGGTGATCAATGACGGTGGCAATGGCGAGAAGTTGATTGCCATGGGCATCGATGCCGCCCGGGTTGCTACATTCACCTTAAAGGGCGTAAAAAATACGGACTGGGAAGACCTGGCCAGTTTCAAACTGAATGACAAAAATTATTTATTGATTGCCGATACAGGTGATAACGGCGGCATCCGGAAGACTCTGCAAATTCTGGTATTCGAAGAACCCAGGTCGCTGAAAGATGGCCAGACCCTGGAACCTGCCTGGACCTTCGATTTCAAATGGCCCGATGGTGCCCGCGATTGTGAGTCGGTAGCCGTGGATGCCATAAAAGGCGAAATACTCCTGATCTCAAAAAAACGGGTTCCGCCTGAATTGTTTCGACTGCCCTTGCAACCAAGCAGTAAAAATGTGGTGGCAACCAAAATAGGCGAACTACCTGGTATCGAGCAGCCAGATACCAATGAAATGGAGAAAAACCCGGTTTATGGCCGCTACCGCTCGCAAATTACCGCAGCCGATTTAAGCCCGAATGGGCGGGTTCTGATCGTATTGAATTATCACGCCATCTATTTTTATGTCCGCGAAGATGCCAATGCCTCCTGGAACTCGGCTCTATCGAGCAAGCCTTACAGTATTTCTTTCCCCTGGCTGCCGCAGGCTGAAGCCATTACCTTCAACCGTGAAGGCAACGCCATTTATATTGGCAGTGAGCAGAGACCAGTACCTCTTTTGAGATACCGAATTATTCCCTAAGTATTTGTTTTTCCTGAAAAGCCGGATTTAGTTCGGTTTTTTTTGCCCCAATACTTTACTTTTGATATCATTTTGATATCTTAATATCGCCCCGACCCTTTGACCCGGGGGAGAATAATCATGAAAGAGCAAGACGTTAAATCGATGTCAGGAATTCCCATGCTATTGGCCTTGTTGGTCGCCATGCTGGTCTGCGGCTATGGTTTTGTGAGCGGCATTACCCACCAAAATGCCATTCTGATTGGACTCACTCTGATTGCAGGCTTTGTTTTATTTGTCATGTTATTCGGCCTTTTTATGGTCGAACCTAACCAGGCCGCCGTCTTGAGCTTGTTCGGCAAATACGTCGGCACTTCAAAAGAACAAGGCCTGCGCTGGAATAATCCGTTCTACGCCAAGAAAAAAATATCACTGCGGGTTCGCAACTTCGAGTCAAGCAAACTCAAGGTCAACGATCTCGATGGCAGCCCGATTGAAATTGCTTCAGTCGTGGTGTGGCAAGTGGTGGACTCGGCCGAGGCGGTATACAACGTCGACGACTACGAAAGCTTCGTGCATATCCAGTCGGAGTCTGCGCTGCGTGCCATGGCTACCAGCTATCCGTACGACCAGCACGAAGATGGAAAAATCTCGCTCCGCAGCCATGCTGCCGAAATTTCAAAACATTTGACCGAAGAAATCCAGGAGCGTTTGTCACAGGCGGGTGTCAGCGTTATTGACTCACGCATCTCGCATCTCGCCTACGCGCCCGAAATTGCCCAGGCCATGCTGCAACGCCAGCAAGCGAGCGCGATCATCGCGGCTCGCACACGCATTGTCGAAGGTGCCGTCAGCATGGTGGAAATGGCATTGAGCGAATTGTCGAAACGCAATGTGGTCGATCTGGACCCGGAACGCCGCGCCGCGATGGTCAGCAATTTGCTGGTAGTGCTCTGTGGTGAACGCGGCACCCAGCCCATCGTGAACACCGGTTCGATTTACTAAATCATGGACGAAAAACTGGTCGCTGCCATGGTGATTATTACTAGTGCGCTACCGGCTCTGGGCATAGGCCTGGCCTGTATCACGAGACGGTGGATGCCGGGGCAGTATTTGAAATTACCCAAGAGCACACAACTGCAATTCATTCTTGGGCTCGGCATGCTCGGCATTTCGACCAGCCTGATTGCCTTCGGCACCCTGCTTCCTCTGCTGCCGGAACAAACTCTGTCATGGATGACCACTGCATTCGTGATTGCCATCAACATCGAGGCATTCGCCATGGTGTTTCTGCTTCATCGCGCATCGAAGAAAACATCGTGAGCGAAAAAAAGGCCTATCCGCTGCGCATCAACGCCGAGATTCTCGATGCGGTACAACGCTGGTCCGATGACGAGCTCCGATCCTTGAATGCACAAATTGAATACGTTCTGCGCGAAGCACTACGAAAGAATGGACGACTGATAGAGAAAGCAAAAATAGCAAGTGAACAGAGCAAAAAAACCGATTAACCGGAACAGGAGATAGACATGATTCACAACGTTCATCTGATCAAACGCCGCCTTCAAGGCAAATCAAATATCCATGTGATGCCTCTGTTAGTTTTATCTTTGGGATTGCTGGCAATGGGCTTGCTGATGTTTCTAAACCAATAAACAGACACAGGACAATGAAAATGACAATTGTACGCTGGGCATACCAAGTGGTCGAGCTCAAGGGATCTTTTATGGGCGGCCTTAAGGCACAGGAAATCCAGGACAAAATGAATCAGATGGGGCAAAGTGGCTGGGAGTTGGTGAGTGTTTTTCAATCCTATAAAGTGACATTGTTTTTCAAACGCCCAGTTTGAATGGGGTAAGCTTAGAACATGAAACAAAATGATTGGCGACTGATCAACGGCGAGCACTTTGAAGCACTGCCCTGCGCACTCGTGCGCGGACGCGGCAATGACACGAAGCGATTATTGTCGAGAACCGATTGGCTGGTAAGGCGCAAATCCGACGGCCGTTTTATTGCCGTCGGCACCGATACCTGGTTACAGACATTCAAACGCGATCAAAAACTGCAGCGTGAGTGCGAGCAGTTCTACTTTCAAAAAAACACGTTTTCTCCCGAAAAAAGTTTACGCAAGCTAGAGCATGTCCTGGATGCACTGGGGATTCCTTCCGACTATGGCTTGCAACATCAGCTGGCCTTGATGCCGGAACCATCGACATTGGCTTTCGCCGGTTTTGATCGCTACCAACGACCACTCTGGATGCAGGACGATGCTGCCCTTGCCTGGAACAAAATGAAAAGCCGGGCAGCGGATGAGGGCATCAAGCTGGAAGCCATTTCCGGCTATCGCGGACATGCGTATCAATACGGCATCTTTAAACGCAAGCTTGCACGTGGCCAGACTGTGCCGGAAATTCTGAAGGTCAATGCGGCACCTGGATATTCAGAGCACCATACCGGACGCGCGATTGATATCGGCACACCGAACGAAGCACCTGCAGAAGAAACTTTTGAGTCCACCGCAGCTTTTGAATGGCTAATGCAAAACGCCGGGGACTTTGGGTTTCGCCTGAGTTATCCCAGAAATAATCCGCACGATATCAACTACGAACCCTGGCATTGGTATTTCGTATAAAAATCACCTGCGGGAGCGCCACAAGACGCTGAGAAATTACGCGGGATCTGTCGCGCCTTACGGCGCCCCCACGAATCAATCTTGCGAACGCTTCACTTTTGCTTTTGCCTCAACCGTAAAATCGGCAATCCGCCAGCAATACATGGCAGCCAGGGTGCGATAAGGCGCCCATTTTTCGCCACGCAAAATTAATTCCTTCGGTGTCGGCATTACTTCCTGCTTATCGATTTTCTGCGCACCTTTTCGCACGCCCAAATCATCGACCGGCAATACATCCGGTCGACCGAGTCTAAACATCAGCATCATCTCAACTGTCCAGCGACCGATACCACGTACCGCGACCAGTTTTTCGATAATTTCCTCATTGCTCAGGGAAGCAAATTTTGCCGCACTCGGAATTTCACCTAGCAAGTCGCGCGCCGCTAAATCACGCAATGCCAATGTTTTATTGCCTGAAACACCACAGGCACGTAATTGGACGTCATCCACTTTTGCCAAGGACTTGGCATTGATTTTTTTTGAGCTAATGGCCTTCTCTACCCTGCCGACAATCGTCGCGGCAGCCTTGCCAGAAAGTTGCTGATACAAAATCGAACGTGCAAGTGAATCTACCGTATCGAAACTTCTATCCCAACCCTCTATTTCAATGACGCCAATTTTTGCAATCCAGCGCCCCAGCTTTTTATCGCGTCTGGATAAATGCGCTACCGCGACATCCAGATCGAATCCACGTGCGTGTTTCATCATTAGTCTTCCTTGAACGTCAGGAAATTGATTGCCACCCAGCACCAGGCCAGGATCAATGCGATACCGCCTGAAGGTGCCAGTGCCGTCGAGGTTTGCCATAACGCAGCCGAAGCCAGGCTGCCGCAAAACAGGCAAAGCCCAAGCAGCATCAAGCTGCACGGGTATAAATTGAATCTGGCAGGCGACATGCGGACCAGCATAATCAATGACAAGCCATGCGCGAAGGCAAAATAGCATGCGGTCATCATCCGGCTTTTCGAGTCGCCATCCAGGCCATGACTCGCATAGGCCGACATCGCAACGGCGCTTGCACAAGCCAGAGCAGCCATCGCCAAAAAATAACGCTGCCAGGCTTGTTTGATCAACACCTTGCTCCTCAATTATTTGCCATTGTGCGACGACGCAACATGCCGCGAAATGCCCACAGAAAGGCAAAAATGGCCACCAGCCCTGGCATCAACAAAATATTGATCAACTTCAGGCGACCAATCAGGTTGTCGATGTCGGCGTTCAGTTGATGCTGCACCTGCCTGAGTTCATTGCGGATTTCCGTTTTTTGTTTTTGATATTTGGCAATATCCGCTTTTTGTACAACGGTCATTTTTTTGCTATTGACGGACGCATTGCTACCCTGCAGCTGTGAAAGCTGCGTATTCAGCTTTTCCAAATCTGCCTGCAATTGACTTTCCTTGTCGTGATAGCGCAATTCGGCACTTCTCTGGATTTTCTCCAACCTTTCAAAGGGCCTGAAAGAAACCGTTCGTGCACGTAATGAAATCAGGTTCGGATCGCCTGCCAGGTTATCCACCAGATTGATCGCAAAATCACCGTTATCGGCAATATCCTCCAATACCGACGAGCCCAAAATATTCCGTTCCACAACCCACATTCTATCGGCCAGAAAATCCGTATCGGTAACCACGATAATTTGTGCCGGTTTTTTACTCGTCATGATTTGATGGGGTGCCGATTTTTCGGCAAAGGCCGATTTCAGATTGCCACTGAATCGAGCAGCAAGCACATAGGCTTCACCCGTCGGCTTGAAGTTCTTGCGCAGAGATTCGGGAGTATTCTCGGCCATTTTCACGATTTGTGAATCCAGTAACTGCGAGTTCACCGAACTCTGCACCAGCGCTTCCAGCTTCAAGGGCGATTGTTCAAGGGCACTGATGGCACCAGCACTGGAGAAATTCAGTTTTTCAAGATCCGCCGTCGCGATGTCCTTGCTATTCAAATAGTCCTTCGACAAACCAAGCACTTCCAAATGATATTGCGGCACCTGATTGGCTTCGCCCACTTGCAAGGCATTCTGGCTATCAAGCACGACCATACGAGAATCGTATTCAAGTCCCCAGGCTTTGAACAAGGGCCCCAGACCCGAAGTGCTGGTCGTTACAGTTCCATCCGGCAAAAATGCATTTGCAGAATCCGATTCGGCATTCGGGTCAACGAACACCAGTAAATGGCCGCCACGCAATACGAATTGGTCAATCGCATACAAGGTCGGCTCGGGAATGTTTTTGGGATGCACCAGCATCAAAACATCGACGTCGTTGCCAATAACACCGACATCTGGTTGCAGGCGTTGTATCTCATAGCTCTCGGATAGCTTTCTATCAATCACCCAGCCGGGGTTAGGTTGCCCGGTCATCGCATTAACGCTGGGGCCGGTCAATAAACTGCTCAGCACTGCCAGCACAGGCGGCTTTTCCGCATTCAAGGTGCTTAATAGTTTTGCAAGATCGTATTCAAGAAACGCTTCCTTGCCTGGATCGATAAAGGGCATCAGTGCCGTTTTTTTATTATCGCTGGTAGCTATCAAACCAAAATAAAAGCTCGTACCGGAATTGCCTAATGGAATATTTTGCAAGCCATTGGCGGCAGCCTCATCTTCGGCCTCGGAAAAAGGTTCCGGATCAATTTGCCTAAAAACAATCTTGCCATTGGATTTTTCGGAAATGCTTTCCAGCAGTTCACTCACCCGTTGCGAATAAACCCTGAATTGCGGCAAATCCCTCGCTGCACTCTCTGAATAATATAATTTTAGCGTGATTGGCTTATCGACCGATTTTATGATTTTCAGGGTTCCATCGGACAAGCTATGCAAACGATTCTCGGTTAAATCAAACGCGAAACCTTTGAAGAGACGGGAACTGACAGACAGCATTGCCAACGTCAATATGGCAAGCAATGGCAAGGCCAGATAATTGAAATATGGCAGTTTCGACATACTCATGCTCAACCAGCCCGTTTCAAATTGATAATCAATACCGTGGCAACCAACCATGCCAGCACATTGATCAAAAAAAAGGCCATATCTCTCATATCGAGAATACCGCGTGTAATGGCGTTGAAATGGGTAAAGAAACTCAAGCCTGCAATGGTATCTACCATTGACTGGCTAAGCAGCTCGCGCATCGCAGAAAGAATAATGGGGTAACCGGCCAGTAAAAATACAAAACAGACAGACAAGGTGATGACAAACGCCATTACCTGACTACGCGTTCCCGCCGATATCGCACTGCCTATCGCCAGAAAGCTACCTCCCAATAACCAGCTACCGATGTAACTTGCGCCAATCACGCCGTGGTCGGGATCGCCAAGCCAGGCAACGGTTAGCCACATCGGAAAAGTGAGCGAAAGCGCGAAGCCGATCAATGTCCAGGCAGCCAGAAACTTCCCCAAAACGGCTTGCCAGACGGTGACCGGCAAGGTCAGCAATAGTTCGATACTTCCGCTCTTTCTTTCTTCGGCCCACAAACGCATACCAAGCGCAGGCACCAATAATAAATACATCCATGGATGAAACAGGAAAAAAGCCTGCAAATCAGCCTGCCCGTTCTGGAAAAAATTACCCAGATAAAAGGTAAATGCCGAAATCATGGTTAAAAAGATGACGACAAATATAGCCGCCAACGGCGTTGAAAAATAACTACGGAGTTCGCGACGATAAATGGCCGTTATCGCGCTCATGCTTTTGACTCCGGCATCGTAATGCTGCGGAAGACCTCATCCAATCTTCCTCGTTCAATACGCAGATCCGTGAATGCCACCATGCGCTGCCGTAATCGTTCCGCAATGGCTTCGTCGGTCCGTGCTCTGGTTTTGGTGAATATGTATAAACGACCATCCACCGCATTTTGTTCAAAGCCTGTCACTCCGGGCATGCCGTCCAGCGCGGCACGTGCCGAAATACTGTCGGTCACCTGTATCGATACGGCACGGTCGTAGCGTGATTTCGCGAGTAGTTCGGCAGGTGTCGCATCTGCCAGAACCCTGCCCCCTGCAATAATAATCGCCCTTGTGCAAACGGCTTCGACTTCTTCGAGAATATGTGTAGACAGCAAAACCGTGCGCTCTTTCGCCAACTCGCGAATCAACACGCGTACTTCATGTTTTTGATTGGGGTCCAATCCGTCGGTAGGCTCATCCAGTATCAATGCGGAAGGCTCGTGCAAAATTGCGGCAGCCAATCCGACCCGACGCTTGAAGCCTTTCGATAATGTTTCAATGGTTTGCTGCGCGACGCCTTTCAGACTAAGACGTTCAAGCGTAATGTTTATGCGGCTTCTCTGCGCTTGTTTGTCCATGCCTCTTGCACGTGCAACGAAACGCAGGAATTCTTCGGTGCTTAATTCGCCATATAAGGGCGCACCTTCCGGCAGATAGCCAAGGCATTTTTTTGCCGCAATGGATTCTCTGACCACATCATGACCGCAGATGCTTGCAGAACCCGAGCTTGGCAGCAGAAATCCGGAAATCATTCGCATTGCGCTGGATTTTCCTGCACCATTCGGCCCCAAAAAAACCAGGACTTCTCCGGGCTTGGCCTTGAAACTGAGATCATCCACTGCGAGCAAAGACCCGTAGGATTTTCGCAAATTGGCTGCTTCAATCATTGAGTTGGATCACTAAGCCTGAGTGCACGAGACCAATGATAGCCTGCAATCGAAAACAATATCTAAAATTCGCACCCAAAAAAAAGCGGGCTAAAGCCCGCTTTTTCCGGATCAATTACTTGATCGGCCAATACACTTTGAATTTCGAATCAATTTCGTTCTGTGACTCGACACCATTCAGGTATTCGTCGAAAGCGCGGTCTGTAGGCGTGTAATTATTCGCCATGGCATACGCGCGCACCATGTCACGCACCATGACCAGACTTTGGGCGGAACCGGTGTAACCGGTCGATACGGTTTTAACCGCCGGATAGAAAGCAGCTTTGACCGGGCCTTCTACACGGATATCAAGTTGTTCGGTTGCTGCAACGACAGGCGCAGGTGCAGCCTCGGCACCTTCAGGCGTTGCTGCTGCATCAGCAGCAGGAGCCGCAGGTCCGGGCTTGCGAACCGGTACAACGATATCAAAGGAATAAGCCGAGGAAGTGTATTCGGTTGTAACAATTCGCATTGGGCCAGCAGATACCAGACCATTGGCATCCATCACTTTCTTGACCCAACTCATTTGGTTCGTCATGGCCAATATGACTTCATTATTCGCGCGTTTGGCTTCGGTCGGAACAACCAACACGTTTTGTGCAGGCACTTCAACGAGGTTAAACGACTCCGTATGGGCTGAATAATCGTACTTGGGAATACTGACCAGTAGCGTATTCAACTTCTGCAAGCCGGTTTTCATTTCGTCGCCAACATTGCGGTTGACATACATGCCGGCAAAACGACCGAACAAATTCCAGCCATAATCAACCGTGTATGTTTGCGTTACGCGCAAGTTTTTCGTATTGACCGTAATGTTTTTGCTTTTGGCCACAACGGGTTCAATCGTGAACACCATTGTCTTCTTGCTACCAATGGAATTGGTCTCAAGTTTGTAGACGACTTTTTTGCCGGGATCTTGCTCGGCAAGCGTCCAGCTCCCTGCACCGACTACTTTTTTGCTGGAATCATATTTCAGTGTCGCGCCCAGAGCTTTAGGGTCAGCGCTGATATCGACTTTCATTTTGTTGTCATAGCTGAGCAACGGGTTCCATTCTCTGAAATGATGAAAGCCGTTAACCACATCGTATACCGTATTGGCAGGACGATTGGTTTCGATGTCATGCCATATGACGCGCTTTGCAGGCAAAAACAGGGCGATTACCAAAAACAACACTACCACCATGGCGGCTGCAATTAAAAACTCAATAATTCGGGTCATTCGTGGGCTCTCCAAGCACAACCCTGGTTCAGGACATCAGCGCCCGCCAGGAACGCGGAGGATATCAGGTCAAAGGCCCACTCGTCATCGGGTCTGGATGCATTACTCTAAATTCGCGTGACAACGCCGATTCAACGCCGATTTATGTGATGGCTATCGTTATTTACACCAATTTCAATTCAAAAGCTTTCAAAACTGCGCGCGTACGGTCGCGCACGCCCAACTTGGAAAGAATATTGGATACGTGGTTTTTAACGGTTCCTTCGGCTACACCCAGTGAATTGGCAACTTCCTTGTTGGAAAAACCACCCGCCATCAAGCGCAAAATCTCGGTTTCGCGCTCGGTCAGCGGATCGGGCTGTTCCAGGCTTACGAACTCGTTATTCATGCCCTCAAGCCCGGACAGAAGTCTTTGTGTCACGGCCGGCTGTACCAGCGAGCCGCCGGTGGCAACCGTTTGAATGGCGTTTACCAACTGATCCAGCGAAACGTCTTTTAGCAGATAGCCCTTGGCACCGTACTTGATACCTGCAAGTACGAGTTGGTCATCGTCGAAAGTCGTCAGGATAATCGTCGGTGGCAAGGCATCTGCCTTTGACAAGGCTTGCAGCGCATCCAGACCCGACATCACCGGCATACGCATATCCATTAAGACCACGTCGGGCTTAACCAGCGGAATTTGTTCAACGGCCTGTTTGCCATCGGCCGCTTCGGCAACGACTTCTATCCCGTCGGCCAGCTCCAAAAGGGAACGCACACCTTGTCTTACCAAGGTTTGATCATCGACTAAAAACACACGAATCATTGGGGTTTCCTTTACGGGGTTTCTTTAATAGGTAGCTTTGCAGTCAAGCTTAAGCCTTGACCTGCGGTATTCATAATATCGAGATGCCCGCCAAATTCGGCCAGTCGTTCGCACATGCCACGCAAACCATTGCCCTGGGTCAAGTTGGAAGCACCTCGACCATTATCGCGGGCCGACAGCTCGACGTGGTGCGGCATTTTTGTAAGCCGCAGCCATAGCTCGTCGGCACCTGAATGCCGCACGGTATTGGTGATGATTTCCTGAGCACAACGTAACAAGACGTGGGCACGATCCGGGTCATCAAGTTGCAGCATCTCTGGCAGATCCAGGTGGATCTTCAAGGCAGTCACGCCATCAACCAGGCTATGAAATGCCGTGTTGACGTCGATTCCACCGTCTTCACGCATTTCACTGACGGCCTCGCGGACATCGGTCAACAATAACTTGGCAAGCGTGTGGCTTTGTTTGACGTGATCATGCGCCTTGCCCTCGGTCAAATGCCCTGCCACTTCCAGATTCAGACTCAAGGCAGTCAAATGATGGCCCAATAAATCGTGCAGCTCGCGCGAAATCCGCAAACGCTCGCTCATTCGCGAGCTCTCAGCCAGCAAAACACGGGTGGCGCGCAATTCAGCATTCAGGCGACGCTGGTCCTCTCGTGCCTGCGCCTGCTGCTTGGCAACAAATCCGGTCACGAAAGTAAAAGTGGAATAACCAATGTAAATGGCGGTCTGCAGCACCGCGGCAATCGGTGTAAAGCCCTGGCCTTTTATAAAAACGGGAACTAAAGCCATGTGTTGCACAATCATCCAGATCACGCCAACGGTGACCGGCACCAACCATGGAATGACGCCAGCAACAATCATCAATAAAATGGCGCCCAGCCCGGTGCCAGTGAGCTGACTGACCGCAATCGCCGTGACCGTCATCACGCCCAGCAAGGCAATGTCGTACCAGCGCGGTCTTCTGGCGCCCAAATCATGCGTCACCAGCCAGTAGGCCAGACCAAAAGCAAAATAAGCGACCGTGGAACCGAGCATATCCGGCTTGGAAAACAGGGTTTCTTCCACTTCAGCAGCCGGGAAGTACCAACTATTGAGTATGAGTGGAATACCCACCACCGCCCAGGTGAATAAACCGGCGTATCGAAGTAGTTGGGTATGGTTCAGTTTATTGAGCATGTCGTCATCATAGGCGTGAATGATCCAAAACGTGCAGCCCGAAAGTCACGGGCATCGATTTTTTACTTCTTCGTAACCCAAGTTTAACTTTGAACAAGCATCGCGATTGCCCTCTTCACGTGCGATAATCACACCCCATTGGCGGCTCTAAGCAGCCGTTCTGGAGTTGATGAATGTCCATTGTTATCCGCGACGTGCGTGAGCACGAGCTGGATTCTGTTCTAGCCATGAATAATGCAGCAGGCACCGGCATCTTGCCGATGGATGCGGCCAAAGTGCGTTTCTTCTGGGAAAATGCCGATTACTTCCGCGTTGCCGAAGTCGATGGCCTGATTGCCGGCTTTCTTATCGCCGTCAGTCATGACGCCGCGCACGATAGCAGCAACTTTCTGTGGTTCCGCGAACGTTACGAAAGGTTTCTCTATATCGACCGCATCGTGATTGCCAGCGCACGCAGAAGCGTCGGCGTTGGTCGCGTTTTCTATGGTGATGTACAAGGTTTTGCCGAAGCGCGTTATCCGCATCTCGCAGCCGAAGTCTTTATCGAAAACGACAATCACCCTGCCCTGATTTTCCATGGCAGTTTCGGTTTTCGCGAAGTCGGTCAGCATGTCATGGCACCGGGCAATATTCGCGCCTGCATGCTGCTGAAAGATTTATGCAGCTACGCTTATGTGCAGACGACTTACGGCAATGCTTTACCGAATGTGTCCTGGCTTGCCGCCCGTGCATTGCCCGGCCGCACCAATACGCTTGCAACGGGAACCTGATCGCATGGCAGCACAGATTCCGGATTACGAGCAAGCGGGCGAATTAAAATTTGGTCAAGTCGGCATAGCTAACCTCCGCGTTCGCAGTCTCGACGTCGAGAAACTGAAAACCGAAATGCAGGAACGTGTTTCACGCGCGCCAAAACTATTCGAGCGTGCAGCCGTTATTCTGGATTTCGGTGGTCTTTCGAAATGCCCCGATGCAAAAACCGTCAACACACTGATTGATGCACTGAAATCAGCCAATGTCCTGCCTGTCGGCATTGCCTATGGCACAAGCGCCATCGAAGAATTGTCCGTACAGGTTGGCCTGCCATTGCTGGCGAAATTCCGGGCGTCCTACGAAAGCCAGACGACTGTTGCAGTAGAGCCGCAAGAAAAGAAAACTGCCCGCAAGGCCGAGCCTGAAACCGAAACTCCTGCACCCGCAGTTGTCGTTGCAAAATCCGAACCAGGCATCATGCACACACAGCCGGTACGCTCCGGGCAGCAGATCTACGCACAGAACAAAGACATCACCGTGATGGCAACTGTCGGCGCCGGCGCCGAAGTCATTGCCGACGGTTCGATCCATATTTACGGCGCCCTGCGTGGCCGAGCATTGGCAGGTGCAAGCGACAACGTGAATGCGCGCATTTTTTGCCGCGAATTCCACGCAGAGCTGGTGGCAATCGCCGGGCATTACAAAGTACTGGAAGAAATCCCGAAAAATCTTCTGGGCAAGGCAGTACAGATTTATTTAGAAAAAGATCAGCTCAAAATCGAAGAGCTGGCATGAAATATAACGGACAGAAAACGGAGAACAACATTGGCTGAAATTATCGTAGTGACATCGGGCAAAGGTGGCGTCGGAAAGAC
Source organism: Arenimonas sp. (assembly GCA_050737775.1). Classification (GTDB taxonomy): domain Bacteria; phylum Pseudomonadota; class Gammaproteobacteria; order Xanthomonadales; family Xanthomonadaceae; genus Arenimonas. The sequence continues at coordinate 20,513 of JBOHYH010000255.1, forward strand.
TACCACCAGCGCAAGTCTTGCATGTGGCCTGGCGAAAGCCGGTAAAAAAACAGCCGTCATCGACTTCGATGTTGGCCTGCGCAATCTCGATTTGATCATGGGCTGTGAACGCCGCGTGGTTTACGATTTCGTGAACGTCGTCCACGGTGAAGCCAATTTAAAGCAGGCTTTGATCAAGGATAAACGCTTCGATAATTTATATGTGCTCGCCGCTTCGCAAACACGCGATAAAGATGCGCTGACCAAGGAAGGCGTTGAAAAAGTATTGAACGACATCGCTGCCGATGGCTTCGATTTTATCGTTTGCGATTCACCAGCCGGCATCGAAAAAGGCGCCGTCCTGGCGATGTATTTCGCCGACCGTGCTGTCGTTGTGGTGAACCCCGAAGTTTCTTCTGTTCGCGATTCAGATCGCATTCTCGGCCTGCTCGCATCAAAAACCAAAAAAGCCGAAAACGGCGAACGCGTCAAGGAACATTTGCTACTGACCCGTTATTCACCTGATCGCGTTGAAAAAGGCGACATGCTTTCCATCGATGACGTGCAGGAAATTCTTGGTTTGAACGTTATCGGTGTTATTCCGGAATCTCCCGAAGTCTTGTCCAGCTCGAATGCCGGCGTGCCGGTCATTCTGGATGATGCCTCCAATGCAGGCATGGCCTATATGGATGCCGTCGCACGCATTCTAGGCGAAGACAAGCCATTGCGTTTCACCACTGTCGAGAAGAAAGGCTTTTTCTCGAAAATGTTCAGGAGTTAAGCAATGGGAATCTTTGATTTTCTGACCCAGCGCAATAAAAACACCGCCAGCGTCGCAAAAAACCGTCTGCGCATCCTGATCGAACAGGAACGCGGGATGCGGGATGCGCCGGATTATTTGCCGTTGCTGCAACGTGAGCTACTCGAAGTGATTCGTAAATACATCAATGTCGATGTTGACGCGGTCAAGGTCGATTTGCACAAGGATGGCGAACATAACCTGCTCGATATTTCCGTTGCACTACCCGAAAAAGAAAGCTGATTCTTCTCATCACCTAGGGTGGGCAACGCACACCCTACTTTCAAGCAAATGCTCACACTCGCAGACATCGGTTTTGAAACGGCGCGCGCACTGCTCGCCCGTTATCGGCTTGAACTGGTGCAGCTGGAAAATGACCGGGCAATTCCCGGCAGCTTCTGGGGTGAATGCGAGGCCGGTGTCATCGGCAATATAGTTTATGCCCGACTCGACACGCCGGTTCATTCGCTGCTGCATGAAGCCGGCCACCTGATTGTATTGCCCGAACACAAACGCGCGGAAATTCACACCGATGCAACCGATTCCGTTGCCGAGGAGGATGCCGTCTGCGTTTTGCAAGCCCTGCTCGGGGATGAACTGCCCGGTGTCGGTAGGGAACGAATCTGGGCCGACATGGATGAATGGGGATACACCTTTCGCCTCGGTTCGGCCAAAGCCTATTTTGAAAATGATGCGCAGGATGCCTTCGCCTTTTTAATCGCACGCGAACTGATCAACACTGCACACGAGCTGAGCTAAACGCACTTGCGCCCGGGCCCGGACCCGACTAGCCTTGCGGTTCACCAACCTGTCTGTTTTGGAGATTCCCGTGAACCTTAAACGCGCCCTGCTCGCGCTGAGCATTTCTGCCACCTTGATATCGTTGTCGGCATGCAAACCGCAAACAATGAATCCAACTGCCGACAAATTTGCAAATGAAACTGCCGATGAATTCATCGCGCGCGTCAACAACGAAATGCGCGAAGCTTATCCGGAAGTGTCGTCGGCACAGTGGTTAGCATCGACCTATATCAATGGCGATTCTGAAATTGTTTCTTCAAAAGCCAATGAGCGTTCTTTGGCAAAATTGAGCGAATACATCGCGAAAGCCAAGACATTCAAGGACAGCGACAAAATGTCGCCAGAAACAAAACGCGCCCTGCAACTATTGAAGCTGGGCGTGACACTGCCACCGCCCAACGACCCGAAACAATTGGCGGAACTCACCCAACTGGCAACCAAACTGGATGGCATGTATGGTTCCGGCAAATATTGCCCCGATCCAAAGAATGACAAGACTTGCAAAGACATTGGCCAGATTTCCGCCATCCTCGCGGACACCGCGAACAGCACTTACGATCAGCAACTCGAAGCCTGGAATGGCTGGCACACCATTTCCAAACCGATGCGCGAACCGTATCAGCGCTTTGTCGAGTTATCGAATATCGGTGCGAAAGATTTGGGCTTCGCCAACACCGGTGAATTGTGGCGTGGCGGTTACGACATGCCGGCTGCCGATTTCCAGGCCGAGACAGATCGTTTATGGGGTCAGGTCGAGCCTTTGTACAAACAACTACAGTGCTACACCAAGAATAAACTGGTTGAAAAATACGGTCCTGAAAAAGGCCAGATCGATGGCAAAATCCCGGCCCATTTGACCGGCAATTTGTGGCAACAGGACTGGGGCAATCTGTGGCCTTTAGTGGAACCTTACAAAGGCGTGGGTAGCCTTGATATTGGCAGCGTATTGAAAAAGCAGCATGACGATATTTTAAATGATCTGCTTAACAAAGCTGGTGGCGCTTCGAAATTGACTAGCGCAGAAATTATCGAAATTACCCGCGATGCCGATCTTGCACACGCAAAACAAATGGCAAGGCTGTCGGAAAGTTTCTACACCGGTTTAGGCATGCCTAAACTGCCGGAATCGCATTGGGATAACGCACAATTCATCAAGCCACGTGACCGCGATGTGGTCTGCCACGCCAGTGCCTGGGACATGAATCTGGCCGGCGATGTGCGTATCAAAATGTGCATCACGCCAACCGAAGACGATTTGACCACGCTGTACCACGAATACGGCCATGTCTATTACTACCTGGCTTACAATAAATTGCCGCCATTATTCCAAACCGGTGCCAACGATGGCTTCCATGAAGCGATCGGCGACACCATTGTGCTTTCGATGACGCCGGAATACATGAGCAGCATCGGCTTGGTCGACAAACCAGTGGTTAGCCAGGAAGCCGTGATTAACGGGCAAATGCGTATGGCCTTGGCGAAAGTGGCATTCCTGCCATTTGGTCTGATGATCGACCGCTGGCGCTGGGGCGTGTTCGATGGTTCTATCAAGCCTGAGAACTACAACAAGTCCTGGTGGGAATTGAAAGCCAAGTATCAGGGCGTTGCTCCGGTAAGCGCTCGTGGCGAAGATAATTTCGATCCAGGTGCGAAATACCACGTACCGGGCAATACGCCTTACACGCGCTATTTCCTGTCGCATATTCTGCAATTCCAATTCTACAAATCACTTTGTGATTCGGCCGGTTACAAAGGCCCGCTGTATCAATGCAGTTTTGCCAACAATCCCGAAGCCGGCAAACGCTACTGGGCGATGCTGGAAAAAGGTGCGAGCCAACCTTGGCCTGCTACTTTGAAAGAATTGACCGGCGGCGAAAAAATGGACGGCGCTGCCGTGCTGGAATATTTCGCACCGCTTAATACCTGGCTGCAGGAACAAAACAAAGGCAAGGAATGCGGCTGGAAATAATGTCGACTTCATAAACAGCACACAGAAAACGGTCAGGATTTCCTGACCGTTTTTTTGTTAGAGTAGATGAAACATGCCCACCATCATTTCCCATATTGCGGTACCGCTTGCCATTGGCCTTGGTCTTGGTAAACAAAAAATATCCGAACACCTGCTCTGTGCCGGCGTGGTTGCCAGCGTGATCCCGGATGCCGATGTAATCGGTTTTAAATTCGGCATTGATTATGCTTCGCAATTTGGCCACCGCGGCTTTACCCATTCGATATGCTTCGCCTTGTTTCTTGGATTGCTTGCAACACTGTCTTACAAGAAACTGGACTGCTCTCGATTATCGGCCTTTCTGTTTGTAAGTTTCTGTGCTGCTTCACATGCATTGCTGGATGCACTCACCGACGGTGGGCTGGGGGTTGCCCTATTCTGGCCTTACGACAATGCACGGTTCTTTTTCCCCTGGACCGGGATCGAGGTTTCCGCGATTGGTCGAGGCTTTTTCTCAATGCGAAGCCTGTCGGTACTGGCATCTGAATTCAGATGGATCTGGTGCCCGGCAATCGTGCTGTCTGGCATTCTGTATTTTCTAAATCGTGACCGGGAAAAAACTACATGATGTCAATCCATCAAGCTACCATCAACGATCTGGATACATTGGAAGTTCTGTTTAGTGCTTATCTGGCATTTTACGAACGAAAACATGAAGCCGAAACGATACGACACTTTCTGGGCGAACGAATCTCCAGAGAGCAATCGATTATTTATATCGCAAAATCCGACAATCGGGCCGTTGGATTTACTCAACTATATCCGGCCTTTGCCAGTCTGAGCCTGAAGCCAAGCTGGATTTTGAATGATTTGTTTGTAATGCCCGACGCTCGCGGGATAGGCGTCGCCAGCGCCCTGATGGCAGCTGCCAGACAGCTCGCCGCAGAAACAAACGCCTGTGAAATATTCCTGCAAACTGCCCGCAGCAACCACAAGGCACAGGCCCTTTACCAGAAGCTCAAGTATCAGCGCGATGACGAGTTTCTGGTTTACACTCTCACTATTCCAAGCCCGTGACTACCTCATGCAACACTTATTTTCCGACCAGCATTTAGCGCCGCAAAGCCTTGCTCTAGCAACCGCTTTACCGGCTGTTTTCTACACCGACGCCAACACACCGGGACTGGATGCACGAGCGGTATTCGCCCGTAGTTGGCAATGGGTTTGTCATCAATCGCAAATCGCCGATGCCGGTGATTACATCGTCACCCATATTGCCGGCCTTCCGCTGATTATCTTGCGTTCGGTCGATGGCAGCATCAAGGCATTTCATAATGTTTGCCGACACCGCGCTGGGCCGATAGCCACATGCGATGCCAAACAGGCGAAAGTATTACGTTGCAAATATCACGGCTGGACTTATGGTCTGGATGGAGTGCTGCGTAGCGCTCCTGAAATGAACAATACGGAAAACTTCACGCTATCGGATGTGAAATTACCCGAAGCAAAAGTGGCCGTCTGGCAAGGTCTGGTCTTTGTTGCCACCGATGAAGCTCCGGAATTTACTGCCGTGGTAAAAGGCATCGACGAACGACTGGGGCAGCAATCCTTACATGATTATGTTTTCCATCATCGTGTTAGCTATGACGTGAACTGCAACTGGAAAGTCTATGTCGACAATTATCTCGAGGGCTATCACGTACCTCATATTCACCCGGGCTTGAAC
>JBOHYH010000256.1:0-1654 GCA_050737775.1 Arenimonas sp.
GTAATGACTGATTCGCATAAAGAGATTGTGGACATATCAGATGGCACCGAGCTGGAGCGAAGAGCGGGGTATTCGGTTGTTGAAGTGAGATTTACATCGTGTGAGAAAACATGGAATGCTGTGATCGAATATGGCGCTGGACCTAAACATGATGAGACCAGGCTGACTATATCCAAGTGGCGTATGCCTATTGAGGTACCAATAAACGAGCCCTAAAAAGAGTCAAAAGCGAAACAAAAGACAACCAAGAGTTTGGGGGGAAACAAGCAAAAAAGGGGTCAGGTTGGGCTACCCCCGCTTTCTCGGACACTTTAAAACAGAGACAATCTCTGTACGAGGTGTTTTATGGAAAAGCGTCAAAAATTCAGTCCTGAGTTTAAGCGGGAAGCGGTTCGTCAATTACGTGAGTCGGGCAAGCCTGCGGCGGTGGTTGCCCGAGAATTAGGCATTCCTCGCAATCGTATCTACAAGTGGGCTGCGGATTTAGATCAGCAAGGCACGGCAGCATTTTCCGGCAGTGGTCGTCGCCCGGCGGCACAAGATGAATTGAGTAAGCTGCGACGAGAGAATGCTCGGCTTCAAGAAGAGAACATCATTCTAAAAAAGGCAGCCGCGTACTTCGCCAAGGAACTCAAGTGAAGTACGCGTGGATTCGCGAACAAAGCTTGTTTCATTCTGTGCGTCTTCTCTGCGGTGCCTTAAAAGTATCGTGCAGTGGCTTTTATGCCTGGCGCGATCGCCCCTTGAGCAGACGCTCGCATGAGAATCAGTCATTGTCCGAGTACATGCTGGCTGTGCATCAGGAGATGCGTGAGGCCTATGGCAGTGAGCGTTTATGGCGTGAACTGCGCGAACGCGGGATTGCCTGTGGCCGTCATCGGGTGCGGCGGTTACGTCGCAAGTGTGGCTTAACGACCAAGCGTCGTCGCCGGTATTTGCGTGCACGTTCACCGTATCAACGCGAAGTGGCGGCACCCCGTTTAATTACCTGGCCGTTCTACAGCCAGAGCCGTGACGCGATCTGGGTAACCGACATTACCTTTATCCCGACGCGCCAAGGTTGGTTGTATTTGGCAGCCGTGCTGGATGTTTATTCGCGAAAGATTGTCGGTTGGGCGATGTCTAACAAACCAGATCAAGCCTTGGCCAGCGATGCGTTAAACATGGCCATCCTGCAACGCAAACCAAAAGCCGGCGTGATTCACCACAGCGACCAAGGCGTGCAATACACCAGCAAAACCTATCAGCAGCAACTCAAAACCCATGGCATGCTCGCCAGCATGAGCCGCAAAGGCATGCCGTATGACAATGCGGCGATGGAAAGCTTCTTCAGCAGCTTGAAGCATGAGCTCACGCATCATGATCAGTTCAATACATTGGATGAAGCACGCTGCAAAATATTCAACTACATCGAAGTGTTTTATAACCGGCAACGCAAACACAGCTCACTCGGCTATCGTTCACCCGAACAGTTCGAGCGGCTACAATGTGTTGCTTAATTCAACCGTCCGAATTATCGGGGGCGGCCCAGGGTGTCCTTGTTTGCGTTCTTCTTCATTACCTTGTCCTTGGTTTTGCTCCGTCATGCGAATATACGCGCATTGTTTCAGCACTCAGTTCTTTGGTTGAAACACGAAATTCTGTTCGTCATGAC
>JBOHYH010000257.1:0-2919 GCA_050737775.1 Arenimonas sp.
GACAAAGTGTTGGCGATAAAGCCCGATCCTGTTCCCACTGACAGCGTCCCGTTAGAGCCGTCGGCAGATAGCACATCGTTTAAGCCATCGCCATTGAAATCGGCCACATAGGTAAATGCGCCCGATAGATTCAGCGGTAGGGGGTTAATTGAGCTGGTAAAGCCGGTGCCCGTCGACAGACTCAGGTAGGCGGTGCTTCCGTTTTTTTCGGTAAGCAAGTCGGCCATGTTGTCGCCATTAAAATCGGCGAGCCACGTCGTACTGTCGCTAACGATTTGTAGGCCCGTAATCGCCGTCTGCGCCACAAAGCCATTGCCGGTGGACAAGTAAAACAAGCCCGTGGTGGCGGTACTGGTAAAAAAATCGGTCATGCCATCGCCATTTACATCAGCAACAAAGGTGTAGGTGAGAAATTTGAGGTTCGTTATCGGCGTAGATGAAAACCCCTGACCTAGCGAGGAAAAATTACCGGTGGATAGAAACAATTCATCCCCGACCCCATGGGCATACACATCGCTCAACCCGTCGCCATTGAAGTCCGCGATCCACGTAGCCGTAACGCCATTGAGATTGAGTCCGGTATTGGAGATCGTATTGAATGCGTTGGGTTGGCGTAGCAGGAGTTGATCATGTCCGGGGGCAACCGAAAGCAAATCAGTTAACCCGTTGCCATCAAAATCACCGACATAGCTGGAGGAAGTTTGTGCCGAAACCCCGGTGGCTGGGCTGCTGGTCAGCGTCGTTGCATCGGCAGACCAGTTAAATTGTATCGGTGTCAGGCAATTGCCATTGCCATCACATTCTCCAAAACTCGAGAGGCGATTGCGCCCGGTGGGAACATTACTTGCATAGGAAAAAACGTATCGATTCACCAGCGTGGAGGCACTGCATGATTGGTTGGCGATGCCGTTGGCGTTGATACAGGTCTGAATTTCTGCCAAGCGGGCGGCGCGCTTCACCATCGCCCCGCCCTGGTATTGAAAAACCGCATTGGACGATGCTTGATAATAAAATTGCACCGATCGTTGTGCGACCAGTCCTCCGGGCCCGGAGGTGTAATCAATGCGTGTGGGATAGCTCACGCCGGCATTTGCGGTATCGGGGATAGGATTGCCCAAGGTATCGCTAGGCGTCTGGTTATAACTTATCGTATACGTGTTTCCGTGCAGGTCGGCCACTGAACTTAATTGCCATGTGCGGATGGAACCCACCGGAATGCTATTACCAGAGTCCACAGCTAGCGTCACCGCGTTATATTGCAAATGACTACCGTCTTTAAGCCAAACATCAAAACTGCAGGGGCCGCTACCGCAAGCATTCTGGCTAGGAACGACTTTGCGAAACGACTCGACCTCGGTGTGATAAATAATGGGTTGATTTGGAGCGTAATACGCTCCGCTCGTGGTGCCATTAGGTATAAGCCTACCATCGGACACCGCACTGGCCTCAATGCAAAAACGATCATTTGCATCGTAGGACACGGCACCGGAAAATCCATCTTGAAGCAAGGTTGCCGGGCATCGAACGATGGTAGAAAATCCGCCAATATCAAACCCGGTGCCGATAAGTCCCTCCCCTCCCATGCTGGAGTATTCCACGGTTAGTGCCGGGTCAACGCCTCTGGTTCCGGGTGGCACCGCCAATTGAATTTCGTAATTGGCTGCTCCTTGTGACACCAGAAACTGTGCAGAGGCTGAAGCGGGTTGAGCGTTACCGGGTGAGGTCGTCAATAGAATGAGTATTGTGCAGAAGGCACAGAGCTGCTTATTCATTACGCCTGTGCTCCCTGAGACAATACCGTGATGAGATATCCGTCCTGATAAACTGCTTTTTGGGTGTAATAGGCCTGTGAAGGTTTAGCGAAGTTGGCATCGATGTCGTCAATACTGTCGCCATCAAACGTGATGGTCATCACTTCACCGTTGGGCATGTTATAGCTGACACTGCCGGGGTCATCCCAACCATACGCGCACACGGCCAGTACTGTCTCGCTTGGAGGAATGACAGGCACGACGCACGGTGCATACACTTCCATCACGACATTTTGCAGCGTTAATGCTCCACCTGCTCCCACACCTGAGGTAGCGTTCTGAACATAGAGATGCATGCTGCAATTGGTACCATCGCAGTCGGAAGAATTCGGCGTGGTGAGATCGCTAATGGTCACGATGGGAGAAATTTGTGTCGTGTACGATGAATCACATTCCGGCGGCGCCATGCACATATCAAGATTCAGATTAGAAATGGACACTTGATAGGACCCCGGTTGCGACCCCTGCAACACGGCGTAAAAGTAAGGCAAGATGCCATCGCCCATACAACTTAAGGTGTAGGGAATATTCCAGGAGAAAAGCAAACTTTGCCCATTTCCAAAGGTGAAGGTAGCCGTACCGGTGGTGCCTTCTTCGGCACAGGTTACCCCTACGCCTTGTACCGCTTGCACTGGCGTTGCGCCGGAATTGGCCGGAATAGAATCTATGCTATATGAAGTATTGCCATGATCGGCCGTGGTGACGCCGTTCTCCAAAATGTTGCTGGTTTGGTTGACGACACTGATGACGCAACTCAGGGAATTGTCCATCGGCATTGGCAATTGTGATTTGCTCTGAGTATCCATTTCGGCAATATCGAAATTAAAGTCATCGGCTACGCGCCTGTCGAGAATGTCTTTCACGATAGCCACCTGACGCATTGCAGAACGGTGGGAATTGCCATCAGACCGACGCGCATAATAGGCTGCCATACGGGCCGCTTCGTAGGGTCGTGCGCGCCCTGCGCCAACTACCGACCATGCAGCAGCTAGCGCTGGGGTACCTGCCATTTGTCGAATCAATTTTCGGCAGGTTGTCGCTGCCAGTTTATAAGCGGTGTTCCGAGATTCAATTCTGGTATTGCCTAGCACCCAGTTATCGTAAATAG
>JBOHYH010000258.1:0-7455 GCA_050737775.1 Arenimonas sp.
CGCTAGGGCGCAGCAAGCAGGCGCCCCTACGGATCATAACAAACCGGCAATATCCTTCTCGATTTTTTCCGGCGTGTCGGTCGGGGCATAACGCTTCACGACCTCACCATTTTTATTGACCAGGAATTTCGTGAAATTCCATTTAATCGCATCAATACCCAGCAAGCCGCCCTTTTCTTTCTTCAAGAACTTCCAGAACGGGTGCGCGTTACTGCCATTCACGTCGACCTTGGCATACATCGGAAAAGTCACATCATAGGTCAATGAACAAAAATTCTTGATTTCATCTTCATTGCCGGGTTCCTGATGACCAAATTGGTCACAGGGAAAGCCCAGCACCACCAAGCCTTTGTCTTCGTATTTCTTGTAAAGCTTCTCCAGGCCAGTGTATTGCGGAGTAAAGCCGCATTTGGAGGCTACATTGACCACCAGCATGGCTTTGCCCTCGTAGTCTTTAAGCGACTGTTCTTCACCGTCGATATTTTTTGCTGAGAAATCATAGGCATTGCTCATCTGGATTCCTTGGTATTGGCCGACAAGTTAATTCTGACATAAAGAACGGCTGGATGCTTTCGTATCCAGCCGCGTCTAGTTTACGCTCGATAAAGACTTAAAACTTCGAGTTGAATTGCACACCGAAGGCACGTGGCTCGTTAACAAAACCGGTGAGGTTGTTGAAATCGATACCACCCACCAATGCCACCCGGCCGGTAATATTGCGACCGTACAACGCGACTTCCTGGTCGCCATTATTCCAGTTGTAACCAATACGCAGGCCGCCTTCGAGTAATGCCTTGCCTTTGAATTCTTTGGATTCATACAGGAAAAAATTTACTTCGCTGCGATAGGACCAGTCGGTGTAAATAAAGAATTCACCTTCACCCATCGGCACCCCATAGCGTGCGACGAGATTTGAAATCACTTTGGGCGATTGTGGTAAGCGATTACCATCAATACGAGCCAAGATATTACCGCCTACGACAACTGTTGGATCCGTCACTGTGCAGCCGCCGCCGCAGACTTGCACCAGCAGATTCGGATCTTTTATTTCAACATCGTTATAGCTAAGACCCAAAGCAACCAGTAAATTATCGGTCAAATAGGCTTGCGCATCTAGTTCAAAGCCATGGCCTGCAACTTTTTCAGCATTGATTAATTGGTTAAAATTGGCACCACCACCCACTGCAGTTAACTGCTGATCTTTTGTATCGTAAGCAAACACGTTGAAGTTAATGCGTGCGCGGTTATCCCAAAAATCGGCCTTGATGCCCGCTTCATAAGAGATGACTGTTTCAGAATCTGCAACAGTAACGATATCGCCAAACAATAGGCGTCCTTGAATTGCTGGCGAGCGGAACCCTTTTGCAACACGAGCATAAAAATTCACCTTTTCGGTAATTTCATAATTCGCACTAATATCCCAACTAACATCGGAATCCGAAGTGTTGGCAAAAATCTGCCCTGTGTTTTCAGGAATGAATATCGAAACAGCCGGATTCAATGGAGAATCAAATCGTTGGGCAACAAAATCTTTTTCATCTTTGGTATAGCGCAACCCAGCGCGCATTTTGAATCTGTCGGAAAAGTCGTACTCCAATGAACCAAACGCTGCCCAGGCTTGATTGGATTGTTCTTGGCGAGCATAGCCATTTTGAGCGCCTGCACCAAAAGTAGAGCTATAGTTAAAGCTTTCGATGGTCAAATCTTCGTCAAAATAATACAAGCCCGCCTGCCAATTCATCGCCCCGTCCAAATTGGATTCCAAACGAAATTCTTGCGTTAATTGGCTATGTTCCGGCAAACCATCAGCTGATTCTGCATCGAACGGAATAAAGCCAGGGCCAGAGGGCGGGAAGAAACTGGCACCAAAACCGCCATCGATATCACCGCGGCTAAAGCCCTCGGCAGACTCGTACCCCGTAATGGAATACAAGTTGACGGCTCCTAAATCCCAACGCATACGGAGATTTATTCCGTCCGAGCTGATGTCTTGCTGGTTAGTGCCATCAATTGAGATTTCGTTGCGACGGAAGCTTGATACGAAATTATTGGTGCCTGGTTGAATAATATTGGCGCGGAACAAACGTGCAGTGCCTTCCAGGTCGCGAGTATGTACATTGAACAGGGCATTGAAGGTCTCGCTGGGCTGGTACATCAATTGAAAACGCAACGCGCTTTCGTCATAACCTTCAAGATCTTCACCGGGACCGTTGCGCGTGTTGTCGACGAAATCGCCGCGTTGCTGATACAAGACCGAAAGACGTGCCGACCAATCATCACCAATACCGCCACTGATGGCGCCTTCGAAGTTCAGCGTTTCATTGTTGCCATAGGCAATCTTTGCGTAGCCGGTCACTTCCTGCGTTGGTTTGGCAGATTCAAACTTCACCACCCCCGCCGGGGTATTGCGGCCAAACAAGGTGCCTTGCGGACCGCGTAGAACTTCAACACGATCCAGATCAAACATTGGAAAACCTTTCAAGATCGGATTTTCCTGAACGATGTCGTCGTAAATCAAAGAGACCGGTTGGGAGGCATTCAAATCAAAATCGGTATTACCCAAACCACGAATATAAAAACGCGGAAATGCGCGGCCAAACGAACCTTCAACATACAAACTCGGCACCTTGCCGGAAAGTACGCGCACGTCTTCACCGCTCGTGGTGATGGCGTTCAAATTCTCGCCTTTGATGGCCGATACGGACACAGGCACTTTTTGTACATTTTCAGTGCGGCGCTGAGCAGTGACTTCGAGTGCTTCCAGTGTTTTGGCTTCCAGATCTTCCGTGCTCACAGTTTCCTGTGCGTATGAATATGCAGGCAGACCTAGCGCAATCGCGAATGCCAGAAGCTGGCGTTTAGGTAAGGTGTTGGGTTTCATTGCAAATCCTTGATGTATTTTGATGCGGTACCGCTACCGGAGGCTTGGTTGCGTTAAATTTTACTTAAATCCAGCCTCAAGTGAGATTAATTCTAGTTGTTTTAACGAGCAACCATGTCTTTAGTCACGAGTAATAACTCTAATCAATCCGTTATGCTAGACAGCTCATCCAGGAGCACTCTATGAAGTTACCATTAAGTCTAGCGATTGCCGCCGCTCTTGCCCTCGGCAGCAGCGTCAGCACGTCCGTCCAGTCTGCAGAAAAAACCACCATGACCAAATCAGCCGCAACGCCAGCTGCCGACAGCAACCCTTTTTACGAGCAAAGTACTTTACCGTTGTTCTTTCCTCATTTCGACCAGGTCAAAGACAGCAGCTTTGCTCCGGCCTTTGATCGCGGCATGACCGAAAACACCCGCGAAATCGATGCGATTGCCAATAGCAAAGACGCTCCAAGCTTTGAAAACACGATTCTGGCAATGGAAAAATCCGGGCAGTTGCTCGGCCGTGCCGTCAGAGTGTTCGGAAATCTTACCAGCGCCAATACCAATGACGCACTCGACAAACTTGATGCTGAGTATTCGCCAAAGTTTGCTGCGCATTTCGACAGCGTATATCTGAATGCCAAGCTATTCGAACGTATCAAAACCTTGTATGCCCAGCGCAACGATCTCGGCCTGGATGAGCAAGGCGTGCGTTTGATCGAACGCTACCACACCGACTTTGTGCGTTCGGGTGCAAACCTGACCGAAGAACAGAAAACCCGCATTAAAGCCATTAATACTGAAATGGCGACACTGACCACCAAGTTTGGTCAAAACACATTGGCTGAAGTTAACGATTCCGCCGTGATCGTCACCGATCGTGCAGAACTCGCGGGACTTTCCGATGAACAAATTGCCGTGCTTGCCGAAGGCGCCAAAGCCAAGGGTATGGAAGGCAAGTACCGTATAGCCCTGCTTAACACCACGATTCAACCGCTACTGCCACAAATTGACAATCGCGCACTGCGTGAACGCATTCATAAAGCGTCCATCGCTCGTGGCAGCCGTGGCAATCAGTGGGACAATCGTGAAGTTGTTGCAAAAGTAGCAAAATTGCGTGCAGAACGCGCGTCAATTATGGGTTACGCAAATTACGCTGCATTTGGTTTGGCTGAAGAAACCGCCAAGAATCCCGAAGCCGTCAATAAAATGCTCGCTCAATTGGCTCCTCCTGCCGTTGCCAATGCACGCAAGGAAGGCGCTGTACTTCAGGCCATGATCGACAAGGAACAAAAAGCCAAAGGTCAGAAAAGCTTTAACCTCGAACCATGGGATTGGTCTTACTACACCGAAAAAGTCCGCAAAGCTGAATATGATTTCGACGAAGCGCAGCTCAAGCCTTATCTTGAATTCAATAGCGTTTTGGAAAAAGGCGTTTTCTTTGCCGCGAATAAACTTTACGGTCTGACATTCAAGCGTCGTACCGATCTTGCCACCTATCACCCCGATGTCACCGTTTACGAGGCATTCAACGCCGATGGCTCAACCCTGGCATTGATGCTGGTTGACCCTTACGCTCGCGGTTCGAAACGCGGTGGTGCGTGGATGAGTTCGTATGTCGACCAGTCCGATCTCATGAGTACCAAACCGGTTGTCGCACTGCACTTGAATGTGACCAAGCCGACGGCAGGCGAACCTTCACTGCTGACCTGGGATGACGTCAACACCACTTTCCACGAATTTGGCCATGTATTGCACGGCATGTTCTCGGATGTGAAATACCCTTATTTCAGTGGCACCAATGTGCCGCGCGACTTTGTCGAATTCCCTTCGCAAGTCAACGAAATGTGGGCTGATTGGCCGGAAGTTCTTGCCAGCTACGCCAAACATTGGGAAACCGGTGAACCGATGCCGCAAGCACTGCTCGACAAGGTTGCGGCAAGTGCAAAATTCAACCAAGGTTTCACCACAACGTCTTATCTTGGCTCTGCTCTACTCGATCAGCGCTGGCACCAGGTGACTGTTGATACGCTGCCAAATGCAGACGGCGTAATGGCTTATGAAGCCAAGGCATTGAAAGATGTTGGTCTGGATTACGCTGCGGTTCCACCACGTTACCGTACGCCTTATTTCAGCCACATCATGGGCGGCTATGCAGCCGGTTACTATGCCTACATCTGGTCCGAAGTACTCGATGCCGGCACGGTAAAATGGATCAAGGAACATGGCGGCCTGACGCGTGAAAACGGTGACCGTTTCCGTGCAACGTTGCTCTCGAGAGGCGGCAGTAAAGATGCGCTCCAGTTGTACCGTGATTTCTCCGGCGGCGATCCGGATATCCAGCCCTTGCTGGAACGTCGTGGTTTAACTGTCGAGAAAAAATGATTTCACTGACATTTAAGTGATAGAAAAACGCCGCTTAATCGCGGCGTTTTTTTTCACACCGAATGTCGGTCAATTAGGTTAAATTCAACTATTAGATTTACGAGACCCCATCATGAAAGTAAAAGCAGCCGTCGCCTATGAAGCAGGAAAGCCTCTGACTATTGAAATGGTCGATCTTGAAGGTCCGAAATTCGGTGAGGTGTTAATCGAACTAAAAGCGACCGGTATCTGCCACACCGACTCCTATACGCTTTCAGGTGCCGATCCCGAAGGCTTGTTCCCCGCGATTTTGGGGCACGAAGGTGCCGGTATCGTGGTTGACGTAGGCCCCGGTGTGACTACTTTGAAAAAGGGCGACCACGTCATTCCGCTCTACACACCGGAATGCCGGAACTGCGAATACTGCCTGAATCCCAAAACGAATTTATGCCAGGCCATTCGCAGCACGCAGGGTCAAGGCTTGATGCCCGATGGCAGCAGCCGCTTTTCGATTGGCGGCAAAAAATTGCATCACTACATGGGCACGTCGACTTTTGCACAATTCACGGTTGTACCAGAAATCGCTTTGGCAAAAATTCGCGAAGATGCTCCATTCGACAAAGTCTGCTACATCGGTTGCGGAGTAACCACGGGTATCGGTGCTGTTATTTATACTGCAAAAGTGGAACCAGGTTCGCGTGTTGTCGTGTTTGGATTGGGCGGTATTGGTTTAAATGTCATCCAAGGCGCACGCATGGCTGGTGCAAGACAAATTATTGGTGTCGATATCAATCCAGCACGTAAAGAGATCGCAACAAAATTCGGCATGACCGATTTCGTCAATCCCAAAGAAGTGGAAGGTGATTTGGTGGCTTATCTGGTTGGGCTTACCAAGGGCGGCGCCGATTATTCGTTCGAGTGCATTGGCAATACCACGCTCATGCGACAGGCATTGGAGTGCTGCCATAAAGGCTGGGGCACCAGCATCATTATTGGTGTGGCAGCGGCGGGACAGGAAATCTCCACCCGTCCATTCCAATTGGTGACGGGTCGCAACTGGCGCGGTTCTGCATTCGGCGGCGCCCGTGGCCGTACCGATGTCCCCAAAATTGTCGATTGGTATATGGAAGGCAAAATCAATATCGATGATTTGATTACCCACACCATGCCGCTGGAAAAAATCAATGAAGGCTTTGATTTGATGCACCACGGTGAATCGATTCGTGGCGTGGTGTTGTATTGATGGAAATTGTATCCCGACAATATTGTTTTGGTGGAACGCACGACGTTTATCGTCATGATTCGACAACGAACCAAAGTTCGATGCGTTTTTCCGTGTTTACTCCACCGCGGATATCAGACACAAAAATACCCGTACTGTTTTTTCTGGCCGGACTGACCTGTAATGAAGAAACATTCATGATCAAAGCTGGTGCGCAACGCGTGGCAGCCGAGTTGGGCATTATGCTGGTAGCTCCAGACACTAGCCCCAGGAATACCGGCATCGATGACGCTACCGGCGACTGGGAATTCGGTGAAGGGGCCGGGTTTTATTTGAATGCAACGCAGGAAAAATATCAGCCGTATTTTAATATGCAGGATTATGTGACGAAGGAATTGCCTGAGTTAATCGCAACGCATTTCCTGGCAGATATTGACCGGATGGGAATTAGCGGCCATTCAATGGGCGGCCATGGCGCATTGACCTTGGCACTCCGGCATCCGGACAAATACCGATCGGTTTCTGCATTTGCACCCATTGTTGCGCCTTCGCAAGTTCCCTGGGGACAGAAAGCGTTTTCGAAGTATCTCAATCAGAAAGAAGAATGGTCGCAATACGACGCCTGCGAGTTGGTAAAACGACAACAATTCAACGGCACGATTTTGATTGATCAAGGCTTGAGCGATAACTATCTCGAATCGCAGTTAAAACCGGAATTGTTTTCCAAGGCTTGCGAGCAGAATGGTCAGGCCTTGTTGCTACGTCAACACGCCCACTACGACCATTACTATTGGTTCGTTCAAAGCTTTATCGAAGAGCATCTCAGACATCACGCAAAATATTTGCTCGCCTGACTACTAAAATCCAGGCAAAAAAAAGCCCGGATGAATCCGGGCTTCTCTTATTCTCGTAGCAAAAGCTCAGCTAGCTTCGACTTGGTCAGCTTGCAGGCCTTTAGGGCCCTTGGTGACAACGAAAGTAACCTTTTGGCCTTCTTTCAAGGA
>JBOHYH010000259.1:0-18341 GCA_050737775.1 Arenimonas sp.
CTCCTACGATGATCAGCCTTAACCCAAAAAACACCCTATTGCGTCATAATGCAGCCATGAACCAAGACCCGAAAAGCCAAGTCAAACCCGACGCCGATACCACCCATTTCGGTTTCCGCGATGTGCCGGTCGCCGACAAGCAAAAACTGGTAGGACAGGTGTTTTCATCGGTCGCGGGAAAATACGATTTGATGAACGATTTGATGAGCCTTGGCGTGCATCGAATCTGGAAACGTTACTTTGTCGGCACTTCTGGCGTGAAGCGCGGTGATCGCATTCTGGACCTGGCGGGTGGCACCGGCGATATCGCGATGTTGCTGCATGAACGCGTGGGCGATACCGGCGAAGTCATCATTGGCGACATCAATGCCGCCATGCTGAGTGTGGGGCGCGACCGTTTGAATGACAAAGGCTTGGTTCGCGGTTTGCAATACGTGCAACTCAATGCCGAGAGCCTGCCGTTTCCCGACAAGAGTTTCGATATTGTCACTATAGCCTTTGGTCTGCGAAATGTTACCGATAAAGCCAAGGCGCTGCGCGATATGCATCGGGTTTTAAAAGTCGGTGGTCGTGTCTTGGTATTGGAATTTTCGCAAGTGAAACCGGAATGGTTCCGCCCGATTTACGATTTTCATTCGTTCAAGATATTGCCGAAGCTCGGAAAACTATTTGCCAACGATTCCGATAGCTATCAATATCTGGCCGAATCGATCCGCAAACATCCGAATCAGGAAAGTCTGCAGGCCATGATGAGCGAGGCCGGTTTTGCACGTTGCAGTCATCGCAACTTAAGTGGCGGTATTGTCGCCATTCACAGTGCTTATCGTATTTAAAGAAATCCGGATTACAAAAATAAGGAATCCCATGCGCTTATTTACTCTGTTATTGATGTTATCGATTGCGCCCGCACTGGTGGCAAAAACTGTTGCAAAAACCGATGATCGTCGCAATGACGAACACAGTTATGCCGAACCGACGCAAGTCGTCGTGAAAGATATTGCGCTCGACCTGACGGTAGATTTCGACAAGAAAATTCTCGACGGTAGTGCCAATCTGAGTTTGGAGTGGGCTGCGAACAAGCAAAAACACATACGTACCCAATGGCAGCTTGTTCTGGACACCCGTGACCTGGCAATCAGCAAAATCGAAGGCGCCACCGGCCGCATGGCCTGGCAGCCTTTGAAATACAGCCTGGCACCGCGCGATGCTATTTTCGGTAGCAAACTGACCATCAGCATGCCGCAGGGATTCAGTAATGTTCGTATTACTTATTCGACTTCGCCCAATGCTTCAGGCTTGCAATGGCTCGATGCGCCGTTGACGGCGGGCAAGAAGCAGCCTTTCATGTTCAGCCAGTCGCAAGCAATCCATGCGCGTTCCTGGGTGCCGCTGCAAGACACGCCCGGTGTCCGTTTTACCTATTCGGCCAATATCAAAACACCGAAAAACGCGATGGCATTGATGTCGGCAAACAACGCGCCCGATGCCGTGCGTGACGGTGAATATTCTTTCCGTATGCCACAACCTATCTCTTCGTATTTGCTTGCAATATCGGCGGGTGATTTGGTATTTGAACCGATCTCTAATCGCGTTGGTGTCTGGGCCGAGCCGTCGGTGGTGAAAAAAGCGGCATGGGAATTTGCCGATACCGAAAAAATGATTGTTGAAACCGAAAAAATGTTCGGGCCTTATCGCTGGGAACGTTACGACATTCTGGTGTTGCCGGCCTCGTTTCCTTTTGGTGGCATGGAAAATCCGCGCCTGACGTTTGCCACGCCGACCATTATTGTCGGTGATCGCTCGCAAACCAGTTTGATCGCGCATGAGCTGGCACATTCCTGGTCCGGCAATCTGGTTACCAATTCCAGTTGGAAAGACATGTGGTTGAACGAAGGTTTTACCACTTACGTGCAAGGCCGCATTGTTGAAGCGGTGTACGGAAAAGAATTGGCCGACATGGAAGACGTCATCGGCGAATTCGACGCAAGAGCGGAAGTTGCCACGCTGGCACCGGAGATGCAGTTGCTTGCACTTTCGGCGATGCCTGGCAAGGACCCCGACGATGCGTTGAGCGATATTGCCTACGAAAAAGGCCAATGGTTTTTGACCTTCCTGGAACAGCGTTACGGTCGCGAATTATTCGACCCTTTCCTGCGCTCCTGGTTTGACGAGCATGCCTTCAAGTCGGCCACGACGAATGATTTCGTTGCGTTCTACAAAAAGAATTTGCCGAACAAAAAACCGGCTGCCGTGACCGAGAAGGAATTCAATACTTGGGTGTATGAGCCCGGTATTCCAGCCTTTGCGAAAGTAACGGTATCGCCACGCTTTGCAGCCGTGGACGCTGCCCGCGAAAGTTGGTTAGCAGGAAAATTGGCCGCGAAAAAAATTCCGGCCCAGAAATGGAGTACGCAGGAATGGGTGCATTTTCTCGACAATCTGCCAAAGACTTTGCCGGTCAGTAAATTGCAGGAACTCGATTCGGCCTTCAAGTTAACCGGTACACCCAATGGTGAAATTGCGATGCGCTGGTATCCGGTGACAATTCGCAGTTCCTATTTGAAAGCACGTCCGGCGATTGCCGCTTTTCTGAAGAAAGTAGGTCGTCGCAAGTTAATCATTCCGAGTTATACCGCCTTGACCGAAAGCAAAGATGGCTGGAATTTCGCCCAGAAAGTCTTTGCTAGCGCTCGTCCTGGCTATCACCCGATCACCATTGGCACGGTAGAGGCTTTGCTCAACAAGACCAAGCCATAATCGGGAAATGAAAGCACAACACGCTCGTCGCATCGCCTGGGCTGCCGGCATTGGTTTGTCGGTGGCAACCGTGAGTACGGCTCTGCTGATGCCGGAGCAATTCCTGCAAGCCGAGTTCGCCCGTCTGCGCTGGCTGGCCGGTGCCGAGGTGCAAAGCAAAATTATTGCCAATGACCCGGACTGCAAATGGGTTTATTTGCGAGCCGGTTTTAGCGATGAAAACAGCTCGGAGAAGCCGCTGGTTTTTCTGATACATGGTTACACCGGTAGCAAGGAAAACTGGCTGCCGGTTATGCGTGAACTCGGTAAAAAATATCGTGTCATTGCTCCGGATTTGCCGGGCTGGGGCGAAACCACCCGACTCGAAAACGCCGACTATGGCGTGGTAGCACAAAGCGAACGGCTGGCAAGATTCATCGATTCATTCAATGAAACCCCAAGCATTCTGGTAGGGCATTCCATGGGTGGCCATATCTCCGGATTAATGGCGGCAAAAAGACCGGAATTGATTTCAAAATTGGTATTGATGTCGGCAGCGGGCGTCGAATTCGAGCAAAACGATTTTGCCCGTTCCGTGTTGAAAGGCGGCAACCCGTTTGAAGTCAAAACTCGCGAGCAGTTTCATGCCCAAATGCGTCTCGTGTTTACCGAACCACCGTTCGTGCCCTGGCCGTTCGATGAAGCCATGGTGCAGCGTCGTCGCAAAGACGCGACCTTTGAAGCGAAGGTGCTCGACAGCATTGGTCGTAGCGACGAAGTGATTGCCCTGCAATCGGAAATGCAAAAAATCCAGTCGCCAACTTTATTGTTGTGGTGCAAGGATGATCGCGTGATCGACGTCAGTTCCGTGCCGATTTTCCTCGCCGGTATTGCCGGTTCACAAGCCCTGATCCTGGAAGGCTGCGGTCATATGCCGATGATGGCGAAACCGAAAGAAGTGGCGGACGGCATCGAGAAATTTTTGCAGCCGTAGGGGCGCTTGCTTGCTGCGCCCATGAGTCCATCGGATAGATTTTGGGCGCAGCAAGCAAGCGCCCCTACGGTCGTTTTATTTCGCCACACTTGCTCGTGACGCATCGCGCGCTTTCTTGAAGGCGTTACCCTCCCGGTAATTCGGCCACTTATCACTGTTGGCCAAGGTTTTGCCGAGTTGCTGAAGTGCATTTAAATCCTGCACCACGCCGCGCAGATCCCAGTTCGGATCGAAGTTGTCGGCACCTTTGTGGTAATGCACGCCGTTGTAGTCATCGATAACGGATTGTCCGTACTCACTGCCTTTTTCGAGGTTTTCAATGCCGCCTTTTGCATACAGCGCAGGTACGCCGGCTTTCGCGAAACTGAAATGATCAGAACGGAAGAACATGCCTTTTTCGGGCGCGCTTTCCTGCTTCAGTACACGCTTTTGCGTGGCAGCAATCGGTGCCAGCCAATCATCGAGCTCCGAATTACCCAAGCCAATCACGGTCAAATCTTTGGCAGGACCGACCATCGTCATGGCATCAAGATTGATCACTGCGACGGTTTTAGCCAATGGAATGACAGGATGCGAGGCATAGTATTTCGATCCCAGCAGGCCGGATTCTTCTAGCGTAACGAATAAAAACACGATCGAACGATCAGCCGTTTTATTGACGGTAAATTGCTCGGCGATTTCCAGCACACCGGCAACGCCGGAGGCATTATCAATCGCGCCGTTATAAATATTGTCGCCAGGTTCATCGGCGTGCGTGCCCAGATGATCCCAGTGCGCCGTGTAAACAATGGCTTCGTCGGGCCTAGTCTTGCCCGGTAAAATAGCGAGCACATTGCGCGATTCGGAACGTTTGGTGGCATTTTTCAAATCGACGCTCAACTGTGCATGCAAAGATACCGCCTTGAAGCCACGTTGATTCGCCGCTGCACGCAGCTTCATGAAATCCAGGCCGGCGTTCTTGAATAATTCATTGGCGGAATCGGCAGTCAACCAGCCCTGCACCGGAACCCGGGGTTCCGGATCTTCGCTAATCGGTAAATCAAATTGTGCGCCGGACCAGGAATTCTTGACGACATCCCAGCCATAAGCGGCGCCCTCGGTATCGTGAATGATCAGTGCAGCGGTAGCGCCTTGGCGTGCGGCTTCTTCGAACTTGTAAGTCCAGCGGCCGTAATACGTCATGCGACGACCGTCGAATAAGCTGGCGTCACCGGCATGAAAGCCGGGGTCATTGATCAACATGACGACAGTTTTGCCTTTGACATTCAGTCCGGCATAGTCATTCCAGTTCTGCTCGGGTGCATTCACGCCGTAACCGACGAAAACCATGTCGCTCGTATCGATCTTGACTTGAGCTTTTTCGCTACGGGTTCCCATCACCATGTCTTTGCCCATCAACAAGGTCCTGTTTTTGCCTTTCTGGACGATGTTCATGCTGGAGTCGGTGCTCACCAGACTCTCGATCATGGGCACGGTTTGTAGATAACTGTTGCCATTGCCTGGCTTCAGTCCCAATCGTTGGAATTGTTGCGTCAGATAAGCAACGGTTTTTTCTTCGCCATCGGTGCCTGGAGCGCGTCCACCGAATTCGTCGGAGGCCAGCACCTTGATGTGCATGGATAGGTCTTCGGTCGAAACTTCCGGTCCAAAGCCATGCTTTGCTTTTATCGCGGCAGGTTCGGCCGGAGTAAGGTTATCTGCGGTACGGGCAGGGCTTTGGCAGGCTACTAAGAGCAGGCTGATGGCTGAGACTGTGGCAATACGCGACATGGCACCTCCGGATTGAACTTCGATAATAACGCGAATGTTCAACCCGGGGTGTTAGCTGGGTCTCAATGTGAGCCAGGTCTCAGTCTTTACGGTCCGGAATTTTATCGGTATAGGTCTGGACCGTGGCGCCGGTGACGGGGCCGATTTTGGCGGTACTGTGCACGATCAATTCCACTTCGCGTTTGAAGACCAATTCGCCCATTACCACGGCATTGGGACCAATAAGAATGCGTGGTTTCTTCTGCTTGCCCCAGCTGATGCCGGTTGGTTTGTCGACCAGAATACCGCCATGAACATGCGAGCTGGTGCCGATGGTGATGTCGCCATTGACGGTGGAGATACGGCCATGAATATTGGATTGGTAAATCAGGATTTTGCCATTGACCGTGCTCAGCTCATCGCCATTGAGTTCGGACAATTTGCCAACCGTGACCGAGCCATTGACGGTTTCCACATTACCCGAGACACGGGTTTGTTCGCCGAGCTTGATCGATCCGTTGACGGTGCTTGCACTGGCGAGCACCGCTTTGTCTTCGCCGGAAATGCTGCCATTGACGGTCTCGGCATCACCCACGGTTGAGCCGGCTTCGATGCGAATGCTGCCATTGACGGTATCGAGATCGCCATACGTCTGGCCGCTCTCGGCATGAATGCTGCCGTTGACCTTGGAGACATCTTTGTCGTGGTCATGGGCAAAAGTGCTGCTGGCGGCTAAAGCGAGGGCAAGAAATAAAACGGTACGGCGCATGGTGAATTCCTCAGACGGTGGTGAGCTTAGGATGCAGGCAGGGCAGAAAAGGTTTAGAAACTGTTTGTGCAGTTTCGTGTCAATGCTTTCTATCGCTTCGCATCCCGCGAAAAGCAGGGTGAGTCTCGCTCCACTTCGTTACAATTGTGATGTGCCATTGGTCAGGAGATCGCTTTGAACCGTCCGAAACCCTTATTACTGCTGATTCTGGATGGCTGGGGCTATCGCGAAGAAACTGCCGACAACGCCATTGCACTCGCGCAGCTGCCGCATTGGCGCGGATTGTTGAAAGATTATCCGAGCACACTGGTGCATACCGAAGGTCGTTTCGTCGGATTGCCCGATGGGCAGATGGGCAATTCGGAAGTTGGCCACATGAATATCGGCGCCGGCCGTATTGTTTATCAGGATTTAACCCGAGTCGATGCCAATATCGAAGACGGCGGGTTCTACCGTAATACCGAATTGGTCAGAGCCTGCGATTTGGTCAACCAAACCGATGCAACTTTGCACGTGTTGGGTTTGTTGTCTCCCGGCGGCGTGCATAGCCATGAAGCCCATATTTTTGCGATGCTGGATCTGGCGCATCGGCAAGGCGTTAAAAAAGTTGCGGTGCATGCTTTTCTGGATGGTCGCGATATGCCGCCAAAATCGGCAGAAGCCAGTATTCGTGCCTTGCAAATTGTCTGCGATGAACTGGGCAATGCGAAAATTGCCACGGTAACCGGACGTTATTACGCGATGGATCGCGACCAGCGCTGGGATCGTCAACAAACGGCTTATTCCGCCATTGCCGAAGCCCAGGCTGATTTTCATTACGCGGATGCCTTGAGTGCCTTGAGGGCGGCTTATGAGCGTGGCGACACCGACGAGTTCGTCAAAGCCAGTGTTATCGATGGCGGCGCCCGCATGGAAAACAAGGACGCTGTGGTGTTCATGAATTTCCGTGCCGATCGTGCCCGTCAACTGACTTCCTGTTTTGTGCAGGCCGATTTTTCCGGCTTTTCCAAACCACGCCAGATTGAATTGTCGCGCTTCGTCTGTCTGAGCCAGTACGACGAAAAACTCGACGCCGCGGTGGCTTATGGCTCCGATGATTTACCAAACACCTTGTCGGATGTATTGGAAGCAAACCAGTGCACGCAACTGCGAATTGCCGAAACCGAAAAATATGCCCACGTCACCTTCTTTTTCAGTGGTGGTCGTGAGCCAATGGCCGTAGGTGAAGAACGCATTTTGATTCCTTCGCCCAAAGTCGCAACTTATGATCTACAACCTGAAATGAGTTGCCCGGAACTGACCGATAAATTGGTCTCTGCTATTGGTGGCCAACAATTCGATGTGATTGTCTGCAATATCGCCAACCCGGATATGGTCGGGCACACTGGTGATCTGGCAGCCGCGATTAAGGCGGCAGAAGCAGTCGATACGGCACTTGGCGCATTACGTACCGCCATTGTGGATGTCGGCGGTGAAATGTTCGTGACTGCCGATCACGGCAATCTGGAAATGATGCGCGACCCGATCACCGGTGAACCGCATACCGCCCATACCATCGGACCAGTGCCGTTTGTATATGTCGGACGTAAAGCGGTTTTGAGGAAGGGCGGCGCCTTGCGGGATATTGCACCGACGATGCTGTATTTGCTTGGTATTGAAAAGCCGGTCGACATGACGGGCACTTCGCTGGTGGAGCTGGTCTGAGTGGCAAAGTTTTTTGCCAGTATCTTTATTTCCTTTTTGCTGATGATGCAAACCGGCATAGCCGTGTCTGCAAAACCATCGACGCAGGCACAGGCTGCTGCACAAAAGAAAAAACTGGAAGCGGTACAGGCGCAAATCAAGAAGCTCAGCGAAGATCAGAAAAAGCTGGAGCAACAGCGTGCCGAAGCCGATCAGTCGGTGCGCGAAATGGATGCAAAAGTGGCTGAAGCGAGCAAGCTTGCTCGCAAAAGCAATCAGCAATTGCTGGCACAGCAATCGCAGCTCGAATTGCTTGAGAAAGACAGGCAGGCGCTGGAACACAGACTGGTAAAACAGAAGCAAGCATTGGCAGTCCTTATTCGCTCGGCCTACGCACTGGGAAGAGCGCCCACTCTGGAACTGGTGTTATCGCAAGACAAGATCAGCGACTCATCGCGCGCGCTGACTTACCACCGCTATTTCCAGGCCGATCAAAAAACACAGCTCGATTTGATTTCGGCGCAATTGCAGGAATTGTCCTTGATGACTGAAAAGGTCAAGCAGCAGCAACAACAGTTCGAGCAGGCAAAGCAAATCCGGGAAAAAAAC
Source organism: Arenimonas sp. (assembly GCA_050737775.1). Lineage (GTDB taxonomy): Bacteria > Pseudomonadota > Gammaproteobacteria > Xanthomonadales > Xanthomonadaceae > Arenimonas. The sequence goes on from JBOHYH010000259.1 coordinate 8,541, forward strand.
CTTGCGGCCTTGAGCGACCAGCGGAAACAGCGTGACTTGGCATTGGCACAGGTCGATGCGCAGTATCGTGACAAGAAAACGCGTTTGAACGCTCTGGGTCGCGACGAAAAAAACCTGAATCAATTGCTCATTAAACTGCAGCAACTGATGGCTCAGAAACCGGTGATAAAGCCATCGCGGGATGGCAAGAGAGCAGCCGTCAAACCATTGGCTCTGGTGCCCATGGGGCCGATGCGTTTGCCGGTGCAGGGCAGTGTGCTGGCCGGTTTTGGCGGCAGCATGCCCGATGGTCATCGCAGTGACGGCTTACTGATTGCCGGCAATATCGGCGCCGAAATCCGCGCGGTCGCGCCGGGTCGCGTGGCTTATGCGGATTGGTTGAAAGGCTATGGTCTATTGCTGATTGTCGATCACGGCAATGGCTGGATGAGCCTGTATGCTTTCAACGATAGCCTGCTGAAAAATGTCGGTGATACCGTCAAAATCAACGATGCCATCGCCACCCTGGGCCGCTCTGGCGGACAGGCAAGCCCGGCCTTATATTTTGAATTGCGACAAAATGGCCAACCGAAAGATCCACGAGTCTGGTTAAAACCCTAGGAATACCAATGCGCGCGTTAGCTTTACTTGTGTTGTCCCTGTTTTCATCGCTAAGCCTGGCTCAGGCGGTTCGTAATACTGCGGTCAAAACCAATCCGCCAGCGACAAGCACCGGCGCCATACCGATTGATGAAATTCGTCGTTATATGCAGGTGTTAAGCCTGGTTGAACAGTCTTACGTCGATCCGATCAAAAACGGTGAACTGTTCGATGCTTCCTTGCGCGGCCTGTTGCAGGAACTTGATCCGCACAGTGCTTATCTCGACAAAAGCGAAATGCAGGATTTACTCGAATTTTCTACTGGCACCTATCAGGGGATTGGAATAGAAGTCGAGTTTCGCAAAGACAAAAGTCTGGCCATCGTTTCTCCCATCGATGGTTCACCTGCAGCCAAGGCCGGTTTGCGTTCCGGCGATGTCATCACCGCGATTGATGGCAAGCCGGTGAAAGGCAGCAATGCCAATAATGCGAGTCTGGGGCTACGCGGCAAACCCGGTACGGCGGTGCGTTTGAATATTACCCGCGCCGGCGAAGCCGGCACGAAAGAAGTTCTGGTAATGCGTGAGCTAATCAAGCTCGATAGTGTGAAATCGCGCATCCTCGAACCCGGCTATGGCTATGTTCGCATCAGTACTTTCCAGGAAGATACCGGCCGCAGTCTGGTGCGTGAAGTAAACGCGTTGAGTAAATCGCAAAACGGAAAATTGCGTGGATTGGTGATTGATTTACGCAGCAACCCCGGCGGCTTGCTGGAAGCCGCTTTGCAAATTGCCGATGCGTTTCTTGATTCTGGCGTGATAGTCAGTACGCGGGGCCGCATGAGTGATTCGAACTTGATTCTGCGGGCAACGCCGGGCGACATTCTGAAAGGCGCGCCGATTATTATTTTGGTCGATGTGGGTAGTGCGAGTGCATCCGAAGTGGTTGCCGGTGCATTGAAAGACCAGAAGCGTGCTCTGTTGATGGGCAGCCGTACCTTCGGAAAAGGATCGGTGCAAAAAGTATTTCCGATGACACGCGGCGACGGTATCAAGTTGACCATTTCACGTTATTACACGCCGAATGGAAAATCGATCCAGGCCAATGGCATTACGCCCGATGTCATCGTTACCGGCACTGCCAATAAAGGTTTGCGCGAACAGGATTTGGTCGGGCACCTGGCAGGCGATGATGAAACCGACGATGGTTTTTCGCGTGGCGAATCCATTACCGGGGATGACATCATCAATCGTGCGCTCGCTCGCTTGAAATTGGCGAGTGCACCGAAAGCGAAGATTAAAAAATAGTGGCAGAGCGGGTACTGTGGCTTTGCAGCCGTCGACTTAACGTTGCGGTTTTGAAGGCATGGGAAAAGGTGTTACTACTTTTTCGCCAGTGGTGGCATCGCGAATCGCTAACTGTCCTTTTCTATCGACCTCTTCAATTCGCACGATGCTTTGCATCGGCAGATGCAACACGCGGGTATTGGCAAACTCGTCGCGAAGACGCTCTTCGGTCGGATCTACCACCAGGCCTTCGTTGACATCGAAAACCAGCTCGCTGATTTCGGTAAAGCCCCAAATATCGCCCGAGATGATTTTACGGGCATAAAGCTCGTAGATTTTCCCGGCATTGAAGAAGGTGATTTTGTAGAGTTTTTTCATGCGGCCATTATTTCAGTCGTGGAATATTGATAAAAGGTCGCATCAACAAGGCAATGATAATGCCTGCAATAAAACCGCTGACGTGCGCCCACCAGGCAACATAACCGAATGCCGGACCGAGAAAGGTAAACAGCCATTGCAGCAGGGCCCAGACGCCAATTAATACGACGGCGGGCAGACGTATAAATTCCAGCCAGAGTCCCAACGGCAAAACGATACCCAAACGTGCACTGGGGAACAATGCAAGATAGGCGCCGATAAGTGCGGAAACACCACCACTGGCGCCGACAATCAAGCGGCCGGGTGTATCCAGCATCAATGAAGCGACCAGGTTGGCAATGGCACCGCCGAGTAAAAAAACGCTGAGCAGGCGCCACGGCCCGAGTGATTTTTCGGAGGGAAAGGCAAAGATGAGCAGAAACATTACGTTGCCAAGCATGTGCACCCAATTGATATGGATAAACATTGCACTAATCAACGTAAGTGGGCGGCCATCACTGAAGTCGACACGCCATTGATGCAAGCTGCCGGATAAGGTGCCCCAGTTATCCAGATAGATTTTGACCTGAGCAGCGCTCGGCCACCATTGCAACCAGAGAAATACCAGTACGATTATTCCCACCAGAAGCGGTGTTGCCCAGCGCCTGGCTGTTTTCTTTCTCGATGGCAGATCAACAAACATGTTGAGTGAACATTATCGTTTAGTCATGGCCGCGGCAGTAAATAGGTTTGTCCCTGTACCGACAATACCACGCCATCTTGACGAATTTGTTCAATGACAGCGCTACCGAGCACACTGCCTTCGTTAACACGTTGACCGTCAATGATGGCAAAACGTTTGCCGGCTTCGGCGGAATACACATGCATGCTGAGTTTTAGTGTTGGCAGCTGTTGCCGTTGTTCAGCCGACATTTCCGACAGGCTCGCGATTCTTGCTACGGGTTCTGGTTCTACGATATCCGGCGGCGTTTCTATCGTCGGTGCCGGCGCGCTGGTCGGATTGGCAGGTACGGGCGCTGCGGCAGTGTTTATTGCCGGATCGGGTTTTTCAATGGGTGCAGGTACTGGTGCTGCTGTCACTGATGGCTGGTTCTTGATTGGCTCCGCGACGGTAGTTTGCCGCGACACTTCGGTTGCCGGCACAGGCGTGGTTACGGTTGATGCCTGCGTTTTATCTTTCAGGTAAAAAAAACCGATTATCAATATCACGATGAACAGCAAAACCACGATCAGCCAAGGCAGCCCGGATTTTGTATTTGCCTGAGTCTCTCTGGAAGCTGATGGCAGCGGACTCAACAGATTTGGCGTTTGTCCGCGCTGGCGCTCGGCTTCGGATTTTTTCAGGGCATCAAGAATCAGCGACATGGTCGACTCCCGGTGCATGGGTGCTTGAATCGAAATAATGTCGGATGCCAAAACCCAGAGCGGTTACCAGCAATGCCGCCAGAACCCACAGTCCGATTCGCCGTGCATTGAACATGGTCATCGTCGGCAGAATTTCCTTCGCCGCAAGTATTATCAATTTTTTGTCGACGGTTTTGTTTTCGTGTACGTAAGCCGCCAGCAATGCCCGGTCGGCGATGATGTTCAGCAAGCGCGGAATTCCTTTCGAGTATCGAAACAAGGCGCGAATGGCATCGGCCGAAAAAGGAAACTGCGGGCCACCGGCAACGGCATAGCGATGCCGTAAATATTGCTGGGTTTCGCTTTCATTCAAGGGCGTGAGATGAAAACGTGCGGTGATGCGTTGGGATAATTGCCGCAAATCGCGGCGTGCAAGCAAATCCCGCAATTCAGGCTGGCCAAGCAGGATGATCTGCAACAGCTTCTGCGTATTGGTTTCAAGATTGGTCAGCAGGCGAACTTGTTCCAGTGCGTCGGCCGAAAGATTCTGTGCTTCATCAATAATCAATACCACGCGCAGGCCTTCGGCATAGGCTTGTAGTAAATACACATTCAAGGCATCGATCAAACGCTTTTGATGGCCCTGCTTGCCGCGCAATGGAATATGCAGTTCCTTGCCGATGGCTTCCAGTAATTCAATCGGCGACAGCATCGGATTCAGAATCAAGGCGACGCGCGTGTTCTCGGGTAATTGTTCCAGTAATAAACGGCAGAGCGTTGTTTTCCCCGTCCCGACTTCGCCGGTCAGTTGCACAAATCCTCCGCTGCTGCCTTGGCCGACACCATATAAAAGATGTGCCAAAGCATCCCGGTGGCGATCGCTCAAAAAAACGAAACGCGGGTCCGGGCTGATTGAAAAAGGTGGTTCACGCAGCTGGAAGTGCTCAAGAAACATGCGGTCAACAATCGTAAAAACCCAGTATAACGCGGGTTTCAGAAAAACGTAGGAGCGGCGTCAGCCGCGAATGACCTGCTGCGCTGCTTCCCCGTGGAAGCGTGCGTCAGGCGCGAAAAGTGTCGCCGGAGCTGTCACGCTGAAAAGCGCTCCGACTATTTTCAGCAAAACAAGCCGTCGCCCGGCCCCAGACGGATAGCAGGGAATACAGTAAATTTTCTAGGATACGCATATGGGAGCATTCGCGCCTGAAGGGCGCTCCCACGGTTATATGTGCTGGTCGCAAGTGGCCTCCTACGCCATGAGCACATCGCTTAGACTGCGTAAAAGCAAAAGGGAAGCCCATGTCCACGTCACCTTTGATCAATCAGCAGAATCTGCAATTTTTATTGCACGAAGTTTTTCCGGTCGAAAAACTTTGCGCTTATCCGCGATTTGCCGAACATGAAGTCGTAACTTTCGATGCCGTGATTCAAGCAGCGCATGATTTGGCATTGAGCAAGTTTCTGCCGCATAACCGCAAATCCGATCATCACGAGCCCGAGTTTGATAACGGACGCGTCAAGATTATTCCCGAAGTGAAAATCGCATTGGATGCCTACGCCGAAGCCGGATTTCCGGCGGCATTTGCCGATAGCGAAGATGGCGGGATGCAGTTGCCTTTCAGTATTTCACTTGCCTGCGATGCCTTGTTTGCCAGCGCGAATGTTTCCACCATGGGTTATGCGATGTTGGCACGCGGTGTCGCCAATTTGTTGAAAGCGCATGGCACGCCAGAGCAACAGCAAAAGTACATGCATCCGATTTTGCAAGGGCGTTTCCTGGGTACGATGTGTCTGAGCGAGCCGCAGGCGGGCTCGTCCTTGGGGGATATAAAAACCCTTGCGACATTGCATGACGATGGCAGCTATCGCATCAGTGGTTCGAAGATGTGGATCTCCGGCGGCGAGCATGACTTGTCGGAAAATATTGTGCATATGGTGTTGGCAAAAATTCCCGGTGGTCCGGCTGGCGTAAAAGGCATCAGTCTTTTCATTGTGCCGAAATTTCTGGTCAATGAGGATGGCAGTCTGGGCGAACGCAATGATGTGCAGTTGGCCGGTGTGAATCATAAACTCGGACAGCGCGGAATCGTTAATACCTTTCTGAAATTCGGGGAACAAGAAAATTGTGTCGGTTATCTGGTGGGTCCACCGCATCAAGGTCTGTCGCAGATGTTTCACATGATGAATGAAGCGCGTATTGGTGTTGGCGTTGGCGCCATCATGTTGGGTACGGCAGGCTATTTGCATTCGCTTGAATATGCGAAAGAACGTAAGCAAGGGCGTCATCCGGAACAAAAAAATCCGGCATCGCCGCCGGTTGCGCTGATTGAACACGCTGATATACGACGCATGTTATTGCAGCAAAAATCCTATACCGAAGGTGCGCTGGCATTGGCGTTTTATTCGGCGCAATTGATTGATGTGCGTGATAACGATTCTGATAAAAACAAAACCCGCGAAGCCGCGCTGTTGCTTGATTTGATCACACCGATCCTGAAAGCCTGGACTGGCGAATGGTGTTGCAAGGCCAATGACCTGGCCATTCAGGTGCTCGGTGGCTATGGCTATACCCGTGAATACCCGGTCGAACAATTTTATCGTGATAACCGTTTGAATCCGATTCACGAAGGTGCCAATGGCATCCAGGCACTCGATTTGCTAGGTAGAAAAGTATTGCTCGAAAATGGCGCGGCACTCGCACTGCTGCAACAGCAAATTCAAGCCGATATTGCGCAAGCGAATGCGTTTGAAAATTTAAGGCCATATGCCGATCAATTATCGGAAGCCCTGTCATTGGTCGGAAAAACCACGCAAGTGCTGGTTACCCAATTGCTGGCAGGCAATATTCGTTTAAGCCTGGCCAATGCTTCGTATTACTTGGCCATGATGGGCCATGTCAGTATTGCCTGGATGTGGTTGAAGCAGGCAGTAGTGGCGGCCAGGTCTGCAGAAAACGGGCAGGATTTTTATCAGGGAAAACTGCAAGCCTGCCGGTTCTTTTTTACATACGAATTGCCGCAGATAAAAAGCCAGGCAGCGTTGCTGCAAAAAATGGACAACACCACACTCACCATGCCAGTGGAAGCATTCTAATGAACGAATCTGCCTTTACCCTTGAACGCGACGGCCATGTTTTATTGATGGGGTTTAATCGCCCCGAAAAACGCAATGCTTTTGATGTCGATACGTATCGCGCACTCGCGGCAGCCTATGGTGAACTGGATCGTGATCCCGAATTGCGAGTCGGATTATTGTTCGGCCATGGCGATCATTTCACTGCTGGACTGGATTTGCCGCAATGGGCGCCGGTGCTTGCGCAAGGCCGTCTGGCGGATTTGCCCGATACTAGTCTCGAGCCATTTGGTCTGGATGAAACAAAACGCTTGAGCAAGCCATTGGTGATTGCCGCACAAGGCGTCAGTTTTACCGTTGCCATGGAATTGATGATGGCGGGCGATATCCGGGTCGCATCGCGCACGGCGCGCTTTGCACAACTGGAAGTACAACGCGGTTTCTTTCCCTGCGGTGGTGCCACGGTTCGATTGATGCAGGAAATCGGCTGGGGCAATGCCATGCGTTATTTGTTGACCGGCGATGAATTCAGTGGCGAAGAAGCGTATCGCCTTGGTTTTGTGCAGGCATTGACCGAGCCGGGCGAGCAGTTCGAATGCGCACTCAAGATTGCTCGCAGTATTGCGAACGCTGCTCCCCTGGGTGTGCAGGCAGTGCTAGCATCGGCACGACAGGCAAGGCATGAAGGCGATATCACGGCATTGAAAGCACTGATGCCGATGTTGCCCGAGATGATGAAAACCGAAGACATGCACGAAGCGATTGCGGCATTCAGGGAAAAGCGTGCACCGGTATTCAAGGGCAAATAAGCATAAACATGGGGGGATGTGATGGCGAAACGACTTAAACCATTAAGCGGACTGGATGCCGGATTTCTGTATCTCGAAAATGCCGGTACGCCGATGCATGTCGGTAGCGTGATGTTGATTGAAGTACCAACAACACGCGCCAAGAAAAAATATGATTTCCAGGCCGAACTCTTGGCGCATTTGCAGGATCGTTTGCCACATGCTGCGGCATTGCGACGGGTATTGAAAGAATCGCCCCTCGATCTGGCACATCCAATGTGGGTCGAAACCGATACCGTCGATCTGAAAAAACATGTACTGAAAAAAACCTTGCCCGGCAATGGCGGCATGAGCAAATTGCATGCACTGACCGGCAAGTTGCATGCGGCCCTGCTGGATCGCAGCATGCCCATGTGGCAATTCGTGGTGATCGAGAATGTTGAACCGGGTGTCATTGCCCTGTATTCAAAAGTACACCATGCCTTGCTTGACGGACAGGGCGGAGTTGCATTGGCGCAAGTTCTGCTTGATATAGAAGCCAAGGCGCCGAGAAAAGCGAGCAAGAAAAAAACAGCACTGGCGGAACCTGCTTCGCGCTTGCGAAAACGCGACGTCACCCAAACGGCCGTGCGTTCAACCGTGAATCAATTTGCAAAATTATTGCGGGCCTTGCCGAGCACATTGAAACTCGCCGGCGGAATAAGCTCGCCGAGCAAACTTAAAAATCTGCGCGACAGTATTTTGCTGGCGCCGCGCACGCCGTTCAATCAGCAAATCAGCAGTGCCCGAAGTTTTGCGACCGTATCGGTGCCTGTCGATGTGGTGAAGCGCGTTGCACGCGGATTCAATGTCAGTCTGAATGATGTAGTCATGGCGATGTGCGGTGGTGCGTTGCGCGAGATGCTGAAAAAAACACAGCACCTGCCCAAACAAAGTTTGATTGCCGCGATGCCGGTATCCCTGCGTGAAAGCGGCAATACCGACGCCAATAATCAGGTCTCGATGGTGCAGTGTTCTTTGGCAACCGATATCGCTGATCCACTTGAACGTCTGCAGGCCATTCGTGCATCGACCGCGCAGATCAAGCAACGTGTTGCGACATTCAAGAATCTGATTCCGACTGATTTCCCCGGCTTGGCCGCACCCATTTGGGCTTCGGGTCTGTCGCGCCTGTGGGCATTGGGGCGCGTCGCGGAAAAACTGCCACCCTTGGCGAATGTCGCCATTTCCAATGTTCCCGGACCACCCATTCCACTCTATCTGGCGGGGGCGAAGCTGAGGCATTACTATCCAGTTTCCATAGTGACGCACGGTTTGGCTTTGAATATTACTGTACAAAGTTATGCGGGCTCGCTCGAATTTGGCATCACCGCTTGCGGCGATATCGTGAGAAAGCCAGAAGCACTTGCTGCCGCACTGTCACGCGCCCTTTACGAATTGAATGAGAAGTTGCCTGAATGAAAGTACCCCTCGTGCGTCCCAAGACACATCAAGCACTGAAGCCGCCGTCATGGTTGTGCATGGCCTTGGAAGGACGCGCAGTATTTGAATGGGGCTCGTATCTTGCCGCCTGGCCATTATTGAAAAACGCCCCGCGTGGCGACGGACATCCGGTTCTGGTTTTGCCGGGCCTGGCTGCCGGTGATCGCAGCACGTATCCCATTCGTCGCTATCTGGACCGTTTAGGTTATGCCGCCTACAAATGGGATCAAGGTCTCAACTTCGGACCGCGCGAACACGTGATCAAGGGTCTGGTCGAAAAAGTAAGACAAATTCAATTTGAGCATGACCAGAAAGTCAGCATCGTCGGTTGGTCACTCGGTGGCGCGATGGCGAACGCACTCGCTTTGCGAATGCCCGAACGCATTCGTTCGGTGATCACGATGGGTTCGCCGTTGACCGGTCATCCAAAAGGCACCAATGTCTGGCGCATTTTCGAATTGGTCAGCGGTTTCCGTCATGACGATCCGCGACTGATGGAATTGGTTGCCGGGCAACCCAGTGTGCCGACGACATCGATCATGAGTAAAACAGACGGCATCGTGAACTGGCGAATGAGTCTGGCTCCCGATCACAAGATGTCGGAGAACATTGAAGTTAGTGCCACCCATCTGGGCATGGGCGCCAATGCTGCGGTGCTATGGGCAATGGCGGACCGGCTCGCGCAGAAAGAAGGCCAATGGAAACCTTTTGATAAAAAGGCGACGCCTTTCCACTCGTTGTTTTTCCGTGACCCGCATTCATTCCGTTTGGCCGATTTAATCGCGCCATAATTCGTAGGGGCGTCTGCTTGCTGCGCCCAAATCTGCCGCAACCCATGGGCGCAGCAAGCAGACGCCCCTACGAATACGAAG
>JBOHYH010000260.1:0-14672 GCA_050737775.1 Arenimonas sp.
GCGTGATTGCGCATGCAAAACAAAATTTCTCAAAACGCGTCTTGCATCCGGTGCGGCGCTGACGGCCTTGCGCATGGCCTTCGGTTCGTTGCCTTCTTGAATCAATGCCATGCGGCGGACATGGATATATTCGCGCATGTGTTCGGTCGAAAATTCCGGATGGAATTGCACGCCCCAGACATTATCTTTCCAGCGGAATGCCTGGCAATCATCTTTATCCGAATAGGCCAGCACAGTAGCCTCTGGCGGTGCAGTGAGCACGGTTTGCTGGTGCGTTGAATGCACGTTGATCGATGCAGGTAATTCGGCAAACAGCGCATCATCTTTCGCATGTGCATGCAGGGACACCGAGATGGTGCCCATTTCGCGACCCTTCGGGTTGTAATCGACATTGCCGCCGAGCGTTTGCGCGAGTAATTGATGGCCGTAGCAAATGCCGAAAATCGATTGGTTCTTGTGTGCCGCATCGTTCAACCATTCGGCAGTACGTTCACTCCAGTCATGGCGCTCGGTCACCATGGCGCCGGAACCGGTGACCAGGACGCCGGTAAAGCCCTTCGCATCAGGCAGTTTTTCGCCTTCCTCGACATTGCAGACTTTTACGTCACGCACATGCAGGCCAGAAGCGACCCGAATCCAATCGGGAAATCCGCCGTGGCGCTTCAAAGTAGGGACCGGCTTGCCGGTTTCGATAATCAAAAAAGGTTTCATGTGTTCGAGCTCTAAAACTGCGTATCAGCCTATAATACCGGCTTTCCGTTGATGATTCGCCTTATGGCCGCCCCGACATTTCAAGAACTGATCCTTAAACTTAACTATTTCTGGGCCGAACAGGGCTGCGTGCTGATTCAGCCGCTTGATCTGGAAGTCGGTGCTGGCACCTTCCATCCCGCCACTTTTTTGCGGGCATTGGGTCCGGAGCCTTGGAATGCCGCGTATGTGCAGCCTTGCCGCCGCCCGACCGATGGCCGCTATGGTGAAAACCCGAACCGCCTGCAACGCTATTACCAATATCAGGTCGTGATGAAACCCAATCCCGACAATATTCTGGATTTGTATCTCGAATCACTCAAAGCACTCGGTGTTGACCCCTTGGTACATGATTTGCGCTTCGTCGAAGACAACTGGGAATCCCCGACACTCGGCGCCTGGGGTCTGGGCTGGGAAGTCTGGTTGAACGGCATGGAAATTACCCAGTTCACCTATTTCCAGCAGGCCGGTGGTCTGGAATGCAAACCGGTGACTGGCGAAATTACTTATGGTCTGGAACGTTTGTGCATGTATCTGCAAAACGTCGATAACGTGTTTGATTTGGTTTGGACCGTTGGCCCGCAAGGCCCGGTGTATTACCGCGATGTGTATCACCAGAACGAAGTTGAACAAAGTGCCTACAACTTCGAACACGCCGATGTATCCGAATTGTTCCATCGTTTTGATGCCTGCGAAAAAGAAGCGCTGAAATGTGTTGAGTTAGGCCTTCCATTGCCAGCGTACGACCAGGTCTGCAAGGCATCGCATAGTTTCAATCTGCTTGATGCCCGCCGTGCAATTTCTGTGACCGAACGGCAACGTTACATTTTGCGGGTTCGCACTTTATCGCGCGCAGTGGCCGAAGCGTATTTTGCACAACGCGAAAAACTCGGCTTCCCGAATCTGAAGAAGGAGGTCGCGTAATGGCCATGCTTCCACTTCTGATTGAACTGGGCACCGAAGAACTGCCGCCGAAAGCCTTGCCGGAATTGGCACAGGCTTTCTTCGATGGTATTGCCGCCGGTTTTGAAAAACGCGGTATTGAATTCAACAAAAACAATGCGAAGGCTTTGTATTCGCCGCGTCGCCTTGCTGCTCTATTTGCCGAAGTCGGCACCGAACAGGCTTCGCAGAAATCCGAAGTCCTCGGCCCGTATCTGAATATTGGCTTGAATGCCGAAGGCGCTGCAACGCCTGCCTTGCTTGGCTTTGCCGCCAAGAATGGCTTGAGTGTGGAGCAACTGGAAAAAACGACTGATCAAAAAGGCGAGCGTTTTGTTGCCCGCAGTGAAAAGCCCGGTGTAGCGACCACGGCTTTGATTGCCGAAATTGTCAGTGAATCCCTGGCTGCTTTGCCGATTCCCAAACCGATGCGTTGGGGCAATCGCGAAACCAAATTCATCCGTCCGGTGCACTGGCTTGTGATGTTGATGGGTAATGATGTGATCGAAGGCGAAGTGATGGGATTGACATCCGATCGCATGAGCCGCGGCCATCGTTTCCATCACAACAAGCCGGTCTGGGTCAGTACGCCGCATGCCTATGTCGATGCATTGCGTGATTCGTTCGTACTGGTGAATGCCGATGAGCGCCGTGACCGTATTCGCGAACAAATCGAAGCAGCGGCAATGCAAGCTGGCGGCACTGCCCGCATCGACGAAAATCTGTTGAACGAAGTGAACTGTCTGGTCGAATGGCCGTCGGCGGTTTTGTGTTCATTCGAAAAAGAATTCCTGGCCGTGCCGCAGGAAACCCTGATCACCACGATGGAAACCAACCAGAAATTTTTCTCGGTATTCGATAACAACGGAAAACTGTCGGAAAAATTCATCGGTATTGCCAATATCGAAAGTACCGATGTCGAACAGGTTCGCAAAGGTTACGAGCGCGTGATTCGTCCGCGATTTGCCGATGCGAAATTTTTCTATGATGAAGATTTGAAGCAAGGCATTGCTTCAATGGCAGATGGTTTGACAACTGTTACCTATCAACAAAAACTTGGTAGCTATGCAGACAAGACGCAACGCATTGCCAAATTGGCCGAAGCGATTGCTGGAGTGATTGATACCGATGCTGCACAAGCCAAGCGCGCCGCCGAATTGTGTAAAGCCGATTTGCAAAGCCGCATGGTCGGCGAGTTTCCGGAACTGCAAGGCGTTGCCGGTCGTTACTATGCAAAAGCTGCCGGTGAACCGGAAGCAGTTGCCAATGCGATTGATGAAGCTTATCAACCGCGTTTTTCTGGTGATGCGATTGCGCCTTCGAAGATCGGACAGGTGCTGGCAATTGCAGAGCGTCTGGATACGCTTGCAGGTGGTTTTGCTGCGGGCTTGAAACCGACAGGTAATAAAGATGCGTTTGCGTTGCGCCGTAATGCGCTTGGACTAGCAAGGACATTGATTGAGGGCGGGATCGATATTCCGTTGAAAATTTTTATCAAGTATGCGTGTGCACTGAACGCACTCTATGAAACAAAACCGATTGCAGGAGCTATTTTGGATGCAGTTAAAGCACTCAATGTATTGGGCGTTGGTGTTGGTGTAGATAAGAATCAAGTGTGGAAAGTGTTGGAGGAGTTGGTTGATAAAGCAAAGCCTGATCCGGAGCAGGTTGAAGAAATTTATTTGTTTGTACTCGACCGCATGCGCAACTACTATGCCGATCAGGGTTTTAATTCGGCCCAATTCGATGCCGTCGCCGAATTGAAGCCTGCATCGCTACTCGACTTCGACAAACGCCTGAAAGCAGTTCGTGAATTTGCACAGTTGCCGGAAGCGCCGGCTCTTGCGGCCGCCAATAAACGTATCCGCAACATCCTGCGTAAAGTCGAAGGCGAAATACCGAGCAGCGTGAATGCAGATTTACTGCAGGAACAAGGCGAAAAAGATTTGCATGCTGCTGTCACCGCTGCCTTGGCCGATACCGACACTGCCTTGGCCTCACGTGATTATGTTGCCGTTCTCTCGCGCCTGGCAACGCTGCGACCGCAAGTCGATGCCTTCTTCGATAGCGTGATGGTGAATGTCGATGACGTGGCTGTGCGTGACAACCGCCTTGCTTTGCTTAAAACGGTTGCGGATCGCTTTGCCAGCGTGGCAGAAATTGCAGCCTTGGTTGCATAAGCGAAATATTCACGTTCGGCTCGTTATAGTAAACCTATGACCCGCCGACCTTTAGGCCTGACGGCCCTTGCCCTTGCATCCCTGTTGCTCGCTTCACGGGCTGAAGCGCTGCAAGTAAAGGCGATTGAATTCGCCGGCCTGGACGAAGCCCAAATCCTGAATGTGCGCAGTGCTTTGTCATTGGCGCGCACTCAGCTCGATGCTACTTCGGTTGTCAGCGAGAATCGTCTGGATTATTTAATGCGGTTGGCACCACGCGAAGTGCGTCTTGGGCTGGAAGCTTTTGGTTATTACGACGCCCAGGTCGAATCTAAACTGGTACGCGAGGGTGAAAACGTCAATGTATATTTCACTGTGGTGCTTGGTCAGCCAGTGGAAGTTCGCAAGCTGTTACTGGATTTGAACGGCGAAGCCAAAGAAGACCCGGTCGTCAGTCAGCAAGTCAGGTCCTTTCAGCCGCAACCGGGCTCGGTATTTCATCATGGTGAGTACGAGACCAGCAAAATCAATATCAGTCGCGCCTTGAATGAACGTGGTTATTTCGACGCCAATTTGAATGCCCATAAAGTGGAAGTCACGCGCGCCGAGCATGCCGCCGATATCGCGCTTGATTGGACCAGTGGGCAGCGTTTCCGTTTTGGCGAAGCAAGATTTGAAGGCCATCAATTCGAGAGCGAACTGCTGGAAAAACTGGTGCCCTGGGAACCGGGGCAGGCATTTGATCAAGGCGAATTATTTTCCTTGCAAAAAACGTTGGCTGATCTGGATTATTTCGCTGCGATCAATGTGCAGCCCTTGCCCGACGAAGCCAAAGACGGCGTGGTGCCGATTCAAATTAGCCTTAGCCCGGCCAAGCGCAGCATCTATTCACTCGGTCTTCGTTACGGCACCGACAGTGGCGCTGGATTTGCCAGTAGCCTGGAACGGCGCTGGGTAAATCGCAAAGGCCACAAATTATTCATTCAATTCGATGTTGCCCAGGAAAAAAGCAATTTCACAACACAGTATCGCGTGCCGGCATTTTCAAAAATCGAGGGCTGGTATGGCGCGCGGATATCGTTGCGCGAAGAAAAAATCAATGAGGTCACCACGCAATTTACCGAATTGGCACTCAGCAGAAATGGCCGCTGGCATAATTGGGATTTGACCGGTGCATTGGAATACAAGCGCGAACGTTATGACGAACTGATCACCAACCTCAGGCAATACAGCACCATTGTGGCCCCGGTGATTACGGCGGAACGAAAAAAATACGACGATATCAATACGCCGGGTAAGGGCTATCGGTTTTTTCTGGAAGCGCGCACCGGTGCAAAAGCAATCGGTTCGGATATCGATTTCGTACAACTGCGCGCCGAGGCGAATTATATTCGCGCTATCGGTGCCAATAATCGAATTTTATTACGTGGCGAACTGGGCACTACATTTAGTGATGACTTCGCCTTGTTTCCGCCTTCGCAACGTTTCTATGCCGGCGGTGATCACAGTATTCGTGGTTATGGGTATCGCGAAATCGGCGAAGGCGTAGGTGCCATCGTCGGTGGCCAGCATATCGCCGTTGCAAGTATCGAGTTTGAGCATATGTTTACGCCAAGCTGGGGGGCTGCTGCGTTTGTTGATGCTGGTGATGCCTTCGATGAACAATTCAAGACGAATGTCGGTGTCGGACTTGGCCTGCGTTGGCGTTCGCCGGTCGGCCCGATTCGATTTGATCTTGCCCGTGGCTTGAACGAACCGGATCAAAGTATCCGCCTGCATATCAGTCTGGGGCCGGACTTGTGATGACACGTCGGCTATTAAAATTTCTGCTGATTTTCCTGTTGCTCGGCGTTTTATTGCTTTCCCTGTTCGGTCTGTGGGCTGTGCGAAGCGATGGCGGTCGTGATTTTTTAATGGCACGTATTGCCGAGCAATTGCCCGAAGACAGCAAGCTGACCTGGGGCAAGCTGGAAGGCACCCTATGGGACGGCATGGCCGTCAATGATTTGCATTACATCGACAGTAAATATGTTTTTACTGCTAAAAAAATAAAACTGAAAAATGGCATTTGGCCACTGCTGTCGAGACGCCTCGATATCGAAACCCTGCTGATTGAAAACGCAGTGCTCACTTTGCCAAGCGACGACGAGCCTTTTGAATTGCCGCGCTGGCCGGAATTTTTACCGACGATTGATTTGCCGATGACCATTGCTGTCGATCAGTTGCAGATCCAGCAATTGCAAATACAAAATAGCAAAGAAAAACTGGTGCTTGTTCATCAGGCTGATGCCGAGCTGACTTTGGCAAACGGCAAAGTCGATTTGCCAAAGCTGCTGGTAAAGAGTGATCGGGGCAATCTGGATTTGAAAGGCGAGTATTTGCCGCGTGATAAATATCGTACACATCTGACAGGCCGCTATATTGCGCTAACCGAAAAAGGCATTAGCCCGGCGCAACTATCACTGGATGCCAACGGCGACATTGATGACTTCAGGCTTAAGCTCAGTGGCAATGCACCGGCGCCGTTGGCGCTAGATCTGCGTTTGCAAGACGGCAGCAGTCAGCCGCATTGGTCACTCAATGCGAAAAGTGATCAATTATTGCTGGAACAGTTCGGTTTGATGCCGGACGAGCCCTGGGCTTTCTCGCTAGCCGGCAATGGTGTTGATGGCGATGCAAACCTAAGCGGCGACGTGAAGCGTGGCGAGCTGGCCCTGAAAATCGAACCGTCACAGGTATCGATTGAAGCCGGTGTATTGAAATTGAAGCCGGTACTGCTGCGTGTCGACGCCGGTTTGGTGCGTATAGAAGGCAAGGCAGAATTTATTAATGAAGATCCGGTCTTCGATGTTCTGCTGAGTTCGCAGCAACTGAATCTGGTGCCTGAAAACAAAGACAATAAAAATGTTTCCGTGACCGGAAGCGCACAGATGAAAGTGGTCGGCAAATTATCGGACTGGACGATAGACGGCGATGCCGTTTTATTTCGTGGCAAGGATAAAGCGATAGTAAAACTTGATGGTCGCGGTAATGATAAAACCCTGCTGCTGAATCATCTGAGTGCGACGACAGCGACCGGAAAATTGCAGGGCCAAGGCAAGCTATTCTGGGAGCCGGCGCTCGGCGGCGAATTACAGGCAAGCTTGAATCAATTCAACCCGGCCTACTTCTTTCCGGATTTTCCGGGCGCGCTGAACGGCCTTATCGATGCGAAGGCGCAACAGAATGCCGATGAATTATGGTTTGGCGAAGCCGAAATAAAAAATATTTCAGGCCGCTTGCGTGACCGGGCACTGTCCGGTGGAGCACAGGCCAGATGGAATGGCAGAAACGGCGATGGAAAACTGCTGCTTAATATCGGCAGCAGTCGCATAAAGGCAAACGGAAGTTTTGGTGAGCGTTACGATATCAATGCCGATTTTTCGCCATTGGGCTTATCCGATATTTCTCCAAACGGTGGCGGCTTATTACAGGGCACGTTGGCGATTAACGGTCCGGGCAATGCGCCGAATTACCGTGCAAACCTGAGCGGCAGCATGCTGCGCTGGGGCAAAGATAGCATCGGAAAGTTCGAGGCCGACGGTGATCTGCCTGGCAGCGGACGGAATGGTCAGATGCATGTCAGCGCGAGTGCCATCGCTATCAGCGGTCAAGCGCTGGAACAATTCGACGCACAGATCAGTGGCAATATCGCCGATCTGCGGGCGCAGGCCGATGCAAAGTTTGATTACGGAAAAATCAAACTCGATATCAGTGCTGCCGGTGCCAATCAAAACTGGAAAGGCGTATTGCATGCTTTGCAGTTTTCCCCGCGTTTGGGCGAAGCCTGGTCCTTGCAATCACCGTCGAATTACCAGTTCGCCAATGGCAGCATTCGACTGGATAAAACCTGTTTGCGTACCGGTAGCAGTGCGCAGTTGTGCGCCGAGGCCAATGGTAATAATGGCAACATCGAAGGCAATGAATTGCCATTGTCGCTGCTCGATCCCTGGTTACGCGAAAGCATGCCGGACCTGAATTATTATCCTTACGGTGTAGTGAACCTGGATGGCAATTTTGTCCGAGGCAAAACCGGTGCATGGAACGGTGATGTCAGTTTGCGTTCGAGTACAGGTGGCTTGCGTTTGAATACCAATGTCACGCGCGATGTTGTCAGCTATAGTGATCTGAAGTTCGACTTGACGCTTCAAGGCGAACGCATCGAAGCAAAGCTCAATGCATTATTGCCGGAACAGGGTTCGATAAGCGGTGAATTGCAAACCGGCTTCGATGAATTTTCAGCGCTCAAAGGCAGGCTGTCGTTGAATGTTTATCGGCTGACGTGGCTGGAGTTGCTCTCCCCCGATATTGCCGAACCCAATGGCCGTGTGGTCGGGCAATTAGTGTTGAGTGGTAATCGTGCCGTGCCCACTATCAGTGGCGATGCACGCCTGAGCCAGTTTTCGGCCGAGTTACCAGCGCTTGGAATAAAAATTACCGAAGGCGATGTCATCTTGCGTGGCGAGCCTAGCGGACAAGCGCGCTTGAGTGGCGTATTGAGTTCCGGCAAAGGCAAATTGCAACTCGATGGCTCGCTTGATCTGGCCGATAAAAACAGTCCGCTGCAGCTCAGCTTGAAAGGCGAAAATATTACGGTGTCGAATACGCCCGACTTGCAGGCCGACATGAGCCCGGATCTCAAGCTGGTGTATCAGGACGGCTTGTTGAAAATGACTGGTATCGTGGTGGTACCGAGTGCAAGGATCGATCTTGAACGTTTGGACCAAAGCGTATCGGTGTCTTCCGATGTGGTGGTGTTGGACCCGCGTGATGCGCCAGAAACCGGTGGCTTCTTAGTCGATACCGACGTTTCCCTGCAACTGGGTCGCAATGTAGAACTGAAAGGGTTTGGTCTTGACGGAAAACTGAGCGGCAGTTTGCAGGTGCGCGACCAACCCGGTCGACCGGCGCTTGCCACCGGTACTCTAGAGGCGCGTGGTCGCTATACGGCTTATGGGCAGGCATTGACGATAAGGCGCAGCCGACTGACTTACGCCAAATCGTCAATCAATAATCCGGCGCTGGATATTCTTGCCGAAAGAAATTTTGAAGACGTCACGGTCGGTATTCGCGTGCAAGGCACGGCGCGTTCTCCGCAGACAACGATTACCTCATCCCCGGCGATGGAAGCCTCCGAAGCCCTGTCATGGCTGGTATTGGGCCGGCCGCTCAATACCGCCAGCAGCAGTGACACTCAGCGACTGGATGCAACGGCGCTGGCTTTAAGTGCGGGCGGCAACATACTGGCGCAACAGCTCGGTGTAAAGTTGGGGTTTGATGAAGCGGGCATTACCGAATCACGCGCGCTGGGTGGCGCCGTATTCTCGGTCGGTAAAAAAATATCGCCACGTTTATTTGTTAGCTATGGTGTTTCCTTGCTGGGTACGGGCCAGGTAATGACCTTGAAATATTTAATCAAGCGCGGCTTCGATGTCAGTATTGAATCAGGCAAGGAAACGGCAGCATCGTTAAACTGGCGCAAAGAAAAATAAAGTGACAAAGGAATTTCAAATGAAGTCTTGGTTCTTGTTGATTGCCTTACTATTACCATCGACGGTATTTGCAGACAGCCAGGCCTGCCGAAAACAGGATCCGCAAAATCCGAGACCACGTATTGGTCTGGTGCTCGGCGGTGGCGGTGCACGCGGCTTTGCCCATATCAGCGTTATCAAGGAACTGGAACGCAGACAAATTCCGATTGATTGCATTGCGGGCACCAGCATGGGTGCCTTGATTGGCGGCTTGTATGCGTCCGGCATGTCGATCGAAGAAATAGAAAAAATGGTAGTCGAGCTGGATTGGGCCGGCATGTTCGATGATTCACTCGATAGACCGGAACGCAGTTTCCGCCGCAAACGCGATGATGATTTGAGTCTGTTGAGCGCCAAGCCCGGCATCGACAAGTCCGGCATCAAAATCACCTCCGGTTTGCTCGCCGGCGAAAGCATCATGCTATTGCTCGAGCGTTTGTCGAATGAAGCATCGCGTTCGGGAAATTTCGATGAGCTGGTGATTCCGTTTCGTGCGGTTGCGACCGATATCAATACCGGTGAAGCGGCCGTGTTGAATAGCGGAAATCTCTCGATTGCGATGCGTGCCAGCATGTCGATCCCCGGCGTATTGCGACCGGTGAAAATCGGCGATCAATTATTGGTGGATGGCGGTATCGTCAACCAGGTGCCGGTCGATGTGGCCCGCGGCATGGGTGCCGATATTGTGATTGTGGTCGATGTCGGCACACCGTTGGCATCGCTAGACGAGAATGCTTCAATACTGACTTTCGCCGATCAACTCGGTAGTTTAATGACGGTAAGCAATACCAAAAAATCACTCGAAAGTTTGGGCCCCCGAGATATTCTTATCCAGCCGGCACTTGGCGACAAAGTGCGTACCGGCGATTTTCTCAAGGTAAAGCTGGCGCTGGAAATCGGCGATCAGGCCATGCAGGTGCTGGGCGCAAAGTTGAATGCTCTGATAAAGCC
Source organism: Arenimonas sp. (assembly GCA_050737775.1). Taxonomy (GTDB): domain Bacteria; phylum Pseudomonadota; class Gammaproteobacteria; order Xanthomonadales; family Xanthomonadaceae; genus Arenimonas. The sequence continues at coordinate 10,373 of JBOHYH010000260.1, forward strand.
GGGCATCGACAAGAGTGAAGAAAAACGCATAGCGATGACGCAGAAATATGAGCGCGAAAAACCCATGATTGAATTTGTTCGGCTCAATAACAAAACCCGCTATTCCGATGAAGTTCTTTTGGCGCGACTGGATATTTCAACTGACCAACGCTTTAACGTGGATAAAGTGGAGTCTGCCATTCGGCGTGTTTATGGTCTTGGAACGCTGGATAGCGTGACTTACGATATGGTCGAGGAAAATGGAAAAAGTGGGTTGGTCATCGATATCAAACCGCAAAGTTATGGCCCGGATTATCTGGAAACCGGATTGAATGTCTATTCTGATTTCCGGGGTGATTTTGTTTTCAATATTCGTGCCGGCATTTTGCGCAACCCGATTAATCAATTGGGCGGTGAAGTCCGCCTGCTGGCACAGCTAGGCAGTGAACCTGCGATATTCGGCGAATATTTTCAGCCCCTGGATATCCAGGGCCGTTATTTTGCCGGCATCAAAGGCGGCTTTGAAAATCCGCAACTGAATTATTTCGGTAGTAACGGCAATCGCATCGCACAATACGAACTGCCTAACTGGGGCTTTGATGTCTACGCGGGTCGTGAATTCGGCAATTACGGTGCCGCCACTGTTGGCCTTCGGCAGCGGAGTGGCGAAGTCAATTTACTCATCGGTACCGCTAGCGTTGCCGATAAAGATTTTGATACCGGCGAAGCTTATTGGAACCTGACTTTCGACCGGCTGGATAGTTTTCAGTTGCCGCGTAAGGGGATGTTTGCATCGCTCGGTCAAACTTTGGGGCGCAAGAGTCTGGGGTCGGACGATAATTTCAATCAGCTGAATTTCGATTTGATTTATGCCCACGCCATTGGCGCGCATTCCGCCTACGGCGGTCTGCGCTATCACGACACCATTTCGGGTGAAGCCTTGCTGCAGAACCAGTATCGACTCGGCGGCGTGACACGCTTGCCGGGCTATCGTCCCAATGAATTGTTTACCGCTAGCTATGCACTGGGATTCGTCGGTTATACCTATGAACTGGGCCGTCTGCTGAATCGCCCGGCCATTATCGGCGGAACAATTGAATATGCCGATTTGTGGAGCGATAACTCGACGCATCGACAGGAACTGCATGGCAGCGCCTATTTCGGATTTGATTCCTGGCTCGGGCGTTTCCTGTTCGGTTATGGCGCACGTGAGGGTGGTGAAGGAAGTTTCTTTCTCGAGTTAGGCCGGAACCGGTAAATATAGTCAGGCAATCAGTCGCTGCAATTCTGCTTTTAACTTCATGCCGTCGCCATGCAAATAACGGCGCTCATCGCGCCAATCCGGAAAATGCTTTTCCACTTCACGCCAGAAATTGCGCGAGTGATTGCGATGCACCAGATGGCAAAGTTCGTGTACCAGCACGTATTCAAAGGCCGACGCTTTGCCGAGCACGAGAGATAAATCCAGCAACAGACCATCGCCCGGACTCAAGGACCCCCATAAGGATGACAAGGCGCGTATTTTTATCGCCAGCGGTGCGGTCGGAAATTCCGGCAAATATTTAGGCATCCAGCTGCCCACGTCTTTGCGAGCTTCCTGCAAATAGAATTCTTTCAATGCCCGCTTGGCTTGCGGCAAGCCGGCTTTCGCCGGTAGCGCGATAACAATCCGTTCATCCTGAAAATCGGCGTGTGCGAATTTTGCTTCCGCCCATCGCAACGGATAACGCTCGCCGCGCAACAGCATATCGGTTTCCTGATGCAGCAGAAATTCGGCTTTCATTTCGCCATGCGGGCGTTTTTGCCACTGCGACTCAAGCCAGTCGTTATTTTCGGCGAGAAACTGTTTTGCCAGTCGATCCGAACAACGTTTGGGAATGGTAAGCCGCACACCTTTTTCATTGACGATCAAGCGCAAACGGCGTGCTCTCGAATCATGCACGCAACGCACTTCGACCAGCTCGCCCGATGCCAATATCACCGGCCACATTTCGGTGGTCGATGCAGGTTTGTCGGGCTTCAGGAAAGCGAACATGGGGTTTAGTTTAGCGGTAAATGGTTTGCCGTAGGAGCGCCCTTTAGGCGCGACAAATCACACCGGATCTATCGCGCCTAAAGGACGCTCCTGCATGCCGGCGCCCTAAGCTTCGGCTTTGCTCAGCTTCAGACTTTTTTCCATCACTTCGAACAGGCGCTTGATCTCGGCTGACATCAAGGCAAAGCGGGCATCGAGCTCGGCGGCTTCATCTTGTTCGGTATCTTCCAGCGATTCGACGGCGCCATCGAGAAACTTAAGTTTGCGAATGACCAGGTCCTCGCCCAGAACAAAACCGACATGCGCATCGAGAATCAGGCCAAGACGTGTGACTTGCTTGCCCGATTCCAGGTGCTTCTTGATTTCATCGGTTTCCAGTTCCTGACGTTGGCATTTCACTATCGCACCGCGTTCGTCGCCATCTTTCAATTCACATTCTTCACCTAGCTCCAGGCCTTTGGGTAATTTTTCGCCGCTGATCCAGCCGGTCATGACGGTGCGCGGACTGGTTTCTGCATTGAGCGGAATGGCAGGAAAAGAACCCAGGGCATGACGCAGTTCCGACACCAGGTTCTCGGCAGATTTACGCGAAGAAGAATCGATGGCGATAAAGCCATGTTCCATGTCGATATAGGCATTGGTACGCGTAGTTCTAACGAAAGCGCGCGGCAACAATTCATGCACGGTGTCTTCCTTCAAACTGCGACGTGCTTTGCCGCCCAGTTTGCGCCCCTGCTTTTCTTCGATCGCGGCTATTTTCTTGTTCAGAATATCGTTGACTACCGAGCCCGGCAGAATTTTATCTTCACCGCCGAGCGTGAACAGAATGCAGTCGCCGATTTGATGCGACAGCACGGTTTCATCGCGACCGAAGGGTGAAACGAAACCGCGCGACATCATGTCGAGCGGACCAACCGGTTTCAGAACGACTTCAGCGAGGCGTTCTTCGAGAGCTTTGAATGATTTGTTGAGGGAGACCGGAAACCGGAAAAAAGTCAGATTGCGAAAGAACATTATGTTTATCTTTTGTGTAGGAGCGGTATAAGCCGCGATGAGATTTATGTAGGAGCGAGCTCTGCTCGCGATTCAGCTTGCCTCGTGATCACCGGCAAGCCAGGCGTGGCTGTCTGGCAGCGCGGCATCACCACGTTTCCCCAGCGAGAGAAAATCAAACAAATTCGGATCCGCCATTTGCGAAGCACGAATATCACCCAGCGCTTTGGCAATCGTGTCGATGCGCCCGGGCGTTTCCTTTTCCCATTCGGCCATCATGCGTTTGACGACTTTGCGTTGCAGATTTTCCTGCGAACCGCAAAGCGTGCAGGGAATGATGGGATATTGTTTCCAGTCGGCGTAATCGGCGATGTCTTTTTCACTGCACATTGCCAGCGGGCGAATGACAACATGCTTGCCGTCGTCGTTCAATAATTTTGGCGGCATCGACGAAATTTTTGCGTGGAAAAAAAGATTCAGGAAAAACGTGGAAACCAGATCGTCACGATGATGGCCGAGTGCAATTTTTGTAAAGCCTTCCTGTTCGGCATAATGGTACAAAGCGCCGCGTCGCATGCGTGAACACAGCGAGCACATGGTTTTGCCTTCGGGAATCACACGCTTGACGACTGAATACGTGTCTTGCTCGAGAATTTTGTAGGTAACGCCGATGCTGGCCAGGTATTCCGGCAACACCTGTTCGGGGAAGCCGGGTTGTTTCTGGTCCAGATTGACCGCGACCAGCTCGAAATTGACCGGCGCTTTCTTCTGCAGCTGCAGCAGGATATCGAGCATGGTGTAGCTGTCCTTGCCGCCGGACAGACAAACCATGACCTTGTCGCCGTCTTCAATCATGCCGAAGTCGGCAATCGCCTGGCCGACCTGGTGGCGCAGGCGTTTGGCGAGTTTCTGCTTGTTCACCGAATTCGGGCGGACGGGTGGGTCGAGAAGAGTCAAATTCATGGATGTATTTTACACTGCCGCAGGGCGGTGTAAGCTGCGGCAAGGTCATTTCATCCGAGGCACCATGTCACAACCGCCGGACACCGCCCAACTGACCGCGCAATTGATTGAATTGCGAATAGAACATCGCGACCTGAACGAAGCCATCGATAAACTGGCGCAGACCATTCAGGCCGATGAACTGGCGATCAAGCGCCTTAAAAAACGCAAACTGCGCATCAAGGACATGATGACCTATCTGGAAAACAAGTTGATTCCAGATTTGGATGCGTAATTTGAAAATTGTAGGGGCGCTGCTTGCTGCGCCCGAACAGCGCGACACACCCAGGG
>JBOHYH010000261.1:0-19976 GCA_050737775.1 Arenimonas sp.
GTATTGCAAACCCTGACCGAAAATCTTGATCTGGACGTACTGCAAAAGAATTTGCAGGATATCGACAACAAGATGCGTCGCCTGGAGCCGGTCAATCTTGCCGCCATTTCCGAATACCAGGAACAAAGTACGCGTAAAACCTATCTCGATAGCCAGAACGAAGACTTGGTTAGCGCATTGACGACACTTGAAGATGCCATCAAAAAAATTGATCGCGAAACCCGTGGCCGTTTCAAGGAAACCTTTGATCGTGTCAATCAAGGCGTACAGGAACTGTATCCGCGCCTGTTTGGCGGAGGTCATGCTTATCTCGAACTGACCGGCGAAGATTTGCTCGATACAGGCGTGTCGATCATGGCGCGCCCCCCTGGTAAACGCGTGTCGAATATTTCGCTGCTGTCCGGTGGTGAAAAAGCATTGACGGCAGTTGCACTGGTGTTTGCGATCTTCCGTTTGAATCCGGCGCCTTTCTGTCTGCTGGATGAAGTCGATGCGCCGCTTGATGAAGCCAATGTGGGCCGTTTCTCGGCGATGGTGCGAGAGATGAGTGAGAAGGTGCAGTTCCTTTTCGTTACCCATAACAAGGCCACCATGGAAGCCGCCAGTCAGTTGAGTGGCGTGACCATGCGCGAGCCAGGTGTGAGTCGTTTGGTGTCAGTGGATCTGGATGAAGCATCGCGCTTGGTTGGCGCAGCCTAAGGAGATTTGAATGGATGGATTGAGCGATACCGCGCTGCTTCGAATCGGCATTGCCGTTGCCTTCATTATTCTTGTTGCGGTCATTTTATTTACTAGCCGCAAAAAACCGGAACAGGGTGTTCGCACCAGTTTGCAAGACGATGGTGCTTACTCAAAACGTCAGGAACCCACGCTCAAGGATTTGCTGGAAGCTGAAGAAAGTGGTGAAACTGCATCGGGCGAGCACGATAACGATGACAGCGAAAAAGGAAAGTCCGGTTATCTGGACGTTGGTGCAAGGCCGCATAAAGATTTCGACAAGGTCGTAAGCCTGTTGCTGGCTGCACGTGCCGGTCAAACCTTGCAAGGTCCCGATCTGGTCGTCGCCGCGGAAAAAGCCGGCCTGATTTACGGGCACCGGAATATTTTTCATCGCATGGTCGACAAGAACCATGAGCAAGGTCCTATTTTCAGCGTAGCCAATTTAGTGCAGCCGGGTATTTTTGATTTGCGTACCATCAAGGAACTCAAGACGCCCGGCATCCACTTCTTCATTACCTTGCCGGGCCCCTCCAGTGCACTTGATGCCTGGGATGCGATGTTGCCGACGGCTCAGCGTATGGCTGAACTGCTGGATGCTGTCGTACTCGACGATCAACGCAATGCGCTTGGGCGTCAACGCATTTCGCATATACGCGAAGAATTACGCACATACGATCGCCAACGCGAAAAATTGAATATCAAGCCGGGTCGTTGATTCATGGCTGCGTCCGAGCGAATTCTTCAATTAAAAAAACTTATTGAAGATGCCAATTATCAATACCATGTGCTCGATGAGCCACAGATTCCCGATCTTGAATACGACTTGCTGGTTCGCGAACTCGAAGCGCTTGAACTAAAACATCCCGAGTTAAAAACCAGTGATTCGCCTACACAACGTGTCGGTGCGCCACCCTTGCGTGAATTTTCACAGGTGTCGCACGAAGTACCTATGCTTTCGCTGAATAATGCTTTTAGCGATGAGGAAATTGCCGATTTCGTCAAACGTATCGACGATACCTTGAATGCCTCGGAACTGACTTTCTCGGTTGAACCAAAACTCGATGGCTTGGCAATCAGTTTGCGATACGAGAATGGTATTTTCATGCAAGGCGCTACTCGTGGCGACGGAGCCACGGGTGAAGATGTCACGACGAATCTGCGAACAATAAAAGCAATTCCATTGCGTCTGCGCGGTGATGTACCTGCATTATTGGAAGTGCGCGGCGAAGTGTTTATGCCGCGTGCGGAATTTGAGGCTTTCAATGAACGTGCCCGTGAACGCGGCGAAAAAACGCTGGCCAATCCGCGCAACGGTGCTGCAGGTTCTCTTCGGCAACTTGATTCAAAAATTACCGCATCCAGACCGCTGAGCTTTTATGCTTATGGCTTGGGTAAGGTTTCTGGCTGGTCACTGCCAGAAACGCATTCAAAAATGTTGCAGGCGCTTAAAGCTTTTGGTTTACCGGTGAGCCCGGAAGTGTCGACTGCTGAAGGCGCGACCGGGTTATTGTCCTATTTCCAAAATATCGGTGAGCAACGCGACAAACTTCCTTACGACATTGACGGCGTCGTTTATAAACTTGATCGATACGACCAGCAAAATGCGATGGGGTTCGTTTCCCGTGCGCCACGTTGGGCGATTGCCCATAAATTCCCGGCGCAGGAACAACTCACCACGGTTGAAGCCATTGATTTACAGGTCGGTCGCACAGGCGCAATAACACCTGTCGCTAGATTGAAGGCCGTAAACGTTGCTGGCGTAGTGGTCACGAATGCGACCCTGCACAATGCCGACCAGATTGCGCGCCTTGATGTTCGCGTCGGAGATACCGTCATTGTTCGCCGGGCAGGTGATGTAATACCCGAGGTCGTTAGCGTGATGATGGATAAGCGTCCGTTACATGCGAATAACGCGCCACTGCACTCAGCATTTTCTTTTCCGACAGTCTGTCCTGTTTGTGGCTCAGACGCAGTTCGTGAAGAAGGCGAAGCGGTTTTGCGTTGCACGGGCGGTCTGTTTTGTCAGGCGCAACGCACGCAGGCTGTGATTCATTTCGCTTCGCGTCGTGCGATGGATATCGATGGCCTGGGTGATCGGATTATTGAAGCGCTGGTTGACTTCGGCTATTTGGAATCGGTTGCCGACTTATATTCTTTGACGCTGGATGATTTGCTGGAAATGAAACGTCGTAGCGACGAACGCGATGGCGACACACCAGAAACCGTGAAGCAAGGCAAGGTCGCCACCAAATGGGCCGAAAATATACTGTCGGCAATCGATAAAAGTAAAAATACAACACTAGAACGGCTGCTGTTTGGCTTGGGTATTCGTGAAGTCGGTGAGTCGACGGCAAAAACACTTGCGAAGTTCTTCGGTGCACTCGACCCGATCATGCATGCTGACCTCGATACATTGAAGCAGGTACCCGATGTCGGGCCCATTGTTGCCAAGCGCATCGTGAATTTTTTCCATGAGCATCATAATCGTGATGTCATTGTTGGCTTGAGAGCTGCCGGTGTTGTTTGGTCCGAGGGTGCGCCCAAGCGTAGTGCCGAAGGCCCAATGGCGGGCAAGACCGTGGTGCTGACAGGTGGCTTAAACAGCATGTCGCGCGATGAAGCCGGCGATAAATTGGAAGCACTTGGCGCCAAGGTTGCCGGTAGCGTCTCGAAGAAAACGAGTATAGTCATTGCAGGTGAGGCGGCCGGTTCCAAGCTTGAAAAAGCAAAGGAGTTAGGCATCGAAATCTGGGATGAAAACCAATTGATCGATTTCCTGTCGAAGCAGGGTTAAGTTTTCATTTGCTAAAGTGGGCGGAACTGGAGAATGCGTCATGAAAGATTGGAAACCGACCGCTAACCTGAAAAATCTCCGTATGCGCGCCGAATTGATGGCCATGATTCGCCAGTTTTTTGCCGACAGAAATGTATTGGAAGTAGAAACTCCCATACTTTCTCAAGCGGGCAATACCGATGCCAATATCGAAAGCTTCCAGTTGCAGTTCAACGGGCACAAGTCCGCAGGTTCGAGTTTGCGCTGGCTGCGTACATCGCCCGAATATGCCCTGAAACGCATGGTGGCAGCGGGTGTCGGTGATTGCTACGAACTGGGAAGAGTGTTTCGTAATGGTGAATCCGGTAAGCGCCACAACCCCGAATTTACCATGCTGGAATGGTACCGGGTCGGCTGGAATCACAATCAACTAATGGATGAAACCGCCGAACTCGTGCGCGCCGCCATGCACCTGGCGGGCAAAAAAGCGACCGTTCGCGATATCAGTTTTCGGCAGTTGTATCAGGACAAATTCGGTTTTGATCCACTCACAGTACATGAGTCGGAATTACGCAACCCACTCGCTGTTTACGATATTGACCCCACTGATCTCACGCGAGACGATTGGCTTGATTTGTTGATGACGCATTTAATCCAGCCAAGCATTCCGAATAATCGTATTTTGATGGTGTATGACTATCCGGCCAGTCAGTGTGCGCTGGCAAAACTACGGCCCGATGATGTTGCGGTTGCCGAGCGTTTCGAGGTTTACGTAGGTCCTTCGGAAGTAGCCAATGGTTACCACGAATTGACCGATGCCAGCGAACAGCGGGAACGCTTCGGCAAGGATTTGGCAAGGCGTCAGAAACGTGCGCAAATCCAGGCGCCTGTCGATGAACGCTTGCTCGCCGCTTTGCCCAAGATGCCAAATTGTGCCGGTGTCGCATTAGGTATAGATCGCTTGATGATGGCGATGCTGGGAACGGATCGAATACAGGATGTCATGGCATTTCCATTTGATCGTGCCTGATGCCCGTTCTACGATTTATTCCGCTAAATTTTCTGCAATAGCGTAGCGATCACGTCCTGTTCTTTTGGCCTGATAGAGCGCGCTATCAGAGCTGCCAATCAATTGGTCGGCTTCACTGCTATGATCCGGGAAAACGGCGATACCGATGGACGTAGTGATTTGAGGCAATATCTGGCCTTCATGCATGACTTCCAGCTTACGAGTGGCTTCCAGTAATTCCGTAGCACGTCGAATCGCAATTTCCTGATCCATCTCCGGCATGATCAAAATGAATTCTTCACCGCCAAGACGGCAGGCAATATCTTCGTTACGCACGCTGGTTTGAAGCATGCGGGAAAATGCAATCAGCAGAGAGTCGCCGGCCTGATGGCCGAGCGTATCGTTGAATATCTTGAAGTGATCAAGATCCAGCAACATGACCGACAGTGGCAATTTGCGACGCTTGCAGCGTGCCAACTCACGCCCCAGTGATTCGGTGAGATAGCGTCGATTGAATAAACCGGTCAACGGATCGCGTACCGACAGATCACGCAAATGCTGCCGCAGTTTCAGGTTTGCCAAAGCAAGCGCGAGTTGTTCCGCTGCGGCAATGGCAACCGATAATTTCGGGAATGAGCCATGGCCCGATGTGCTCAGATAAAGCCAGCCAAGTGATTCCCCTTGTGCTGTAAGCGGAATGCAGGCCGAGCTCAGCACATCGAGTCCTTCGGGCAATTCTATGTGGGCACAAGCACTGCCGGGGGCGTCACTATGACTGAGATGCACGCGTTTGCGTTGCAAGGCCCAGCAATCGCGATGGTGGGCCTGCATCTTGGTGTTGCCGACGTGGATACCCCATAGATGGGTAGCTTCTGCCAATCCCTCACCATCAATCAGTGGATAAATGGTGCCAGCACTACCGGGTAGAAGCTGCGCCAGCAATTGCTGACTGACTTGAAGAATTTCAGCCAGGTCGGTGCAGCCGTGCAATAAATTACCGTAACGGCCAAGTTGGCTAAGTTCGCGAGCCATGACTTCGCGTACCTGGTTTAATTTCTCGATTTCATCCTTCGCACTGGCCAACTGCTTTTCATGGTTGCGTTGTGCACTTGAAAATCTTGAAAACATCCATGTGAGGAAAGTAGTTAATACGATAGATATAAATATCAGTATCCAGTGCCAGATACCTTCGGCTTCCATCACTGCCATCAAGATCAGGCAAACCAATAGCATCGCGGCAGCGATCCAGAAATAAGGGCGAAATACTGAGGGAGTCGGTTTGCTATCGCTCATGCCGACACCATAGAACGAAAGAGGGGATCAAGACAATCTAGAGCGTCACATTTAATGCAATAGACAGCTGCTTGCGATATTAATGTGTATGCCGCGTCCAATATTCATGGACCCTTAAGCCTGTATATCGATACCTGAAAATTAAAGCTGGCTTCGAGCGACATCCCCATTATGCTTGGCCCCATGAGTAAAACCGGACAGATGACTTTAAATAATTGGAGGCACTGGCTCGTGTTGATTCTTGTCATTGGTTCGCTGATATTTTTAATGATGCAGGCGCCCATCAGGCAGGACCAGACATACCATGCGTTCATCGATGTGCGGTCAATGTGTGGTATCCCGAATTTTTACAATGTGATCTCGAATTTGCCCTTCCTTCTGGTGGGGCTGGCCGGAAGCATTTTTTGTTGCCGCGAAGCTTCGGGACAATCGAAAACGGCATGGCTGATTTTCTTTATCGGTATAGGCTTGGTGGGGTTTGGCTCGGCTTATTATCATCTTGACCCGAGTAATCAACGTTTGCTGTGGGACCGTTTGCCTATGACGATTGGTTTTATGGGCTCATTTACAGCCCTGCTTGGTGAGTTAGTAGAGGCGCGATTGACGAAGCATCTCTTGTTTCCGTCAATTCTGGTCGGCATTGGCAGTGTACTGGTTTGGCATTGGTACGATGATCTCAGGCTATACGTCTGGGTACAATTTATGCCTTTGCTGGTAGTGCCGGCCTTGCTGTTGCTGTATCGCGGCCGCTATTCGCATCTTTATTTGCTCATGCTTGCTCTGGTCTTTTATTTTCTGGCCAAGATGCTTGAAGCTTTTGATGCACAGATATTTTCATTGCTTCAAGAGGGTATGGCCGGACATGCCATCAAACATGTATTTGCAGCGCTCGGCAGTGCGATGATTTTATGGATGTTGCGTGTGCGGAAACCGTTCGAATGATTCCACTTTAAACCCTTTGACATAACAAGCAAGCCTTGGGCGCGGCTTGGATCATTGTGCTTGCGAGTACCATGTTGTATATCTGGATCAGGTAAAACTCTGGTAGCTTCAATGCTTATACGAATCGGTCTTTTCCTGATAATGGCATTCGCATCTTCAACGCTTTCGTCAGCTGAAAAAGATGTAGATTATCCACTTGATCCGGATATCACTTTCGTGATTTCAGGTCATACCGAGAAGGCGGGAGACTTCCGTATTGTCGTGATCAATCTGGGTTACGAACACGTCAGTTCAAGAGTTCGACTGGAGTGGCTCGAAACCGGTCCCGAGCAGACAGTGATCATAAAAAAATCAGTTTGGCTGGACGAAATCGGCAGTGGAATGCTGTTAGTCGGAATGCCGGTGTGGTCACCCGGAAAGCAAGAGCTTTCTCTGTCGGCAACGCACACCTATTCGATGGAGCACTATAAATTCAGATTGATTCCGTTAGCGCCGGGGCAATACGAGTTGAAGAAAATTCGATAGAAGTAAAAGGCTTTCCAATAGCTGGGTAGCGGGCCTTAAGTGAACGCGCCTAAGGTTTTTTTCGCGGCATCACTTTTTTGCCTGTTTTCCTGATGACCACTTTTTTTAGGGTCTTTGACTTCGAGATTTTTACCGGTTCGGAAACCTGTTTAGGTCCGGCATTCATGGCGGCAACCGCCGCACGTTTGCCCCAGGCGGTTGCAAATTTAAGGGGCGGCAAGGCAAGCGACAAGGCTTCTGCACTCCAGCTTTTCAAAGTGCTGGGAGCCATTTGTAATGCATCGGCCAGTGGCGCAGGCAGCCAGTCGGCACCCGCTTTGCGTAAACGACAAACCGAGTCGGCATAACGGCCGGCTGCCCAAGTGGCCGCAATGGCTTTCGAACAGGCCGTTATCAAGGGCTCCAGCGGCGTGTAGCGCATCAAGGGAATCACAAATGGCTTCGGCAGCCAGGCTTTCAGGACTGCGTATAAGCCTTCCTGCGTGGCGAGCGGAGTAAGCACGCTTTGCGTTTGGGCAACGGCCAAGATGCCTTCAATTTCCCAGCCCGCTGGCTTCAAGCGATAACGCGAGTAAATCTCTTTTACCAATAAACGTTGAATGCGTTCCGGAGCGTCGCCACGAGCCGCTCGGGTGATAGGCGCCGGCAGAAACGGTTTTAGCAGCGGCAGCCGTTCGACTGAAACTTGCAAGGCGGCAGCGGCACCGGCTTTAACGCAAGAGGTATGCAGCAGGGTTTCGATGCCGGTATCCGGAGCATCGATGGTCATTTTTTTATCTTGTTTTGCTTTGCTCATTCGCGAAGCATAACCCGAGCTAGTAAACTTGGGGCATAGGCAGAGGGAATCAGCATGGATTTTGACCGTTACGACCGTATTCGACCCATACGCTGGCAAGGCGATCAATTGAGTTTGCTTGATCAACGCTATTTGCCGTTTGATGTCGGCTACCTCGATTGCAAGGATAGTGCCGCCGTTTGCCAGGCTATTCGCGACTTGGTCGTACGTGGTGCACCAGCGATTGGAATCTCTGCAGCCTGGGGCGTCGTGCTGGCGGGGCAAAGAATTTCTGCTGCGAATGGCATCGAGGCTTCACTGAAACTGGATGAAGCCTTGAATGAACTAAATGCATCAAGGCCGACGGCAGTTAATCTGATGTGGGCGATCGCCCGCATGCGGCGCGTTTTGGCTTCTGCCGGCGCGGATTGGTTGCATATACTGGAACTTGAGGCGCGTGCTATCGAAACCGAAGACCTCGCCGCCAATCGTCATATGGGTGTATTGGGCGCCAATTTGATTCAGGCAGGGTCTGGCGTGCTGACTCATTGCAATACTGGCTCCTTGGCAACTGCGGGTTTTGGTACTGCATTAGGCGTCATCCGCGCAGGCGTGGCGATGGGAAAAATTGCCAAGGTATTTGCAAGTGAAACCAGGCCCTGGAATCAAGGCGCCCGCTTGACCGTATGGGAGCTCCTGCAGGATGGAATTCCGGCGACCTTGATCGCAGACGGGGCAGGTGCGCATTTGATGAAAACCGGAGCCGTGCAATGGCTTATTGTGGGCGCTGACCGGATTTGTGCAAATGGCGACACTGCCAACAAGATTGGTACCTACCATCATGCTATTGCAGCCAAATATCATGGGGTAAAAGTGATGGTGGTCGCGCCGAGTTCCACGGTCGACATGCAGACTGCCAGTGGCGATTTGATTCATATCGAGGAGCGTGATCCGGCAGAATTGCTTTCAAGCAATGGCAAGCGCACGGTCGCCGAAGGCGTGCAGGCGTTTAATCCGGTGTTCGATGTTACGCCGGCCGATTTGATCGATGCCATCATTACCGAAAAAGGCCTGATTGAACGCCCAAATTTGCAAAAAATGACCGATGTTTTTTCGGCAAAGTCAAGCCTTTAAGAGTCACTGAATCAGAGCGTTTTGTCGGGCTTGAGCCCAACCTGCATTTCGCGAAATCTGTTACAATTTCCTGTCGTTTTTGCCAGCGATTTTCTGCTTGTTTTTTATGTAGAAATAACGCTCGTTTTTAGTCAACACGGAAACCCAAATGTCAGATCTCGCAAAAGAAATTATTCCGGTCAATCTTGAAGATGAAATGCGTCGAAGCTACCTTGACTACGCCATGAGCGTAATTGTAGGACGCGCTTTACCGGATGTTCGCGATGGTCTCAAACCCGTTCATCGCCGCGTACTTTTCGCGATGCATGAACTCGGCGCGCACAGCAACAAACCTTATTACAAATCGGCCCGTATCGTCGGTGACGTTATCGGTAAATACCATCCACATGGTGATACTGCGGTTTACGACACGCTGGTTCGGATGGCACAGCCATTCTCGCTGCGTTACATGCTGGTCGATGGCCAGGGTAACTTCGGTTCTGTCGATGGTGACTCACCAGCTGCCATGCGTTACACCGAAGCACGCATGTCGCGTCTGGCGCATGAGCTGATGGCGGATATCGACAAAGAAACCGTCGATTTCCAGCTCAACTACGATGAAAAAGAATACGAACCCACCGTCATGCCAACCCGCGTGCCGAATCTGCTGGTCAATGGCTCGACCGGTATTGCCGTCGGTATGGCGACTAATATTCCGCCGCACAACCTCACCGAAGTGATCAATGCTGTTGTTGCACTGATTGACGATCCGGAATTGGGCATCGGTGATTTGATGACGCATATTCCAGGCCCGGATTTCCCGACGGCGGGCATCATCAATGGCTCGGCCGGTATTCATGCGGCGTATCACACCGGTCGTGGCCGTGTGCGTATGCGTGCCCGTGCCAGCATCGAAGTCAATGAAGACAATAATCGCGAGTCGATTATCGTTACCGAATTGCCGTATCAGGTAAACAAAGCGCGTTTAATTGAAAAAATTGCCGAGCTGGTTAAAGAAAAGAAACTCGAAGGCCTGACCGAATTACGTGATGAATCCGATAAAGACGGCATGCGGATTTATATGGAAGTAAAACGTGGCGAATCGGCCGAAGTCATCCTGAACAATCTGTACCAGCAAACCCAGATGGAATCGGTGTTCGGCATCAATATGGTGGCGCTGGTCGATGGTCGTCCACAAATCCTGAATCTGAAACAGATTCTCGAAGCCTTTATTCGCCATCGTCGCGAAGTGGTTACCCGCCGCACGATTTTTGAATTGCGCAAAGCGCGTCACCGTGCCCATATTTTGGAAGGCCTGACGGTTGCGCTGGCCAATATTGATGAAATGATTGAGCTCATCAAGACCTCGTCCAGCCCACAAGTGGCAAAAGAACGCATGCTGGCGAAAGTCTGGGAGCCAGGTCTGGTGCGTGCACTGTTGTCGGCCGCTGGTGCGAATGCATCACGTCCCGAAGATTTGCAGGACGAGTTCGGTCTTTCCGAAACCGGCTATCGCTTGACCGAAGTACAAGCGAAAGAAATTCTGGAAATGCGTCTGAACCGTTTGACTGGTTTGGAACAGGAAAAGCTGACCGACGAATATAAGCAATTGCTTGAAGTCATTCGCGCATTGATCGAAATTCTGGAAAACCCGAATCGTCTGCTCGAAGTCATTCGTACAGAGCTGGCGAATCTGAAGGAAGAATTCGGTGACGAACGCCGCACCGAAATTCGTCCAAGCGAAGAAGATCTGGATGTACTCGATCTGATCGTGTCGGAAGATGTGGTTGTCACGCTTTCGCATTCCGGCTATGCCAAACGTCAGCCAGTGACCGCTTATCGTGCTCAAAAGCGTGGCGGTAAAGGCCGCTCTGCAACGGCGGTAAAAGATGAAGATTTCATCGAGCGATTATGGGTAGTGAATACGCATGACACCTTGCTGACATTTACCAGTGCCGGTCGTGTGTTCTGGCTGAAGGTTTATCAATTACCGGATGCCGGCCCGAATTCGCGTGGCCGTCCGATTATCAACTGGATTCCATTGGAAGAAGGCGAAAAAGTACAAGCGGTTCTGCCCGTACGTGAATTTACCGAAGATCAATTCGTGTTCTTTGCAACCCGCGACGGTACCGTCAAGAAAACTCCATTGACTGAATACTCGCGCCCACGCGTGAATGGTATTTGGGCGATTAGCTTGGATGAAGGCGATGGTCTGGTAGATGTGCAGCTGACCCACGGCAAATGCGACATCATGATGTTTGCTTCAAACGGCAAGGCTGTACGCTTTGATGAAGCCAGCGTTCGTTCGATGGGTCGTACTGCCACCGGTGTTCGCGGCATGAAGTTGTCGACTGGCGAAAAGGTCATGAGCCTGATTGTGGTCGAAGGCGAGGGCGATATTCTGACCGCCAGCGAGAACGGCTTCGGCAAACGTACCGAACAATCGGCATTCCCGAAAAAAGGACGTGGTACGCAAGGTGTTATCGCTCTGCAAACCAGCGAGCGTAATGGCCGTTTGGTGGGTGCCATTCAATTAACCGAAGCGCATGAAATCCTGCTGATTTCCGACCAGGGCACCATGGTTCGCACACGCGCTTCCGAAGTCTCGCAAGTGGGCCGCAATACCCAGGGCGTGACCTTGATGCGTGTTGCCGAGAACGAAAAACTGATCGCGGTGGAAAGTATTGAAGCATTGGAAGATACCGATGAACTAAGCGATATTGTTCCGCTGCCGGATTCATCGGCTGCCGGCGATTCGTCCGAGACGCCAGCGCCGGATGTCAATTGATTAATCCGGGGCAGTAAGCAGCGCCCCTGGATTAGGAAATCCCGGCTAAGTCCGGGTTTTTTTTTGTCTGAAATGCAGCCCGGACACTGTTTTTTCATTAACGTTTGCGTATGCTGCAACTACGTCCCCGAGGTTTCTATGCTCCTTTCAAAATCTTTACGCAGTTTCGCTGTTTTTGTTGTTTTTTTCTTCGCAATCTCAAGCTCAGTCGCACAAACCATTGAACGCAGCTCGGATGCACAGCGCATCTCGAAAGCACGCGATGCCGTGTTACCGGTTGTTGTCAGTATTCTCACGGTTCGGCAGGATTATCAGCAGGGCGAGCCGGTACTATCCGTTTCCAGCGGTAGCGGCACGGTTATTTCGGCGCAAGGACATATTGCGACGAACGCACATGTGACGCAAAACGGAAAATCATTTCGCGTCGTTTTTTTTGATGGTCGTGAACTGCCGGCAAAATTGATTGGAACCGACACTGCGTCCGATCTGGCCGTCTTGCAAGCGATTCCGCCCACGGCAGAGACATTTGCCTTTGCCAGGTTTGCTGAGAATCTGGATGACCTGACTCCGGGCGATACCGTGCTGGCGATGGGTGCTCCGTGGGGTTTGTCCAACTCGATGAGCGCTGGCGTGGTCAATAATCCTCGCCGTTTGCTGGTTTCATTATTCGATGACGAAGCCGATTATGAAGATCGTCTCGGAATTGACGAACCGACGGGTCGTTACTACGCCTGGATTCAGCATGATGCAGCGATTGCTCCGGGTAATTCCGGTGGTCCGTTGGTTGATTTAAGTGGCCGCATTGTTGGCGTGAATACGCGTGGCATGATTGTAGGGGGTGACCTGGCATTTGCAATTCCGGGCCCCGATGCCGGTGGTGTTGTGCAAAGACTCATTGCCAATGGGGAAATCAAACGTGTTGCACTTGGCTTTCGTCTGCGTTCGCTAAAGGGAACGCGTTACATCGATGGTGTGTTGATCAATGCCGTCGAGCGTCGCTCGCAGGCTGACAAGGCGGGGTTGCAGGCTGGTGATCGAATTGTCAGTTTGAATGGCGATGTCGTCACCGCATTGCAACCTGTCGATGTGCCTGCATTGCAACGCCGTATCGCCGAGCTACCGATTGGTAGTGAAGTGGTCTTGAAAATAGAACGTAGCGACAAAGTCATTAACGTAAAACTCAAGGCAGATGCACAACCGAAAAGTCGTGGCGAAGATTTGGCTTCGTCGCCATTTGGCATTTCCGTGACCGAACTTACCCAGCCGATGGGGCGTCGCCGTCATCTGGATGATGATACCGGCTTGTTGATTACCGGCGTTCGTCCGGGAGGCGCGGCAGCCATTGCGAGACCAAAACTGCAGGCGGGCGATATCGTTCGTAAAATCGATGGACTTGCAGTGAATGAGGTTTCACAGCTTTCCGCGATTGTTGTACCTGCAAATTCGGAAAAAAATTATTTATTCGAAGTCGAGCGCGACGACGAAAAAATCATCGCCTTGTTGAAGCCCGAATCCAATGACAAAGTACGTATTCCACTACCCGAATTGCCACAGTCGTGGTCGGGCGTGGAGGTGCAGGCAATCAGCAGTTCATTGGCAAAGGACATGAAGCTGAGTTCTGCCGGCTATAGAATTACTCGTTTGTATCCGAACAGTCCGCTTGCTAAAGCCGGTGCGAAAATTGGCGATTTGCTGGTGAGTTTGCAGGATCAAAAATTGAAGCCTGCCAACGATGTGGCCTCCGAGCCGTTTCATCAGGCCGTTCGCGATGTTGTACCGGAAACGGAAGTGCAATTCCAGGCCATCAGAAATTCGCAGCCTATAAACTTCAAAATGAGTTTTTCGCCTTCGCCAGTTAGCTCTGCCGGTCTTAAAACATTGAACTTGAGTAAACTACGCGCAGAAATTCGAGAGCTCGGGTTTTATGATCGTGTGAATGAACATTTATCGGTAACGCAAACCGGCGTGATTCTTGATGGTGTCGAATCCGGCGGGCCTGCCGGTTTGGCTCATCTCAAGCGTTCGGACATCATCATTCGTGTCGGTAAAACCGATGTCGATGATGTTGAAGCATTGCGTAAGGCTCTTGATACGGCGCTGGCTGTAAAATCGAATGCGCTGATTCCGATTATCGTTATTCGTGGTAGTGAAAATCGCGTTCTATATCTGGACCCCTACTGGTTAGGCAATTAAGCAATTTATTCAAGGAAGTGATGGCAATGTCCCACAAAACAATAATTCTCGGCGTTTTAATCGGTGCACTGGCTTTTGCAAACGTCGGTGCGACGCAAACCCAGACCATAAGCGACTACAGGCCAATCTATAAGGCCATGGTGCTAAAACACGGCAATGCCATCGTGACTGTCAAATTCGTCATGGCAATCAATTCTGCAGGTAAGGAGCAGCGTATTGAAGATCGTGCTCAAGCTGTGCTGGTTAGTGCAGACGGGCTGCTGCTGGTTCCTGATCGTGCCGTAAGTTTCGATTTTTCGGCGATGTCCGGGGGCAAGCAGGGTGAAGCCGGCATGGTCGCAAAGTCGAGCGAGTTTCGAGTTCATTTGGTTGATTCAGAGGATTGGCTGACGGCTGATTTGGTGACTCGCGACGCTGCCCTGGGACTGGCCTGGTTACGCATTCGTAATTCGCCGAAAAATCTGCCTTTCGTGGATTTAAGCCTGGGCGGTAAGCCGGAACCTGGAATGGAGTTCTTTACCCTGCTGCGTACAAATGATGAGTCGGGGGCAGTACCGCTTTGGCGGCCCGGTTTAATCATGGGGGAAACCCGTGTACCAAAGCTGACCTACCTGGTTGATGGTTTGCCGGGCTTGGCTTTCGATACCGCAGGAAAGCCGCTGGGCTACGTGGATCTGAACCTTGCAGCGATGTCAGCGACAAGAAGCACCATGGGCCTGGATATGGCCAATATCAACCTGCAACTGACACCCATCGACAAGGTGGCCTACGCCACTGGCCAAGCCAGTAAATTGCCCGTGGCCGCTGCGGCCAAGTAATTGCGTACATGGTTTTTCTAGGGCGTTTAACATATTCATAACGAAAGTTAAATGGAAGTTAAACGCCTCTTTGGGTGCCTCTTGGCAGTCAACGCAGTCGGCCTATACTCGCATCACTTTCAGGAGCCCAGCATGTCTACATACAAACGTTTTCTCAGCCGCATAGTCGCGGCTTTTTTTGTTTCTGTTTTCATGCTTTTTTGTTTGGCGGGTTGTCAGGGCGACAAAAACCAGGTTCCGGAACTACAGGGTAAAGATAGTGCTATCGACGTAAGCCAGAAAGTTATCGGCTTCGGATTGGTATCTGCAAGCCGCAGCAAGGCATCCGATGACGTGGCTTTATTGCTGGAGTTCTCGCAGCCGCTGGCGAGTGCCCAGGAATTCGACAAGTACATCATCGTAAAAAACGAAAAAAACGAAGTGGTCAAAGGTAGCTGGGTCCTGGCCGATGACAATACCAAGCTCCGGTTCCCATATGCCGATGCAAGCAAAAACTACACCGTGATTATTCGCGCCGGTTTGATGGCTGCAGATGGTAAGACACTGGGCAAGGAAGAAGAAAGAAAGATATTTACCGGTCCTCTGGAACCGGCTGTCGGCTTTGCCTCGCAAGGCAGTGTATTGCCTGCCAAGGAATCACGCGGCCTGCCTCTGGTATCGGTCAACGTGCCCGAAGTCGATGTCGAATTTTATCGGGTTTATGACAAGGAAGTCGCGAGCTTCCTGACGGCTTATCAACGTGGCGGACGTCGTAGTAGTTGGGAGCTGGGTGAAAACAATTACGACTACGATGAAGAAGACGGCAGTCGTCGCGGTATTACCCGTTATGCCGAATCGGTATATCTCAACCGTTTCATCCTCGGCGGTGCCGAAAACGAGCGTCAGGTCAGTTATTTGCCGATTCAAAGTATTGATGAATTGCAAAAGCCTGGTCTCTACTTCGCGCTAGTGAAGAAAGTGGGCAGCTTCAATGAAAGTTACGACACGGCCGTTTTTTATGTGAGTGATATCGGTCTGCATGTGCGTGCCTACAAAGATAAAATTTATGTGCACACGGCATCTTTGCAAACAGGTGCTGCGATATCGGATGTGGAAATTTCGGTTCTGACCAAGAAGGGTGAAACCACCGTCAAAGCAGAAACTGATTCGCAGGGCGATGCACTCATTGCATACACCCTTAAAGCCGAAGAAGCTTTGATCGCAAAACGTTCCAGCGATATTTCCGTGATGTCATTTAATCAGCCTGCACTGGATTTGTCGGAGTTCGCGGTGTCAGGTCGCAAGCAAGCCTGGTTTGACGTATTTGCCTGGGCGGGTCGTGATTTGTATCGTCCGGGTGAAACCTTGCGTCTGTCTGCGCTGATGCGTAATTACGATGGGCGCCAGATCAAATCGCAAGCTTTGTATTTAACTCTGCGCCAACCTGATGGCCGGGCACTGATCGAAACTAAACTGGCTGAAAAGCAACAAGGCTATTTTGAATGGCAGCAAGCCTTGCCGCCGGATGCCGCCACCGGTTTGTGGAAAATAGAATTCCGCACAGCACCTGGTGCCGGTGATGTGGTGGAAGGCATGTCGGTTCATGTCGAAGAATTTCTGCCAGAACGCATGAAGTTGGATTTGGCATCGGCGCAAGCCGTCATAAAACCGAAAGAAGCCCTGAATTTGAAAGTCGACGCCGCCTATTTGTACGGCGCACCAGCGGGTGGTAATCGTTTCACCGCACGCATGTATGTCTTGAATGAAGAACACCCGGTTGAAAAGCTGAAAGATTTTTATTTTGGTGATTCCACCATCAAATATCCGAAAAACAATGATGATGTCATCGATCAAAACCTGGATGCAAAAGGTCAGCTGCAAGCGGCTTTGGCATTACCGGAAGAAGTACAAGCGAATGCTCCTGTATCGGTCATCGTACAGGGCAGTGTTTACGAAAGCGGTGGCCGCACGGTTAGCCGCTCACTCAAGCGCACCTTGTGGCCTGCTGCAAATCTGATTGGTGTGCGCCCCTTGTTTGACGCCGCCGATGGTGCGGCTTCCGAGAATGTAGCCAGTTTTGAGTTGATACGCAGTAATGTTGGCGGTCAATTATCCGTAGCGCCGGTGACGATCAACCTGGTACGTGAAATTCGTGATTATCACTGGAACTACAATGATAACGGCGGCTGGGGTTATGACTTTACGTCGCGGTATCAAATCGTCCAGACATTGAATAGCCAAACCCAAATCAATGGCCGTAGCAAAATATCGGTCGATGTGGAGTGGGGTGATTATCGATTGGAAGTCACCGACAAACAGACCGGTTTGATTACCCGTTATCCATTTTATGCCGGATGGCGCTGGGATGATCAGAATCGCGGCCTGGATGCCCGCCCCGACAAAGTCAAAGTTGCTCTTGATAAAACTGCCTACAAGGTCGGCGATAAAGTCAAAATCACCATCACGCCACCCCATGCCGGACCGGGTGTCTTGATTGTGGAAAGCGATCACATGATCCATACGCAAGCCATTGATGCAAAGCCAGGTGCAAGTTTCGAGGTTGCTGTCACGAGTGAATGGCAACGTCATGATGTCTACATCACGGCACTGGTTTTCCGTGGCGGCTCGGCGAAAGAGAAAATTACTCCGGCGCGAGCCATCGGTGTGGCTCATGTGCCTATGCAAAGTGGCAATCGTGAAATCGCGGTAAGTGTGACTGCACCAAAGCAGACCAAGCCCGAGCAACCGTTGCCAGTGACAGTGAAAGCCCCAGCATTGGCAGGTAAAAAAGCCTGGGTCACAGTGTCTGCGGTCGATGTTGGCATCTTGAATATCACCCAGTTCCCTGTACCGGATGCCGCCGCACATTTCTTTGCTCAGCGCCGTTTCGGTATTGAAACCTATGATATCTACGGTCGCGTGATTGAAAGTTATGAAGGCAATACCGCGAAGCTGAAATTCGGTGGCGATATGGCATTGGAAGCCCTGCCGCAAGCGCGTCGTCCTACGGCAAAAGTGCAAACGGTGGATTTGTATTCGGGTCTGGTGAATTTGAATCAGCGGGGTGAAGCGTTGATCAATTTGTCGGTGCCGGATTTCAACGGTGCATTGCGGGTATCGGCTTTGGTATTTACTGCCGATCAATACGGCAAGGCCGATAGCGAAAGTATTATTCGCGCACCGGTTCTCGCCGAAATCAGCGGCCCGCGTGCGTTGGCGCCGGGTGATCGCAGTACGATGACAATTGATGTGCAAAATTTCACCGGAAAGTCGGGAACGTTTAATGTCAGTGTCAGTGCCAGTGGTCCGGTGAATATTGATGGCGCTTCAAAACGAATCACATTGACACCAGAAGCAAAAAACACCCTGAGTTTTCCTTTGACTGGTGGTCAAGGAAGTGGTGTCGGCAAAATCAGCTTGAAAGTCGAAGGCAGTGGCCATCAAGTCAATCGGACATTCGAAGTGCCCGTGCGTCCGGCCTGGGGTAGTGTGGTGCGTTCAAGCCTGCAAACACTGGCGCCGGGTGAAGGGCTCAGTCTCAATTCCGGCATGAGTGATCATTTGATGCCCGGTACGGTAAATGCACGCTTCACTGTCAGCACCATGCCGCCGATCCCGTTTGCACAGGCATTGAGTGACCTGCTGTCTTATCCCTATGGCTGCGCGGAACAAACCACTACACGCGGTTATGCAGCTTTGTTGCTTGATCCGCAAACGACTACACGCTTAGGCATGAAGGGCATTACGCCGCAGGAGCGTAAATTACGCATGGAATTTGCGATTAGTCGATTGGCATCGATGCAATTAAGCAACGGACATTTCTCCTACTGGGGCGGTGGTTCGGTAGCCAATCCGATTCTCACGCCTTACATAGCCGAATTCCTGCTGGATGCACGCGACGCAGGCTTTGCAGTGCCGGATGCCGTATTGAAGAAAACACTGGAACGATTGAGTGAAGACATGCTCACGGGCGGTGCACCGTTTTATTCCTACGACCAGCAACAACATATGCGTTACGCCTACCAGGCACACGGTGCTTATGTACTAGCCCGCGTGAATCGCGCTCCACTGGGGACATTACGGACCTTGTATGACAACGAACGCAGCAAATCGCTGACTGGTTTGCCCTTGTTGCATCTGGGTATAGCCTTGAATTTGCAAGGCGACAAGGTGCGTGGTCAGAAAGCTATCAACGAAGCGTTCGCGATGATTAGCAAACGCCCGCAATACATGGGGGATTACGGCAGCAATTTACGCGATGAAGCATTCATGCTGGCATTGGTGAAAAAGCACAATGTGAATCACCCCGCCTTCAACAAGCGCCTACTGAATTTGTCGCGTGATTTGCAAAATTTAACGTTTGGCAATCGCTATTATTATCTGAGTACACAAGAACAAATCGGTTTGGCAAAATTGGGAAAAACGATCGCGGTCAGCAAGGAAAGCGTATTCTCCGGCAGCTTGCAAACTGGAGCGAACAAAGTGGTACTTAGTCCCGACAGCATCATAAGCCGCAACTTTGCTCAGGCAGATATTGTGAAGGGTGTTCGTTTTGAGCCGGTAGAAAAAATCAGTCTGTACGCAACGGTTGATATCGCCGGTATTCCGAAGATAGCGCCTGCAGCAAATGACAAGTACATCAAGGTGACACGTCATTACTTCACACCGGATGGCAAGGTATGGAAAGGCGGTGTGTTGCGTGAAGGTGAAATTCTGCTAGTGCAAGTCAAATTGCAGGCGAATCAGGGTATGAACGATGCCTTGTTGGTAGATTTGTTGCCTGCCGGTCTGGAAGTCGAAAATCTGAATCTTGCCAAAGACGATCAATGGAAGGATATCGAAATTGATGGTGTGAATATGCAAAATCGCAGCGATGCGGCGAGCATAGTGCATGAGGAATTTCGCGATGATCGCTACGTGGCCGCGATCAAACTTTACAGTGGACAATTTGCGAAATTATTTTATATCGTGCGTGCCGTAACACCGGGCACCTATACCGTGCCGCCACCTCAGGTTGAAGACATGTATCGACCAAGCATTCGCGGTGT
>JBOHYH010000262.1:0-31239 GCA_050737775.1 Arenimonas sp.
TTCCTAACCCCATCGGAAACTTGGGCTGAGCACTCGTTTAAAGATTGGTCGATGGCTCTTCGTTTGCGCTCATCGACATCCTGCCACGTTGATTCATAACCGTCGAAATCTTGAGCCAATCCCTCAACAGCGGAAATCATCAATGTGTAGGCAAGACCCAAGTCATCTACCATACGATGCATCCCGGTTACATATGTGCGAATGGCCCGCATGACGCCAACAAACCTACGTCGTTCAAGTCCTATTAATTGATCCACGAACTTTTCGAATTCGTCACCCTCAGCTCCCTGAAGATAGACCTGCTCGTCGAAATACCGTCGAATGAATTTTCGGGGGGAATGGTAGGAAGCCAGGCCGGGACTTCCGCTGGTCAGGCGCGCCGCTATGTCAGGGTCTGGAGACATAACTACATTTAAGGCAAAAGACGCTAACGCCGAGAAATCATTTAAAAAAGGGCTAATCGTATGTGACACCAGGATGCCCGGCCTGTCTTCGCTTTTTTCCATTCGCTCCTCAAGCTCATAGACAATTGCACGGTTACCGTGTCCGCCGTCGGTTTCACGCAAGGTGCCAGCAGCAGTTACGAGGTCATTCGCTGCTGCAAGCTTCATATTTGTGTAGAGAACGCCCCTAAGGGAATTAATCCGCCCAACGCCATTTGCGTAAAGCTTTCCTGAGTTGATTTGAAGCATATATACCCGCTCGTTAGGCCTCGGCGTTAATTACATAGGTCTTCCTGCTAATTGCCAAGGCATTCTTGGAAGTTACATGTGCTCGACCCTGATGTGGCTGAACTGGAGCGATTTGCTCATATCGCTCCACGTCCGTAAAAAAAGAGAGCCCTCGCGGGCTCTCTTGGTGTTTCTTCATGTTGACGCTGATACGAAATATTTCGTATTGGCGCTGGTGGGTGTAGTCAAATTCGTTAGTTCAACAATATGCCGTACGTAGTTCATCGATATGCCATACGTAGTTCATCAAATTGCCATACCCCACAACAATTTTTCGTACTCACCCACACTTGCTATACCCACAATTCAAACAAGTCTGGCACCCGTCCATCAAAATCATGGCCTTGGTGTTGCACTTGAAGCACATGCTTGCGCTTGCGGGAAAAGAGGCGCCCTCGCCGGTGTTTGCAGATGCTGCCTCGTCAGCGCGTGACGCGCTTTCAGCACCGGCTCCGGCGAGGTCGCCCGGAAAAAATTCTTCGGAACCCGCGCTGCTGGCGGGCTCAGACTTTTTTGCATTGCGGTTCTCGTAGGCGGCGCGTTTTTCGGCAATCAATGCGCGTTGTGCGTCCGAGATTTCCGGGTCGTGGATCAACCCGATGGATTTCATGTGTTGTTCGATCACGCTGCCAATTTCGGCAACGATGGACGGCATGTAAACGCCGCCGGCTTTGAAGTAACCGCCGCGCGGGTCGAATACGGCTTTGAGTTCTTCGACCAGGAAGGTGACGTCACCGCCTTTGCGGAACACGGCACTCATGATGCGGGTGATGGCCACCACCCACTGGAAGTGGTCCATGTTTTTCGAGTTGATAAACACTTCGAACGGACGGCGCAGTTCGTGTTCGGTGCCTGGGTTGAGCACGATGTCGTTGATGGTGACGTACATGGCGTGTTCAACGAGCGGGGATTTGATTTTGTAGGTCGAACCGACCAAGGCTTCCGGACGCTCGAGTTTTTCGTGCATCAGAATGATTTCCGCCATCGGCCTTTCGATAATGATGGTCGTTGGCGCAGGTGCTGCTGCCTCGGCCGCTTTATCTTCGGGCTTGATCACGCTGTAGTTCTTGATTTTTTTTGTAATTTTGATGGCCATTGCTGACTAGACTCCTGGGTGTCTCTGGATATTATTCGCGCTGCTTCCGTGGGCGCGGTGACTTTGTTCGGTGTTGCAAACGCCGCCTCATCCCTCCCCGACTGGCGGGGAAGGATGAGTTAGAACTTATTTCTTGCGTGCTATTTTTTTCGCGGCTTTCTTGGCTACTTTCTTTGCCGCTTTTTTGGCGGGTGCTTTTTTCGCAGGGGCCTTTTTAGCAGCGGCTTTTTTAGCTGGCGCTTTTTTCTTCGCAGCGGCTTTCTTGGCCGGTGCTTTGGTGACGGCAGCTTTGGCTTTATCAAAGGCGGCGGATGCAGACTTCTTCGCAGCGTCGACTTTCTTGCCGGCGGCGGCGGCAGCGGATTTCACTGCTTTGCCGGCTTTGGATTTTTCAGCCGATTTGATGGCGCCTTTCACGGCAGCTTCCGCTTTTTTACGGGCCGGTGCGGTTTTCTTTTTCACGGCGGCCACTACTTCGTTTGCTTTGTCGCTGACGGCTTCAACTGCACTATTGAAGCTATTGCTGATGACATTACCTTTGGTCTTTTTCATATTGCCTCCTAGTTAGTGAAGTCGGTGTTGCATTGTCGTTGCCACATCGGCTTTTTATCAAAGCCGACATGAGTGTAATGAAATTAATCAGAATTTACCGTAGTAGCCTTCTTTCAAGGCATCGAACAAATTGGCGGCGCTGTGGGTTTCGCCATCGTATTCAATTTCTTCATTGCCCTTGACTTCGATCACGCTGCCGTCTTCGAGTTCAAATTTATATAGGGTGTTTTCCAGATCCGATTCTTTTACCAGCACGCCCTGGAAGGCAGCCGGGTTGAAGCGGAACGTGGTGCAGCCTTTCAAGCCTTTGGAATGGGCGTAACGATAGATGTCCTTGAATTCTTCGTAAGCGAAGTCGGTCGGGACGTTGGCGGTTTTGGAAATCGAGGAATCGATCCATAACTGCGAAGCGGCCTGAATATCGACGTGGGCTTTCGGCAGAATGTCGTCGGCGGCAATGAAGTATTCCGGCAATTGCGTAGCGGCGTCGGTGCTGTAAGGCATGGCGTCGGCATTGACCAGTGTGCGATAGGCCAGCAATTCGAAGCTATAGACTTCCACTTTTTCTTTCGACTTCTTGCCTTCGCGAATCACGTTGCGCGAGTAATGGTGCGCGAACGAAGGTTCGATGCCATTGCTGGCGTTGTTGGCGAGCGAGAGCGAAATGGTGCCGGTCGGTGCGATGGAGCTGTGGTGCGTAAAGCGCGCGCCCACTTCTGCCAGTTCTTTCACCAGGTCCGGAGCCACGCCCGCCACGCGTTGCATGTAACGCGAATACGTTGCGTGCAGTTGGCGGCCTTTGATTTTTTGACCGACTTTCCAGCCGTCTTTTTTCATTTCAGGGCGTTTACGCAGCATGGCGGCATCAACGACGAATTCTTCGTCCATGATCGGCGCCGCGCCTTTTTCTTTGGCCAGACTCAATGCCACTTCCCAACCGGCGATGGCCATTTCTTTCGACACTTCTTCGGTGAATTGGCAGGATTCTTCCGAGCCGTATTTCATTTTCAGCATGGTCATCGTAGAGCCCAGGCCCAAAAAGCCCATGCCGTGACGACGCTTGCGCATGATTTCGACGCGTTGTTGTTCCAACGGTAACCCGTTCACTTCGACCACGTTGTCGAGCATGCGGGTGAACACGCGTACGACTTCTTTATATTCTTCCCAATCGAACGCGGCTTTATCAGTGAACGGGTCACGGATGAATTTGGTCAGGTTGATCGAACCGAGCAGGCAGGCGCCGTAGGGTGGCAACGGTTGTTCGCCGCAGGGATTGGTGGCGCGGATATTTTCACACCACCAGTTATTGTTCATTTCGTTGACGCGGTCGATCAGGATGAAACCCGGTTCGGCAAAATCATAGGTGGACGCCATGATGCGGTTCCACAATTGTTGCGCGCGGATGTGGCCATACACTTTGCAGGCGACCAGACCGTCTTCGCGAGTCACATAATTATGGCTATGCGGCCATTCGCGCCAGACGACTTCTTTCGCGTTGTCGAGATCGACTTCATTTTTTTCTTTGATGTTGACCGGAAATACCAAAGGCCAATCGGTATCGGCTTCGACCGCTTGCATGAATTCGTCGGTGATCAACAAAGACAGATTGAATTGACGCAGACGACCATCTTCGCGTTTGGCGCCGATGAATTCTTTTACATCCGGATGCGAAACATCGAAGGTGCCCATTTGTGCGCCACGACGACCACCGGCAGACGACACGGTGAAACACATCTTGTCGTAGATATCCATGAAGCTCAGCGGGCCGCTGGTATAAGCGCCGGCGCCAGCAACATAGGCACCGCGTGGACGCAGCGTGGAAAATTCATAACCGATACCGCAACCGGCTTTCAGCGTGAGGCCGGCTTCGTGGACTTTATCCAGAATGCCGTCCATCGAGTCGGTGATGATGCCCGACACGGTGCAGTTGATCGTACTGGTGGCAGGTTTGTGTTCCTGGGCACCGGCGTTCGAGGTAATGCGGCCAGCGGGAATCGCACCGCGGCGCAACGCCCAGAGGAAGCGTTCCTGCCAGTATTTTTGTTTTTCCGCCGTTGGCTCGGCTTCCGACAGCGCTTTTGCCACGCGCTTATAGCTGTCGTCAATACTTTCATCGACAGCGATACCTTGTTTGGATTTCAGGCGATATTTCTTATCCCAGATATCGTATGAGGCCGGCTGCATATCAATTTCTGCTGCCGATGGTGTGTTGACCGCTTCCAAGCGAACCGTACTCATATAGCCGGACTCCTCCATCGCCACCGCTCCGCGTTGGCTTATTTATTATGTGATGTTGTTCTCTTTGCCAAAGGGAAAAGACAAGTAAGCGCGCCTGTGGGCCAAAACCCGCGAGCGTCCTAATTTGTCCAGGCTTACTTCCATGTTTGTACCGCGATAGGTGCAATCAGGCTTCTGCAGGGCCTTTTAGGGATTTGGTGCATTGCGACACCATCCCTTGGGGCCTCCCCCCGCTACTCACCCAATATATTGTGTGAGAGCCGAGAAGCGAAATTACCCCCTCCTTCACTTGCTGTCAACCGTTTGTCACATACGCGAGCCGGAATTTTTCTTTTTCAAAAACAAACGCTTACTGAACGGGCCCGCACCACTGTGACCTCTAGCCTAGTGAAAAAAGTTTTCATTTTGCTAGTCTGTGGGCAGTTTTCGCCCAATCCCCTTTCTGAGCCGATCATGCGCCCCATTCCCACGATGCTTTGTGTCTTTTTTGCTGCCATTGGCGGCGGTTTGACGGTTCATGCCCTGAGTTTGCCGCCTGAGCCCAGCCCGGCCACACAAATTGTGGAAGGCGCTTCCGACTTGGTGCTGCCGTCTGCGGCCTACGCGGCGCTTCCTGCCCAGGTCGGCGGTACGCCGGTGCCTTCGCTGGCGCCGATGCTGGAAAAGGTCACTCCGGCCGTGGTGAACATCTACACCAAGCAAGTGGTGCGCGTGCGCAACCCGCTGGCGGAATTCTTCGGTGGTTCGCGTGTGCCGCAACAACGTATTTCGCAATCGCTAGGTTCGGGCGTGATTGTCGATGCCAAGCGTGGCCTTATCCTGACCAATAACCATGTGGTCGAAGGCGCCGATGAAGTGTCGGTGATTTTGAGCGATGGCCGTACCTTTGAAGCGCAGCCGATTGGTTCGGATGCCGATACCGATATCGCGGTAATTCAGATTCAGGCCACCGGTTTAACGGCACTGCCTTTAGCCGATGCAAAAACTTTGCGCGTTGGTGATTTCGTGGTGGCTGTCGGCAATCCGTTCGGTCTTGGCCAAACGGTGACCTCGGGCATTATTTCAGCGGTGGGTCGCAGCGGCTTGCAGGGTTTTGGGTACCAGAATTTCATTCAGACCGATGCTTCGATCAATCCGGGCAATTCCGGCGGCGCGCTGGTGAATTTGCGTGGTGAACTGGTCGGCATCAACGCCGCAAGTTTCAATCCGCAGGGCAGCGCGGCCGGCAATATTGGTCTGGGGTTTGCGATTCCGGTGAATCTGGCCAGCGAAATCATGCGGCAGATCATGGCCTACGGCGAAGTGCGTCGCGGTTCGCTGGGGGTCGATACGATGGATATTTCGCCCGACCTTGCCTCCCAATTGGGTTTGAAAAATATTCGCGGCGCTTTGGTGTCGCGCGTATTCCGGGGCTCGCCCGCCGAAGCCGCCGGTTTGAAACCCGAAGACGTGATTACCGCCTTGAATGGCCAGCGTACCGATAGCGCCGAAGCGCTGCATAACATCGAAGGTTTATTGCCGGTGGGACAATCGGTGAAAGTGGATTTGTTGCGTAACGGCCAGGCACTGAGCATTCAGACAACACTCAAAGCCCAGGCCAAGGAAATCGAAGGTAGCCAAGTCGATGCACGCTTAAGCGGTGCGACCCTGATTGATCTGCCGGAACGCTATCGCACCCAAGGCGCGCGAGGTGTGATTATCAGCAAGGTCGGCGCAGGCTCTCGTGCCGCGCGCAATGGTCTTGAAGCGGGTGACCGCATTGCCATGGTGAACCGCGCACAGATTCGCGATTTGCAGGATTTCCGAAGTGCCCTCGCCAGCCCGCCAAAAGAATTGAGCCTGGGTCTGCAGCGTGGACGCCAGACCGGTTTTTTACAAATGAAGTAAAGGTGTCGAAATGCTCAAGACGTATCACGGTAGTTGCCATTGCGGCGCGGTCCGGTTCGAAGCGGATATCGATTTCACCCAAACTACTTACCGCTGCAATTGCTCGGTCTGCACCAAAACGCGGTTCTGGGCTGCGGTCGCCAAGCCGGAGGCTTTTCGACTATTGGGGGGCGAATCCGAACTGACCGAATATCTGTTCAATACGAAAAAAAATCAGCATTTCTTTTGCAAACACTGCGGTGTGCGCTCATTCGGCGTAGGCAATTCACCAGACGTCGGCAAGATGGTGGGTGTAAGCGTGAATTGTCTTGACGATGCCAGCCCTGAGGAATTGATCAAGGCCCCGATTATTTATGTCGATGGTCGCCACGATCTGTGGCATTTGCCACCAGACGAGATTCGGCACCTGTAGGAGCGCGCTTGCTGGCGACGTAGGAGGCCGCTAGCGGGCGACAAACATCATCGCAGGCTCGTCGCCCGCAAGCGGCCTCCTACGCGGAACATGATGAATCCGTGAAGGCCGCCAGCAAGCGGGCTTCTGCGAAGTGTTAAACTTCGAGCGTGAAACACGTACGCGCGCTCAGCATTGATTTGGATGACACCCTTTGGCCGATCTGGCCGGCGATCGAGCGGGCCGAATCTGCGCTGGATATTTTTCTGCAGGAAAATTGCCCGAATACCGCAAAGAAATTTCCGCTCGAAAAAATGCGCGAACTTCGCATCAATATCGTCGATATGTATCCCGGTATCGAACACGATTTCACCCAGCAAAGAAAACTCTCGCTATTGCACGCCCTGCGCGAAAGTGGCGATGCCGAACACCACGCCGAAGCGGCCTTCGAAATTTTTTATGCTGCAAGAAACGACATCGAGTTTTATCCCGATGCTTTGCCTGCCTTGAAACGATTGACCGCACGCTACCCGGTTGCCGCACTGACCAATGGCAATGCGGATTTGCAGCGCATCGGCATTGCCGATCAATTCGTGCATTTCGTCGCAGCACGAAATGAAGGCCATGCCAAACCCGATGCGCCGATATTTCATGCCACCGTGCAACGTCTTGGCGTGAATGCGCATGAAGTTTTGCATATCGGCGATGATCCGCTGCTCGATGTCGTTGGCGCGCAACGTGCCGGTCTTCGCAGTTGCTGGATCAATCGCCGCAATGAAACCTGGCCCGAAATATACGCAGCACCGGATTTACAATTTACCAGCTTGACCGATCTTGCCGATTATCTGGAACAGGTCGAACGCATCCACTTGGAAATGAAAATATCATGAGTTTACCGCCCTGCTTTGCTACCCCTGATCAAATCGCGAATGCAATTCCTCTGGTATTGATGAATCGCAGTCAATTCGCTGCATGGCGTGACCAGCAAACATCGCAAGTACAAGCCTGGTTGGCGGCGCATGCATTTACTGCCAGTGGCGGCAGCTTTTTATTGATTCCCGATAGCGAGGGCAAAGCCGGCATGGTGGCAGTTGGCGTGAATGATGCCAACGATCCCTATGCTTTATCGCATCTGCCCACCATGCTGCCTTCGCAATACGCGTATCGTGTTACGGCGGCATCGCCATTGAAAATGGATGCCTCGCTGGCATTGCTGAGCTGGGGTCTGGGGGCTTATCGCTTCAATCGCTATGTTGAAACCAAACCGGTTGCACGCTTGTGCCTGGAATCGGTGAATGAAAGCTCGGAAACCTTTGCGATGTTGAAAGCCACGACGCTTGTGCGTGATTTGATCAACACGCCCACCGAGCATATGGGCCCGGAAGAACTCGAAGCCGTCGCGATTCGCTTAGCACAGGCTTACGGCGGAACCGCGAATATTATTGTTGGCGAAGATTTGCTGAAACAGAATTTCCCGTCGATTCATGCGGTCGGCCGCGCCAGTCATCGCGCGCCGCGCTTGATCGAACTGAATTGGGGCAACGAAACACATCCGAAAATTTCGATTGTCGGCAAGGGCGTGTGTTTCGATACCGGCGGTCTGGATATCAAAACCGCCGACGGCATGCGCAATATGAAAAAAGACATGGGCGGCGCTGCCCATGCACTCGGGCTTGCACAATTGATTATGGCGACCGGTTTGCCGGTGCGCCTGCAATGCCTGGTGCCTGCGGTGGAAAACGCGATCAGTGCGAATGCGTTTCGCCCCGGCGAAGTGATCGTTACTCGCAGCGGCTTGAGTGTGGAAATTGACAACACCGATGCCGAAGGCCGGGTCGTACTCGGCGATTCGCTGGTGTATGCCTGTGAATCTTCACCGGAGTTGTTGCTGGATTTCGCCACACTGACTGGTGCAGCACGTATCGCGCTGGGTCCTGATTTACCCGCGCTGTTCTGCAATGACGAAAAACTTGCCGCCGATTATTTGCAGGCCGGCGAACAGACTTCCGATCGTCTGTGGCGCATGCCCTTATGGCGCCCGTATTTGTCCTACCTGAAAAGCAATATTGCCGATCTGGCGAATGGCGGCCCATCAAGAATGGCCGGTTGCATTTCTGCCGCGCTGTATCTCGAGCGTTTCGTCAAGGAAGGCACGGTGTGGTCGCATGTCGATGTGTACAGTTGGAACGATGGCGAACGCCCGGGTCGCCCGGCTGGCGGCGAAGCACAGGGTTTGCGTGCGGTATTTCAGATGTTGAAGACGCGCTACGCCAAGTAGTGGCGCTACGTTCGAAAAAAGCAGTCGCGACTCTGCTGATAATTCTAGTCATCATGATTTTTGCCGTTTGTTTCTGGTGAGATGACGATGCGAGTAAACCTTCGAATACTGCGGATGGAAAAGCGGTTTCGGGAGATATTGCCGATGTTGCTTCGATCGAAAACACAAAGAAGGCAGAGCTTGTCAGCCAGCTGTAACATCGACATCCTGCTATCAATTGCCGCCGATTGATAAACCCGTTGCCCACACAATGACCTCGTGCGAAGAGGCAAGGTATTACGTTCAGCACTGTCCGAATACCGAAATGGATGGCGACAATGAGGGCGTTCCGTGCGAATCGCAATGGTGCCAGTAAGCAGGAAATTACCCACTACAATTTTTTGCGGTTGACGTAACTCCCCTGACCCACGATAGAGGTTGATTGAATGTCTGGAATTTCGAAGTCCCGTACTGCAATCGTTCTGGTAATTTTGGTATCTGTATTTCTCGCTGTTTTTTTCTGGCGAAAAGGTGCACTTCCATCTCCGGCATTGGAGGAACGGCAGAAAGTAGAACAAGATACTGCCATCGATGCCCTTAGCGCCTCACAGGAAGTCGCACAGACCACGACCTCGACCAAAAAAGCAATGCCGACCTACCAGCCGCCTTCCTACGACAAGCCATTCGATGAGGTTTTTGACGAACTCAAGCTAGCGTCTGATGGCGGTGAAGCACGGGCCACCTGCCGTTTCGCCATTGAGCTGATGCGGTGCCAGCTGATGCTGGCCATGAACCAGAAACAGGTGCTGAATCATCTGAATGAGCCAGTATCAAAAGACCGCGGCGAAGACTACAAGAACACCTTCGAAAAATTGAATTTCGAGACATCCCAAATGTTCCTGTCATGCAGAAAAATGCAGGAAGATGAGCTCCTGAAAACCCAGGACTACCTGGAAAAAGCGGCAAGGCAAAAGCAGCCTGACGCGATGGTGCTTTGGGCGAGTGGCGAATGGTTAAAGACACGCTATGGTCGCAGTGCGGCCTATCTGCAAGATCCGGCCTATGATCGCTGGCGGGCATCGGCTATACCAACCATGAACGAAGCATTGCATCTTGGCTCTTATGGTGCCGCACTTGAATGGGCTCTCGCCTACGGCACCGATAATGGCCCTCCCAATGGCACGCTATTTCATGGCATGGTCAAAGACGATCCAAAATTGGCCTATACCTTTTTAACTCTGGCCTCATTGGTTGGAAACTCGAATGCTCCGCGTAGCTCAAACTACGGATTGTCACCCAGTGATACTCTCGCGGCAGATCAGAATGCCAAGCAAATGTTTGAAAAGTGGTTCGATGGCAAAGCCTCCAAGAAAGGACATTCGTCTACCAGTTATGGTTTCCGAGGACCAGGGAACGAAGACTGCAATTGGTAGACAGAAATAATTAACACTGAGATGCCAGGGCAGGATCAGTACATGGAATGCCGATCGGGGGTTGGTTTCATCATCGAAACCATCAACGTTCGTCGGAGCGCGGTAAGGCGCGAATTTCCCGGTACAACGCGGCATCCGCGCCTTACAGCGCCCCACACATTCACACCATCGCCATACCGCTTTCGGTAATTTGCCCCTCGCACTGCATTTCCTGACTTTTGTCAGGTGATTACCCCTTGCCGCTCAGGCACACTATGGGCATTCGTTTAATCCGATTGGAGTTTCCATGTCCCGTCCTGCCGATTTATTGAAAGAACTCAGCATCAATCGTGGCGCTGATGGGCAAAAGAAAAAACGTCGTCTTTGGCCGATTTTTCTGGCAATTGGTGCCGTCGTCATTGGCAGCGTTGTCGTGATGGGCATGTTGAAACCCAGTGAAGTCGAAACCACCAAGGCGGTGTCGGCGGCTGAAAGCGGTCCGGCTTCAGTGCTGGATGCTTCCGGTTACGTGACTGCACGCCGCATCGCCACAGTGTCTTCGAAAATTACCGGCAAGGTAAAAGAAGTAATGATCGAGGAAGGCCAGCGTGTTGAGGAAGGCCAGATTCTCGCGACACTTGAACCCATTGATGCCACCTCGCAACAGGCGCTTTCGCAATCGCAATTGGCTTCCGCCCGTTCGCAATTGGCCGAAGCACAAGCGCAATTGAAACTTGCTGAAAAAAATCTGATACGACAGCGCGAACTCGCGGCAAAAAAACTGGTGGCCGCTTCCGCACTCGATGCTGCTATCGCCGAGCGCGACTCACGTGCCGCGCGTCTAGTGAGTTTGCAACGTAGCGTGACCGTTGCGCAGGATCAATTGACGATTGCCAACAATGGTGTTGATAACACCGTGATACGCGCGCCATTCAAAGGCGTGATCGTGACGAAGGCTGCGCAGCCCGGCGAAATGATTTCGCCGATCTCCGCTGGTGGTGGTTCAATTCGTACCGGCATCGGCACACTGGTGGATATGGATTCACTCGAAGTGCAAGTGGATGTCAACGAAGCCTATATCGGCCGCGTGCAACCCAAGATGCCGGTCGATGCGGTGTTGAATGCTTATCCCGATTGGAAAATTCCGGCCGAAGTGATTGCGATCATCCCCACTGCCGATCGCAGCAAGGCCACGGTAAAAGTGCGCAGTGCGATGAACAGCAAAGACCCACGCATCGTGCCTGACATGGGTGTGCGCGTGAGTTTTCTGGAAACCCGCGCAGCCAATGCACCCAAGCCCACCGGTGTTTGGGTAGCCGAACGTGCGCTTATCAAGAAAGACGATAAAAATTTTGTATTCGTGATCAACAATGGCATTGCCAAACAAACTGAAGTTACTGTCGGTGACAAGCGCGATGCGGACATCATGATCAGCAAAGGTTTGAACGGCGGCGAAACCTTGGTGCTCGGGCCATCGGAAAAATTGCGTGATGGCAGCAAGGTTCTAGAAAAAGCCACGGCGTCAAAATAATGGCCACCGAGAATAATAAGCCGCTGATCGAAATTCGCGACTTGACCAAAGTCTACACACGCGGCAAACAGCGTGTGGAAGTGCTGCATGGCATTCATCTCGATATTCCGAAAGGTGATTTCGTGGCGTTGATGGGGCCTTCGGGCTCGGGTAAAACCACGCTGCTGAATTTGATTGGCGGTCTTGATTCACCAACATCGGGATTGTTAAAAGTACAAAACCAGCGCATTGATGATTTAAGTAGCGACCAGCTCGCCGCTTGGCGTGCGAATACCGTCGGTTTTATTTTCCAGAGCTACAACCTGATGCCGGTGCTCACCGCACAAAGAAATGTCGAACTACCTTTGTTATTGCATGACATGGGTGGAAGCGAGCGTACCAAACGCGCGAATGTGGCGCTCGAACTGGTCGGGCTGGCCGACAGAAGCAAGCATAAGCCCAATGAATTATCCGGTGGCCAGCAACAGCGTGTCGCCATTGCACGCGCACTGGTGTCCGATCCGCTGATTCTGATTTGCGATGAACCCACCGGCGATCTCGATCGTAAAACCGCCGATGAAGTGCTGACTTTATTGCAGCAATTGAATCGCGAATTCGGCAAGACCATAGTGATGGTGACGCATGATCCGAAGGCCGCCGAATATGCCAAGCGCACCGTGCACCTGGACAAGGGCACACTCGTCAATGAAGCGGCGCATTAAGCCATGAAATATTTTGGTCTGATCTGGGCAGGCCTGTTTCGCAAGAAACTACGGACGCTGCTGACCCTGCTTTCGTTATGGTCGGCATTCGTCTTGCTGGGTTTGTTGCAGGCCGTGAATTCGCTTTTTTCCGGCGGCGCGGATTTTCTCGGTGCCAACCGGATGATCACGCAGGCCAAGACCAGTTTTACACAGCCGCTACCGATTCGCATGATGCCGCAGATCGAAGCCGTGCCCGGCGTTGAGCGGGTATCGCATTCGCAATTTTTCGGCGGCCAGTATCAGGAAGGCGGCAGTTTTTTTCCGCAATTCGCCGTCAATCCGCAACGCCTGTTCGACACGTATCCGGAATGGACGATGCCGGAAGATGCCAAACGCAATTTTATTTCCACCCAGGATGGCGCCATCGTGGGGAAATTACTGGCCGAGAAATACAGCTGGAAAATCGGCGACACGGTTCCCTTGAATTCCTTTATCTGGACCAAGGCTGATGGCAGCCGTACTTGGGAATGGCGAATCGTCGGAATTTTCGATGGTCGCGACAGCGAATGGAAGAAACGTACCAGCCTGATGTATCTGAATTACGGCCAGTTTGATGAGGCGCGAAATCCGCGTGCAAAAGGTTTGGCGGGCGTCTTCGTGGTTCGCATGAATGATCCGAATCAATCAGAAAAAATTGCCGCTTTGATCGATGAAAAATTCGAGAACTCCTCGGACGAAACCAAGACCCAGAGCGAACAGGAATTTCAACTCGGCTTTGCCCGGCAATTGGGTGACATCGGCTTGATCGTCAACTTGATTACCAGCGCGGTATTTTTCTCGATCCTGTTTTTGACTGGCGTCAGCATGTCGCAGGCGGTGCGCGAACGGATTCCGGAATTGGCCATCCTGAAAGTATTGGGCTTCAAGGACCGTACCGTAATGTTGCTGGTGTTGGCGGAAGCTTTCCTGCTGTGTTTTATCGGCGCCTTGACTGGCATGTTGTCGGCCAGTTTTCTGACCACCACTTTGCCACCGGAATTTCCGATTACCACGGATTCGCGGGTCTGGATAATTGCTGGCATCAGTGTGGTCGTTCTATCGCTTTTGATAGGCGTGCCACCGGCTTTGCGGGCATTACGCATCAAGATCGTCGATGCATTGGCGGGCAGATAGGATGAGTACACTGACGCAAATTCGCGAAATCGTCGTGATGAATCTGCAAAGCATTCCGCAGCGACTCGGTGCCTCTTTGGTGATCGTAGTGGGCATTGCCGGTGTTGTCGGCGTGTTGGTTGCCTTGCTATCGATGTCGCAGGGGCTCGGCAAAACACTCGGCTCGACCGGAAGAGCGGATCGCATGGTCATCACGCGCGGCGGCTCGAATGGTGAGTTGTCGAGTTTTCTTGATCGCCCCAGCATCACCGTGATCAAGCAGGACCCTGCAATTGCTCGCGGAAAGGATGGCTTGCCGCTAGCCTCGGGTGAACTGATCGTGATTACCGAAGTACCGCGCTTCGGACAAAAAACCGGCGCCAATGTGACTTTGCGCGGCGTTGAACCCAATGGATTTGAATTACGCCCGGAATTGAAGATTGTCGATGGCCGCAAGTTTCGTCCCGGCCTTCGCGAAATCATCGTTGGCCAAGCCGCCAGCAAACAATTCGATGGTTTACGAAGTGGTTCCACCCTGCGTTTTCGGGGTCAGACCTGGGACATCGTCGGCATATTCAGCACCAACGGCGACGCCCATGAATCAGAGCTATGGACCGATGCCGAAACAGCACAGAGTGCTTTTGCGCGCTCAGGTGTGTCGTCGATTTTGGTCAGCCTGAAAAATGTCGATTCGCTTGCTTCCATGCAGGCACGTTTGCTCGAAGATCCCCAACTGAATGTCGAAGTAAAAACCGAATACGATTTTTACAGCGGCCAATCTTCCAACCTGACGGCCGTGATTGGCGTACTCGCCGGCATCGTCGGTTTGATCATGGGCATTGGCGCCATATCCGGCGCCTTGACTACCATGTACTCGGCGGTATCGGCGCGCACACAGGAAATCGGCACCTTGCGTGCACTCGGCTTCGGTGCAATGCCGGTCGTTGCGTCGGTTATGTCGGAAGCTTTGATCTTGGCATTTGCTGGCGGTTTAGTAGGCTCACTCATCGCCTACATCGCATTCAATGGTTACTCGGTATCCACACTGGGCAGCGGATTTACTCAGGTGGCCTTTAAATTCGCCGTCACGCCGGGCCTGGTGTTTACCGGTTTGATCATCGCCTTGTTCATTGGTTTTATCGGCGGTCTGTTTCCGGCGATACGTGCTGCACGCATGCCGGTGACGGCGGCTTTGCGGGGCGGTTGAATATCAAGTATTGAATGCTGTGCTGATGTTGGCATTTAATATTGTGCCTTTGGGGCCCCAGTAATGCTTTGAGTTTTAATCGCTGGCAACCCGACTCCCACAAAGTCGTAGCCCGGGTCATGGCTCCACCTGACCCGGGTGAATGCTGCCATTAAATACAAACACCGCTTGAAACTTTTCCGATAATCATATTGTTGTTTTTTTGATCATGGATTGTTATTGAACAACTGAATTATCTTTGAGAACCCGGGTCAGGTGGAGCCATGACCCGGGCTACACTCTCGGTATTTCTTGATCTATTTTTTCTTGACCGTCATTAAAACGACGCCAAATAGAATCAGCAACATCGCGCCAATCGCGCTGCTATTGAATTTCTCATCCAGCAACAACGCACCAATTGCCACCGCGATGACCGGATTCACATACGCATAGCTGGTGGCGAGTGCCGGTCGCACATGATGTAGCAACCAGATGTAAGCCGTGAATCCGAATATCGATCCGGCAACGACGAGATACAACATCGCCATGGTCGGTATGAGTTCGGGCAATGCCGTAATGCGCTCGCCGAGCAACAAACCGACGATGCAGGCGAATACGCTGCCCAACAGCATCTGGGATGCCGCCGACATGAAGGGTGCGGGCAAATCCTGTTGCCGCGACCAGATCGAACCATAGGCCCAGGAAATCGGTGCGATCAATACTGCGAGCAAACCCGACCACCCTGCATTCATTTCGGTGCCGATGTTCAACCACAGCACACCGGCAAAACCAATCGCGATGCCAAACCATTCGCGCGCACTCGGATGTTCACCACGCATGGCGGAAAACAATCCGGCCCATAAAGGCATGGCTGCCACGCCAATCGCGACAAGTCCGGTCGACACGGTTTCTTCGGCCAGATTCACCAGTGCATTGGAAAGCACTGTCAGCAGGATTGCCAGTACAAAAATTGCACGCCATTGCTTGCGTGTCGGTGCAGCTTCGCCGCGCATTCGCAATACCGCAAACATCAAGGCCCCCGCAATCAACATCCGGATCGACGTCAGTAAAAATGGCGGATAGTTTTGCAGTGCTATCTTGATGCCGTAGTAAGTGGAGCCCCACAATACATAGACTGCAAGCAAGGCAGCAGTGATGGCCGCTTTGCCTGGGCCGACGGATTTGTTTGATGTCATGAATTTATTTTACAGCCATTTCACCGGCAAGAATTTTTTCCTTGAGCGGCAAACCCCAGCGATAACCGCCAAGTGATCCATCACCTCGAATAATGCGATGACAAGGAACCACGACCGCACATTTGTTTTTGGCGCAAGCACTGGCAACGGCGCGTGCCGCTTTAGGCATCCGCAATTGCTCTGCCAGTTGCGCATAGCTCAGGGTTTGGCCAGACGGAATTTTCATCAAGGCCTGCCAAACCCGTTGCTGAAATGCGGTGCCCATTAACTCCAAAGATACGCTGTTTTTCTTTCCTGCAAGATAATCGACCACCGTCGTGACTTTCGGAGCGATAAACTCGTCACGACCGGCATCGACACGCCTTAATTCGGCGGCCGGAAACTCATCGCGCAATTCTTTTTCCAGCTTGCTTTCACTGCCGGCCAATGCAATCGCGCAGATGCCGCGCTCGGTTGCCGCAATCAGTGTTTTTCCCAATCGTGTTTCGAGAATCGTGTAGCGAATTTCCAGCCCGGCACCGCCACGTTGATATGCCAGTGGCGACATGCCCAACTTGACAGCACCCTGTTCGTACACGCGGCTCGGCGAGCCGAAACCGGCTTCATAAAGCGCGCGCGTGACATCGCCGCTTTTTCGCAACTCGCTTTTGAAATTCTTGAATTTTTGCTGGGAAACAAACTCCGCCGGCGTCAAACCATAAGCCTGCACAAATTGTTTTTGCAGATAGGCGGGGCTCCAACCCACCGTTTTGGCCAATTGCGTCAAGGCATAGGGCGCCTGTTCAAGCAATGCATGGGCCTGGATAACCTGTGCTGGCAATGAGGTTTTATTCATGGCCCCAGATTAGCCAAGCGCGATGCGCTTGGCTATCCGAATCTTGTTGTAAATTTCAAGTGTAGGAGCGAGCTCTGCTCGCGAATGCAGATTGTGGCAAGCGTTTTCGCGAGCAGAGCTCGCTTCTACGGTTGAGGTTCCCGGGTCAGGTTAAGCCATGACCCGGGCTACATCAATTCGCCCAGATTTTATCGTTCTTGGTCACCAACACTTGCGTGGTAAGAACCGGGCTGGATTTCAGGAGCGAAATCGTATCGGCCAAAATGGCAGCTGATTCCCGCATCAAGGGATCCGGACGATTTTTTGCGGCTTCTTCTTCGGCGACCTGTACTTTTACGTCGCGTTCGTTTGCCTGCAAGCCATCATCGTTGTTTTGCGGACCGGCATCGGCCAGACCCAGCGCTTTGCGTTCTGCATCGCGAGTCTTGCGTTTTGCTTCAATACGATCACGTTCGGTACTACGCACGGTTTCGTTCAGGGACAATGATTTCTTGTCTCGCTCGGCACGGAACTCGGCAACGTCTTCACTCCACCACTGGAACTCGCGATCATTGTTGATGCGTGCCTGGTGCTGTGCCAGCAACTGGGTAACGATCGGTTTGAAATTACCGACACTGGTAAATTTCGCCGCAGCAATACGCGTAAACGGTAGCGCATTGTCATAGGTGCTTTCACCGAATTCGGTGGCGTCAGCCGTCACGGGAAATTCGAGGTCCGGAGTAACGGCAGCGTTTTGCGTGGTGCCGCCATCGATACGGAAGAACTGCTGCGAAGTAATTTTTGCCGTACCGTATTTACCACCCTCGGCACCGCGTTCCGGTGGCAAAGGCAACAAGCCCTGCACCGTGCCCTTGCCGAAAGTCGGTTCGCCGATAATCAAACCGCGGCCGTAATCCTGAATTGCCGCAGCGAAGATTTCAGAAGCGGAAGCCGACGAGCGATTCACCAAGACTGCCAAGGGGCCATTCCACAATACGCCGCGATCTTCATCGCTACGCACTTGGGTGTAACCACCGGATTGACGCACTTGCACAACTGGGCCGCGATCAATAAACAAACCGGTCAGATCGACCGCCTCGTCCAACGAGCCGCCGCCATTTTCACGCAGGTCGACCACCACGCCATCGACTTTTTCCGCTTTCAGTTCATTCAGTAGTTTTGCAACGTCCGTCGTTGCCGAACGCGGATTCGGGTCGCGGCGCTGCATGGCTTCGAAGTCGGCATAGAAAGCCGGCAGTTCGATCACGCCAATGCGTTTGCCTTGAACATCGATAATGCGCTTGCTGGCAGCCTGATCTTCCAACTTGATGGTGTCACGCACCAAGGTGACCATTACGTGTTTCGCATCAACACCTTGATCGCCGGGAATAATATCCAGACGCACCTTGGTGCCTTTATCGCCACGAATTTTTTGCACCACATCGTCAATGCGCCAGCCCACCACATCAATCATCGGTTCCTTGTCGCCCTGACCCACCGACACAATGCGATCACCCACTTTTACCTTGCCCGATAAAGCTGCCGGTGATCCCGCCACAATCGTGCGAATGACGACATATTCATCCTGGCGTTGCAGTACTGCACCGATACCTTGCAGCGACAAACGCATTTGCATCATGAAATTTTCGTGCGACTTCGGACTCATGTAGCTGCTGTGCGGATCAATCGATAGCGTATAGGCATTCATGAAAAATTCGAAGGCATCATCGCCACGCAATTCCGAACTGCGTTCGGTCACTTGCGCATAACGCTTGTCGAGTGTCTTGCTGATTTCTTCCGGCGAACGACCCGCGAGTTTCAAACGCAGCGCATCGTTCTTGACCGATTTGCGCCACAGGTCGTTCAACGCCTTTGTGTCGGCAGCCCAGGCCGCATCTTTGCGATCATATGCCCAGGTTTCCTGGCTGCTGAAATCGAAAGGTTGCTTCAACAAACTCCGGGCAAATGCGATACGTTGCGCTACACGTTCCTGATAGGTATCAAAAATATTGAAAGCCGGTTCAAGCTGACGCGTCTTGATGGCGTCATCGAGCGTCGTTTTATAGACTTCGAAATTTTTCATGTCGGCGGCGGTGAAATACATTTTTTCGCTGTCGAGCATGTCGATGTAGCGGCGATAGATATCGGCCGACAATTCATCGTTCAATGCACGCGGCCTGTAGGCCAGATCACTATCGGAAAAAACACCGTAAACGAAAGTGGCGGCAATCGCCTGATCCGCAGTCGGATGCATGCCCGCATCCAGCGAGACCGGCTTGCCGGTTTTGCTGCCAGGTGCCGCGCCGATAGCCAACGTCAGCGGAATCAGGGCGGTTAAGGCTATCAATTTGTGTTTCAACATGGATTTTCTCGCAGCTATGAACGGTTTAAGCATGCGCCGCTTTGGAGCAGGCTGCCTGTGCCAATGGTTATAGTCTGAGCCTGAACCTAGACGGAAGGTTCCACAAAACCGGCATCAGCCGCCATACGGTCGGCGTGGTAGGACGAGCGTACCATCGGGCCTGATGCCACATGCGTGAAACCCATTTCCATGCCCAACACTTCAAATTCCTTGAACTCTTCCGGCGTCCAGTAACGCATGACAGGATGGTGATGAGGCGTCGGTTGCAGATATTGGCCAATGGTAATCATGTCAACGTCATGCGCACGTAAATCACGCATCGCGCCGAGCACCTGCTCTTTTTCTTCACCTAGTCCTAACATAATGCCGGATTTGGTCGGTACATCAGGATGCTGGGCCTTGAATTTTTTTAGCAGGTCGAGCGACCACTGGTAATCGGCACCCGGACGAACATTGGGATAAAGCTCGACCACGGTTTCAAGATTGTGATTGAACACGTCGGGTGGATTTGTAGCCAGAATTTCCAGCGCGCGTTCCATGCGGCCTTTACCGCGGAAATCCGGAGTCAGAATTTCAATCTTGATGTTCGGGCTCAGCGCGCGGGTTTCACGAATGCAATCGACAAAATGTTGCGCGCCACCATCACGAAGATCGTCGCGATCCACCGAAGTAATCACGACATAGCGCATGCCCATGTCGGCCAC
Organism: Arenimonas sp.; assembly: GCA_050737775.1. Classification (GTDB taxonomy): domain Bacteria; phylum Pseudomonadota; class Gammaproteobacteria; order Xanthomonadales; family Xanthomonadaceae; genus Arenimonas. The sequence continues at coordinate 20,193 of JBOHYH010000262.1, forward strand.
GGTGCGAGCAAGATTCATTGGTTCGCCAGCATCCGGCGGTTTCGGACGACCATGCGCCACATCACAGAACGAACAACGCCGCGTGCAGATCGCACCCAGAATCATGAAAGTCGCCGTGCCGTGGCTGAAGCATTCGTGGATGTTCGGGCAACTCGCGTCTTCACAAACCGTGACCAGACGGTTATCGCGTAATTTCGATTTCAGTTTTTCGACAGCGTTGCCGGACGGAATGCGAACGCGAATCCAGCTGGGTTTTCGTAATACCGGTGCCGTTTCAAATTTCACCGGACTACGGGCGATTTTACTTTCGCCGACTTGCTTGACGCCTTCTTGCAGTGAATGGATTACCGTCAGCGGAATGGATTTTGCGTCGGACATGTTCAGGCCAATTGAATATCGGAAAAAGAAAGATCGGGCAATTCATTGGTAAACACCGGCGATAAATTCAGTTGCTTCGCCATCTGCTTGACCAGCTCGGCTTTGACGGCCGCCAGATCACCCGGACCTCCGCAGTTTATCATCGAGGTGACTTGCAGGCCTGCATAACCGCAGGGATTGATGCGGGCAAACGGTTCCAGATCCATATCGATATTGAACGCCAAACCGTGAAAGCTACAGCCACGCCGTACCCGAAGTCCCAGGGCACCGATTTTTTCGCCTTTCACATAAACACCCGGAGCGCCTTCCTTGCGCAGCGCTTCGATATTCCAGACCGCCATGGTATCGATCATGGCCTGCTCGATCCGGCAAACAAACTCGCGCACACCAATCCCGACACGTCGCAAATCCACCAGGGGATACGCCACGATCTGGCCGGGGCCGTGATACGTGACTTGACCACCACGATTGGTCTGGATGACTGGAATATCGCCCGGCGCCAACACATGCTCAGGCTTGCCGGCCTGCCCCAGCGTAAACACCGGGTCGTGCTCGACCAGCCAAAGCTCGTCAACACTGTCATCGCTACGGGTATCGGTGAAGCGCTCCATGGCGGGCCATACTCGCAAAAAACCCTGGCGCCCCAAATCTCGAATGACCCAGGGGGAAGATGCTTTTACAGCGTCCACTTAACTTCCGGCAAAGCCCGCAATGCTTCGTGGGCGGCATCGTATTGCTCGCGGCTATCGGCATGAAAGCCGACCGTGACCGCAATATAGTTGCCTTTGGTCGAAGGTTTCGAGCGCAGGCTTTCCGGATGCCAGAGCAAGCCCAGGGATTCGAGGGTATGTACCAGCAGTGCATCCAGACCGACATCGGCCGCGCCCATGACGGTGATTTCAAGCGTGCCGGGGAATACAAAACCGCGTTGTTCAGGTGTGTCGTTCATGGGTCTATTATCGGGGCAAAACGGCCGTTTCCCAAGGCCTTGCGAATGCAGATGGCCGTAAAAGCAGGTCGCCGTGGCAAACTATGCGGATGGCCCGAATTCCCGATGCGTTTATTGACGACCTGCTAGCCCGCACCGATGTGGTCGAGCTGATTGGTTCGCGCATCCCTATAAAGCGCCAGGGTCGTGAATATTCCGCGCGCTGCCCGTTTCATGATGAACGCTCGCCCAGTTTTACCGTCAGCCCGACCAAGCAGTTCTACCATTGCTTTGGTTGCGGCGCGCACGGCACTGCCATCGCCTTCCTGATGAATTACGACCGCTTGGAATTCATGGATGCGGTCGAAGAGCTTGCCAAGCGGGCCGGCATGGAAATCCCAAAAGACACGCGTTCGCGAAACGAATCCGGCGAGTCGAAAGATTTGTATGCGGCGCTGGAAGCGGCCACGCAATTTTTCCAGAAACAACTCGCGCAAAATTCTGCGGCACAATCGTATCTGGATAAACGCGGCGTCGATGCCGACAATCGCACACGTTTTGCCATTGGTTATGCGCCCGACGGTTTCAATGCATTGAAGGATGCACTCGGCACCGATGAGCGCCGCATGAAACTGCTGGAAAAAGTCGGCCTATTTTCGAAAAACGACAGCGGTCGTATTTACGATAAATTCCGTGACCGCGTGATGTTCCCGATTCACGACAGGCGTGGTCGCGTAATTGCTTTCGGTGGTCGCGTACTTGAAAAGGAAGATGGCCCGAAATATCTGAACTCGCCGGAAACCGTGTTGTTTCACAAAGGCCGTGAACTTTACGGTTTGTGGCAGGTACGACAGGCGAATGCAAAAATTCCTCGCCTGATTGTGGTCGAAGGTTATATGGATGTGGTCGCCTTGTTTCAATTCGGCGTGACGCAAGCGGTGGCGACTCTGGGCACGGCGACCACGCCGGACCATGCAGAACTTTTATTCCGTAACGCCGCCGATGTATATTTTTGTTTTGATGGTGATCGTGCCGGTCGTGGTGCCGCCTGGAAAGCCGTCGAGTCGATTTTGCCGCGCATGAAAGATGGTCGTCAGGCTTATTTCTTATTCTTGCCCGATGGCGAAGATCCCGACAGCATTGTTCGACAGGAAGGCGCCGAGGGTTTTGATTTGCGCTTGCAACAAGCAACGCCATTGTCGCAGTTCTTCTTTGATGAATTATCCAAAGACGTGAACTTGAGCAATATGGAAGGTAAATCGCGATTGGCCGAACGTGCAAAACCTATGCTGGCTGTCATTCCTGACGGCGCGTTTCGAGATTTGATGCAACAACGTCTCGGCGAAATGACCGGACTGAGAACCAATAGTGCGCTTCCCGACACGCCTATTCTGACTAACGCACCACGCCGCAATACCGCACCGCCGCCGAAACTGAGCTTGGTACGCGCTGCCATTACTTTGTTATTGCAACAACCATCATTGGCTTTGCATATTGAACCGCCGCATTTGTTCGCGATTCTACGGCAGCCTGGCATTCCTTTATTGTGCGAACTGATTGCGCTGATTCGCGAGCGCCCCGATATCAATACCGGTTTGATCATTGAAAGTTTTGAGGGGCGTGAAGAACAGGCCTCACTGCAAAAACTCGCGGCTCAGGAATTCCCCGGCGAACCCGAGCATTGGCAGGCCGAGTTTAATGACGCACTGCAACAGCTCGACAAACAAACCCGCATGCAACGCATCGAGGAATTGAATGCCAAGAGCGGCCGCAGTGTGGAAGAGAATAACGAACTGCGTGAGCTGCTTACGGCAAGAATGCGCTAACCATTTGTGGGAGCGGCGTAGGAGCGGTGTAAGCCGCGAATGAGCTGCGACGAGGGTTATTCGCGGCTTACACCGCTCCTACGCGGCCCCTACGTAAATCACGCAAAGATTTTGAAAATTCGCTAGTCTATTGGCCTACCCCGGAGGACTTATGCGAACTACCCTGCTTGCTCTCGCCCTACTCAGTTCACTCACGTTTTCCGCTTCAGCGGAATCAAAAAAAACCGAACGCATCGAAAGCGGTAATCGCGTCAGTGAAAACCTTCCCGCCATACCCACTGAACTGCTGGATCGTTTGAATCAATATCAAAACACGCGTGGCGCCAGTTTCCAGGGTTGGCTGGATAACAGCAGCATGTTGATCAGCACGCGCTTCGGCGATACCGCACAAATACATCGCGTGACTAAACCCATGGGGATGCGCGAACAACTGACGTTCTATCGTGAGCCCGTTGGCGGCGCCTCGATTCAGCCGGCAAAAGCAGGCAAGGGTTTCCTGTTTAGCAAGGACATCGGTGGCAACGAATTTTATCAACTGCATTACTATGATTTGCAATCGCGGCAGGTCCGCATGCTGACCGATGGCAAGTCGCGTAACCAGGGCGGCCTTTGGTCGCAAGACGGCAGCCAGATGGCGTACAGCAGCACTGTGCGCAACGGCAAGGATACCGATATCTGGGTGCGTGGTTTGAATGGCGAAGCCAAACTGGTCGTGAAGGAAGGCGGCTCCTGGGGCGCTTCGGATTTCTCGGGAGATGGCAAAAAACTATTGGTCAGCCAATACATTTCTGCCAATGACTCGCGTCCGGGCGAAGTGGATTTGACCACCGGAAAACTGACCCTGTTCCCGGTCGATGGCGGCAAAGCGGCCTTCGGCAGCTTTGAATACGCCCGCAACGGCAAAGGCGCGTTCTTTGTTTCCGATGAAGAATCGGAATTCCAGCATCTGCGTTTTCATGATTTGAAAACAATGAAAGTACGCGTCATCAGCAAGGACATTCCATGGGATGTCGAGGGCTTTGCCCAAAGCGATGATGGCAAACATATTGCTTTCGTTACCAACGAAGACGGTATTTCAACCTTGCGTGTTCTCGATACGAATACTTACAAGGCACGTAAATTACCGAAGCTTCCGATCGGCGTTGTCGGAGGCTTCCAGTTCTCGCCCAATGGCCAGCAGCTCGCGCTCAGCATCAACACGGCAACCTCGCCAAGCGATGTTTATGTGATCGATCTGAAAACGGCACAACTGACACGCTGGTCGCAAAGTGAAGTCGGCGGACTGGATTCCAACACTTTTATCGCGCCAACATTGATTCGCTACAAGAGTTTTGACGGCAAGGAAATTCCTGCGTTTTTATACAAGCCAGAAGGTACCGGCCCGTTCCCGGTCATCATCAATATTCACGGCGGCCCGGAAGCCCAGGCATTTCCGACTTTCAGCCCCAGCATTCAATACATGCTGCGTGAAATGAAGGTTGCCGTACTGGTACCGAATGTCCGCGGTTCTTCCGGCTACGGCAAAAACTATCTGCAGCTCGACAATGGTTTGAAACGCAAAGATTCGGTCAAGGACATTGGCTCCTTATTGGACTGGATTGCGACCCAGCCTGGCTTGAACAAGGATCGCGTCGGTGTTTCCGGCGGCAGCTACGGTGGTTATATGGTGCTTGCCAGCATGGTTGATTACAACAATCGCATTCGTGCCGGTATCGACGTAGTCGGTATTTCCAACTTCACGACTTTTCTGACCAATACCGAAAGCTATCGTCGTGATTTGCGCCGTGCCGAATACGGCGATGAACGCGAACCGGAAATGCGCGCCTTCCACGAAAAAATCGCGCCGTTGAATAATGCAAAAAAAATCAGCAGTCCGCTTTTTGTTGCACAGGGTTTCAATGATCCACGCGTGCCTTACACCGAAGCCGAACAAATCGTCAAAGCCGTTCGTGGTAACGGCGGCGATGTCTGGTATCTGATGTACAAGGACGAAGGCCATGGCTTTGCAAAGAAAGCCAATAACGATTACTTCGGTGCCGCCAGCATGCTGTTCTGGCAGAAGTATTTGCTGGAAAAATAAACAGCAGAATCAAGAGGTTTGATTCTGATAATAAAAACCCCGCTTTGGCGGGGTTTTTATTGAGTTATTTGGCACGCTTGAGCTCTTTTTCAATCTGATCGCGATCAGAAATCCGTTTTTGTCTGGCAATACCGGCCCGCAGGAAGGCGCCGCGTTTGCCGTATTTCAGGCAGCCAAATTGAACCGTCACATCCTTGCCATCTTCACGCCAGAAGGCAACATAGGATTGCAGGCTATCCGAGTCCGGCAATCTTCCCTTGGCGACCGACAATCGCACACCGACTTTGCCGGAGGTATTGCGAACACCTTTACCAGCAATACTTGGCGGCGGCAGCTTTTTTGCCAGCTCTTGATAACGCGCCTCGGCTGCGATGCGTGCCTTGTTTTTCGAGCCGTAAGTACCGTCGGCAAAATATTCCTGGGTCAGCACCTTTTGGCGCTGAATACGCATCATCCAGCCGGCAGCACTTTTTTCAACCACTTCCTGACGGGTAATACCTTTCACTTTGCGAGTCATAAACGCCTATTTCCTAACAGTTCAATCAATGGACGATACCGTATATAGGGCAAACCGTCAAAGCGCCTGCGTCATCGGGATCAGAATGTTAGCTTTATGTTATGATTTTCAACGCAGGGGCGCCTGCTTGCTGCGCCCCTACAGCGCAGACGGCATGATCCAGTGATCGATCAGCAGGAAGGCAAACAGGACCATCAAATACCAGATCGAATAGCCGAATACTTTCATCGCATAGGCTTCATTCGGAGGATTCATCAGACGAATCGCGTAATACAAAAATACCGCATCCAGCACCAATACACCGCCGAGATAAAACAGGCCACTCATGCCGGAAAAATACGGCAGCAAAGTGACCAGCACCAGCAGAATCGTATAAAACAAAATCTGCCAACGGGTGTATTCCACGCCATGGGTTACCGGCAACATCGGCACCATGGCCCGCGCATAATCTTCACGGCGGAAAATCGCCAGCGCCCAGAAATGCGGTGGTGTCCAAACGAAAATAATCAGAAACAGCAATAATGCATAGGCATGAACTTCACCGGTAACGGCAGCCCAGCCCAATACGGGCGGTGCGGCCCCGGCAGCGCCGCCTATCACGATATTTTGCGGCGTCGCATGCTTCAGATACACCGTGTAGATAACGGCGTAGCCAATCAGTGAAAAAAACGTCAGCACTGCCGTCAGCCAATTGACGAATACACACAAGAGCAACATCGACATGGCACCGAGCGTGAGTGCAAATATCAATACCTGACGGCCCGTCAAACTGCCGCTGGGCAATGGCCGATGCGAAGTTCTCGCCATTTTTTCATCGATGCGGCGATCCAGCAGATGATTGATCGCGGCGGCAGACGACGCCGCTAGCCAGATTCCCAGATTACCGAATACGAGTGCCTTCCACGGTGGGATTCCGGGCACCGCCAGAAACATGCCAATCACGGCGGTAAACACGATCAAGGCCACGACACGTGGCTTGGTCAGTTCAAAATAATCAGCGAACGGAATGCGCATCTACTTCGCCATCAGTCTGGCGCGCGCAAACGTGCGAGCAATCCAACAATAACAAACAGCAATGCGGCCGCACCTGCGTTATGTGCAACGGCCGTCCAGAGCGGCAGACTCATCACAACATTGCCGATACCCAGCGCAACTTGGCCAAAAAGCAAAATTGTCAGCACCACACCCCAGTAGCGCAGGCCATGGGTCATGATCATGCGAATACCGACGAATAATAAATGTCCGAAAACCAATACCGCCATCATGCGGTGCGCCAGTTGAATCGCCACACGCGCAGTACCATCAAGCACGCCACCTTCGTAATCAACACCAATACCGCGCCACATCACGAAAGCTTCCTTGAAATCATGTTCGGGCCACCACTGGCCCTGGCAAGTGGGAAAATCGCTGCCACAGGCAAGCGCGGCATAGTTCGCACTGGTCCAGCCACCTAAGGCTATCTGGATAGTGAGCAGAACCAGGCCAACCCATAGCAGTACCCGTAATTTCGGTGCGACTCCCTGCACCAGTTGTCGATCCGGTGTGCAGCGCCATGCCAGCCAGGTCAGCATCGAAAACGTCAGCAAGCCGCCCAGCAAATGCGACATCACAATGATCGGTTTCACTAACCAGATCACCGTCCACATACCGAGCATGGCCTGAAAAATGATGACCATTAAAATGCCCGCACTCAATCTTGCCGCATCGGCATTCGACCAGCGTATGACCTGCAGCAACAAAATCAATTCGCCCGCCAGCACCAACATAATCGATATGTCGTGATCGGCCGCCAGGAAAAATTCAAACGGCTTTTGCAGATTCAAGCCGGTATAGAAAGGAATCGAGAACGCTACCAAAGTCGACGCCAGTAAAATACTGCCCACACCAAAACGGCGACGACGCGCTGCCAGCAAACTCAGTATCAATACCAGCACACCCAGACCACCAGCCAAATGACGATGAAACTGTTCGCGCCAGGCTTTACTGACTTCAACGGCGCGCTCGAAATTCTCATTCGCATTGGCAATTTCATGCGCCTGTGTTGGCCATGCCGCTTTGCCATAGCAAGTCGGCCAATCCGGACAACTCAAACCGGCGTTGGACAAACGTACAAATCCACCGAACACGATGACACAAAATGCCAAGGCAACAGCAGCCCAGGCAAGACGATGAAAATGACGGAAGGGAGGGTTCATACGCTTATTTTACGGGATAAGGCCGTGTTATTTCAGTAATCGGGCCAAGTCTTTCCGAAGATCCGACGGATTGAAGCCCGGGCGATACTGCATCACGACATTGCCTCTGTTATCCATGATGTAAACCGGCAATGCCGTGGCTGTCGCTTTTTGCGGCAATGCGGCGATCAACTCAGGCGATGCCTGCATGGCAAATAATTTCCGGAATGTGCGGGCGTCTTTCGGCAATTCGCCAAACCAGAGAACATCAACCCGTTCGGCCTGCCGCCCCTGGGTTTCCCAGACGCGAAACAAAGTGTCAGTCATGGCCGTGCAGGCAGTCGTGCAATCGGGCGCGGTCACAATCACGACACGCCAGAAATGTTTTTCCGGTTCCCATGCATAAGGTTTTCCATCGGCATGCCGGAAACTACTTGCCGTCAAATCAATGGGCGGCTGGATCAGTTCACCGAGATTTTTCGATCCCTTCGGAGTCCATCCGGCAAACCGCAAACCCCAGGCGACAAAAAACGAGGAGAAAAACATCGCCACAATTAACAGTAGTATCAAACGCGATTTCCATTGTGAAGGACGTGCGATATCAGTCATTTTTATTCTCTTGGGTCATTTTCTGCGTGAGTGTATTCTTTCGACGAAAACCAAGTACGAACGTAATTACAATGGTGGCCAGACACAGACCAAACCATTGCACGGCATAGCCTTTGTGTTTTTCCGGCGGCAAGGTATTGGGCAAGACGTCCAGATCGCGCGCATACCCCATTGGCAAATCCGGATTCAAACGCAACACGCGCGTCGCCAAGGGTGTTTTCAAATCTGTAGCGAGTTCATCCAGCGGCATGCGTGTCAGCAACCAATAGTGTCCGCTGGTTTTTTGATACGCCGGACCAAGAGCAATCCCCGGTGAAGGCGGTGCCGCCAACAAACCGCTTAATTGATAGGAGCCCGATATTTTTTCAAGCTCAGGCATGCGGCGATTGCCCGGTACCGGCAACCAGCCAAGATTCACCAAGAGCGCCTTGCCGCCGTCTGGTTGAAATATGCGATAGACGTTGACGCCCACTTTATCACCCAGCCTTTGGTTATCGTGAAACAGGGCAGGCGTTGTTAAAAAATGTCCTCGCCCTGCACTCCAGGCCAGGTCGGTTTTATTTTCTTTCGAGAGTTGCGATAAGGGTTCAGGCTTTTTTTCTTTCAGGATTAATGCGACCTTATCGAGCCGCTGTTGTTTCCATTCTGCACGTGACAATTGCCAGCGTCCAAGCGAGAAAAACGCCAGGCACAAAAGTAGCGAAAACAGATAGTAAAGCCAGCGTTTATTCACCCTTTTCTCTCATTGAAAGCGGATAATGCAATTATCGCTTATCCGAGGTGGTGACCGTGGGAAAACTGCTCATTATTGGCGTGTTGATAGTGATTTTATATAACCTGGGTGCCGGCCTGTATTACATGATGGTCGACAAGGGTAAAAGCGACCGCACCGTAAAATCGCTGAGCTGGCGCATTGGCTTATCGGTTGGCCTGATTCTGCTGGTTATTCTGGGCATCTATACCGGCGTGATCAAACCGCACGGCATCCACCAGGGCTGAGTCACCCGCTTCATGCTGTGATCAAAGACTCTCGAACGATTCAAAGATTTCCTGTGCACTATGCACGATGACCGGATCACCGAGTGATTTACGCATCTCCGATGGCATAGCCAACGATGCCATCGGATCACGCGCCAATGGGGCGTTGCAGCCCGGAAAATAAAATATGCTGCCCGACATTTTGAGCAATCGCCAAACTGCCTCCCAAAGCCGTATATCCCTGCAAGGCCGATGAATCGATAGGGAGTGAATCAAAGTGGCATCGCCGGGTGCTGGCTGTAAAAACAGATCACTGGATTCATCGACGTCATACTGTACCTGCCAGAAATCTTCTTCGACCTCGATCAGGTATTGCCCGAATGTGGCCCGAATGATTTCCGGCGCAACACCTACGGCACGGCCATTTTCGAATACCTGCAAGTAGAGGTCGAAGCTCATGGGAAGTTGTCCGATACCATGCAGGGAATGGTATCAAGATAAACCATCGGACAATAAAAAAGCCGGCAGTGCCGGCTTTTTTATTTGAACATGAATTCGATTACAGCACGTAAACGAACAGGAACAGACCCAGCCACACCACATCCACGAAGTGCCAGTACCAGGCAACCGCTTCAAAGGCGAAATGATGATCTTTGCTGAAATGCCCTTTCGCACAACGCAACCACATCACGGCCAGCATGATGGTGCCGAGTGCCACGTGCATACCGTGGAAGCCAGTCAACATGAAGAAGGTGGAGCCGTAAATGCCCGAACCCAAGGTCAGATTCAACTCGTGGTAGGCATGAATATATTCTTCAGCCTGATAGAACAGGAACAGGCTACCCAGGGCAACGGTAAGGCCCAGCCAGATCAGCAATGCCTTCCGGGCATTTTGTTTCAGGGCATGGTGAGCCATCGTGATCGTCACGCCCGAGCTCAGCAGGATCAACGTATTCACCAGTGGCAACCCCCAGGCCGGAATGGTTTCAAACTCGCCGCCGATATCGGCCGGACCATTGGTCGGCCAGCCGGCACTGAAGCCGTGCCAGAGGTAGTTATTGGTCAGTGCGCCGTCACCTTCGCCCGACAGCCAAGGCAAGGCAAGATTACGCGCATAAAACAGGGCACCGAAGAACGCGGCAAAGAACATTACTTCGGAAAAAATGAACCACATCATGCCCATGCGGAATGAGGTATCCACCTGCTCGTTGTAATGCCCTTGCATCGATTCGGAAATCACGTCACCGAACCAGAAGCCCAATGTCAGCAACATGCCGAGCAAGCCGACCATGAAAACATTAAAGCCCCAGTCGCTTCCGTTGAACCAGTTCGCTACGCCCACCATCATGGTGAACATCACGATCGAACCTATAAAAGGCCACCGGCTATGGTGCGGAACGTAATACACGTTTGCATCGGGTTGGGCATGTGCCATGGTAATTCCCCAGTCTCTCTAAAAGTTATGGCGCCGACCTTGCGGTCGGTGATGTGCTAGGCGCTTTTGCAAGCGCGGTCGCTTTGTCATTGATGAAAAAAGTATACGACAGCGTGATGGTG
>JBOHYH010000263.1:0-3935 GCA_050737775.1 Arenimonas sp.
ATGAATGACTTCAGCGCCCTGCGATTGAATCAGACGGCGCATGATATTGATCGCGGCATCATGGCCATCGAACAAACTGGCGGCAGTGACGAAACGCAATGGGCCGCGTTCAGTCTGCACTTCGGCGGATGGCAAGGAGTTAGCGGGAGTGCTCATACGACATAGGCCTGCGGGAACGAACTGATATTTTCCCACAAACTGAGGCCGCTGGCGTTATTGCCCTCTTCAGAGCGACAATTCGGCTTATGGACTTCGCCAATGCAAACATGAATCGACAGTGGCAGCAGGCACGTGAAATGCTTGCAGCAGGCAAAATAGCAGAGTCTGTTCCCTTGCTGGCATCGGCTACGGCAGCGTTACATCCTGAGGCTACCTTTCACTTAGGCAGCTTGCACATGTTCGGTCTGATCGAAGCAGCAGACAAAAAACGGGGGTTACAACTGATCCAGAAAGCGGCCGACCTTGGCCAAAGCGCTGCTTTTTATCAACTGGCAGTTCACGAATTAAGCAAGCCGGACAAAACGCCTGATTGGCAATACGCAAACGAATGTTTGTGGAGAAGTGCGCAAAGTAAATACCCTCCTGCTCTTCGATCACTGGCCATACATTGGTCAAGCAGTCCGGAGCAGTCGATGCTAGCCCTGGGCACTTTATGTCTGGAATACGCAGCCGAAGGCGGCGACATGGTTAGCCTTGGCTTGTTGATGCACCGGCTTCGACATGGTGTTGGCTGCCCTGCCAATCCGCAACGTGCGAATGCCATTAACACTTTGCTGCTGCAAACCGATTTACCCGTCGAGAATCCAATGGCACAGGTAAATCCCGAACTAGCCCCTCCAGAAAATTTGCTCGCATTGCCCTCACTGCCTAAACCCGATCTGGCAGGCGGATTCTGGAAAACCGATGTTACTGTTTTATCAGAAAGTCCGTGGGTAGCTATCGCCGACAATGTATTGAATCAGGAAGAATGTCATCTCGTTTACTATTCCGGCGGTCCGCAAGTCGAGCGCTCAATCACAGCCGACCCTGATGGCAATTTGGTCAAAGTGCAATTACGCACTAGCTCTGAAATGGTTTTTCATGATGCGGAAGAAGATATTAGCTTACTCATGATTCAAAGACGCATGGCAGGTCTGGTCAACAAGACGCCGGCATATTCGGAGCCACTACATTTACTTCGATACGAAAATGGTCAAGAGTATCGTCCTCACAGGGACTACTTGCCACAAAGTCTCATCTCATCTCTTGATGAAGGTGGACCAGGCCAGCGTGATAGTACGGTCATCGTATATTTGAACGAGATTGCCCACGGCGGTGAAACCGAATTTCTCGAGCTGGACAAAAAAATCGCCCCGAAGACGGGGCGAGTTTTAGCGTTCAACAATTTGCATCCGGATGGTACTCCCGACACTCGTACACTCCATGCCGGCTTGCCGGTTAGGTCCGGAACCAAGTGGATCGCGACTATGTGGCTGCACCAGGGCATATTTCGTCGGTAGGGGCGCATGCTTGCTGTGCCCAAAATCTTTCGTAAAGCTCTGGGCGCAGCAAGCATGCGCCCCTACGTTATTTCGTTTCAATTTCCCGATGCATGGGTGCCAGTTTCGCAAGCAACTTATTCTGCGCGCGGAATGGAATACCTTGTTTATTCATAGCCCATTGCAAGTCTTCTACCAGTGCGTTGAAATTCGAACGATCAATACCGAGCGTGGCATGCGATGACTTCATGTCACGGCCACTGTAGGTACAAGGCCCGCCCAAGATCACGCAGAATTGCTCGACCAGATGCTTTTTGACCCTGGCTTGATCGGCATTTTCAAAAAAAGGTCGCATGCGTGGATCGGCCAGCAGTTTTTGCATGAAAACGTCCATCAGCTTTACCAGCCCGGCTTCTTCACCAAACTGCTTATACACCGGAAGCAATTCGGGAAACGCAGGGGCTGGATTACCACCCGATGCAGACGCTTCGGGTGATTTTTTTTCTTCCACGCTTTCTTCATCGGCAGGAATTTCATCATCCTGGGGGATTTCGTCTTGTACTGTCGCAGCAGCCTGCTGGGCATGAAGCACGGACGAATTTGCGCCCAACAACAACAATGAAATCAGGCTTAAACATTTAAAAATACTGGTCATAAAATTCCTTAAAAACCCACTTGAACACTGGCGTACACGCCGCGTTGGTTATCTTTGATAACAATATTGCCGAGGTCCGCATAAGCCAGAGTAAAAGACACGTGTTTATTCGGCGCATAGGCGACGAATGCATCGAACCAGTTGTCTTCTTTTGCTATCCCCAGATTGCTGGGTTTCATCCGGTACTCCGCACCAACCGCCCATTTTTGACTCAACAGATAGGCAGCTGAAAGTTCCAATTGTGGTTTGTAGCTATCGTTTTTATCGCCACCAAAACCCAGGATTCCGATTTGATTGGCTTTGGTAAAGCGCAAGGTACCGTTGATCAGCAAACCATCCGCCAGAAATAACTTGGTAGCCGTGACATAGAAATCCGTTCCGGAATCATCTTTCGCACCGATAAACGCCAGCACGCCCGCCTGGTTGTTTTTCTTGTGTTGAATGCCTACGGAAATTTGCGGCATTAGGCTATCCGAATCCACGACCAAATCACCTACCACACGCACTTTCACACCAATCACATTTTGCTTGAAGGTAAAGCCATCACCCAAGCCAAGCAGACCACCGACTTGCTCGGTATTGAATCTTTGCTGGGCAAAACTGAGCTCTACACGATTATAGAAACCGATCATCAGCCCGGCGTCGTCAAGATGGTAAGACCCGGTATTGACCCTAGTATAAAATGCGTTGGCACCGATTTCATCATCGGTTCCGTAACCACCGATGACAGCCCACGGTGTCAGACCGCCACCTGCGGAGCCTTCCAGTTGGCTAACGCCACCGGTCAATAATAATTTGCCGCTGGTATCAAAAGCTTTATCGTGCTGATCGGCCGCATAGGCATTGGCGCAAATACTGGCCAATACGAAACATAGAATCTTGCGTTTCATTTGTTTTGCTAACATGGTTATCCCTGAGTTTTTGTTGCAAACCGGATTATTTCTGCTTCGGTTTTTCGATGGTCTTTTCGGCTGTTTTTTCAAGCGCTGGTTGAACTGAAGGTTTTGCTAAAACCTTTACCAGGCGCCACACGCCTGCAACGCCATCACCACCGGCATCGCCTCGTTTCACATCGGATACCCAGCGGTACAAAGGCTTGCCCTTGAAGGCCCACTGACGCTTGCCGTCGTCTTTGCGGACAAGAATTGTGAATGAGCCTTTCGGCTTCGCTTCATCTTCTGCATACACCGGTGGCCACAATAAACGACACTGCGCAAAACAATCACTTTGATTGGCCACTTTGTCGCCATCGTAGGTATAGACACCACGCCCCTTCATTTCGACAAGAATTTCGCCGCGCTGCCTGAATGGCGGATCCTCCTTATTCGGAGCTGCGGCAAATGTTGCACTGGCCGCCAAAAAAAGACTTGCACCCAACATTAAATACTTTGACATAGTCATTCCAGTTTATGCGTACGCGAAAATCCGCGTCACTGGAACATACGCAACCAGTCGTGAGCCTGGATGCAAATTTTCAAATAAAGTTGTGATAGTCGCGTGATGAGAGCTTCAGTCCGTCCTACAGCATCATCGCCTTATCGATTATTTCGCCACGAATGAGAAACAAGGCACCGTTCGGTGCAAAAAAATGATCGTGCCGCATGCCAGTAGGCGACAACAAATAATCACCTGCAAAATATTCAGTACCATCATGTACGATCGAGCCTTCTAGAATCAGGCACTCTTCATTCTGGCTATGCTGATGTGTCGGCACACTGGCACCGGGTTTCAGACGCCAAAGCGTTGTTTGACTGTGTTCTGTACTATCTTCCCGCAAAATCTTGATACTGACGCCAGGAAGG
>JBOHYH010000264.1:0-1363 GCA_050737775.1 Arenimonas sp.
GTATCAGATTGATCACCCGCTTGGCCAACAAGTACAACTCCACGCAATCATCCTCGCCGGAAGGAGCCTCCACTGCTACCGGCCCCCGCAATTGTTCTAACAAATCCTGCATTAAATCGTTGAGATCGCGCAGCGATTCCAGCTTACAGCGGTTTTCAGTTGAGTGAATAGGTATAACCACAATGCGTGAACCACCCAAGAATGTCTTTGCTGGTAACTTTCCGGATGGCTTTTGCCAGCGCATTGTAGAGCTTCCGTTTTGTGCGCGCTTTGAGCGAGCGCAAACACTGTTTGAGCTTTGAGATGCACTCCTCAATCGGATTGAAATCCGGTGAGTAAGTAGGCAGATGTATCACGCTGGCACCGGCTGCTTCGATTAAACGAGTGGCGCGCGGCGAGTGATGGAACCTGACATTGTCGAGCACCACCCGATCGCCCACGCGTAATTCCGGTACGAGCAGATGTTTGACATACAGTTCAAAGGCTTCGCTGTCGAAGGCCCCTTCGAGCATCATCGGAGCTAACACTCCGCGCAGACTCAAAGCGGCAATCGTCGAAATGTTTTGTCCGCGCTCAAACGGCTCTGTCATCTCTGCACGAATGCCTTGCGGTGCGCGTGCGCGCGTACGAGTCATGGCAATATTGCTGGCAAATTCGTCCAAAAAGACCAGTGACTCTATGGGCAGCGTCTTTTGCTGTTGGCGGAAAGCCGCACGTTTCTCCGGGTCGGCTTCATCGGCGAGCTTGGTCTTTTTTTTTAACGTGAGCGTGATCGCTTGCAAGCCGCGGCAGATCGTACTCTGGCTCACGGCGATGCGCGTTTTTTTCTGTAGCTGTTGGGCTAATTCTGCGAGCGTAGCATCGGGGGTTTCAGCCACCAGGTCGAATAAAACTGGCAGGTCTGCTTCCGTCAATTTCGCGCTGGCACCGCCACCATGCGGTAACGGCACCAAGTCACCTCGTTCACGTTGTTGGCGCAGCAGTTTATATATGAATGATTCGTGGACGCCGAAGAACTCGGCAATCTCACGCTTGGTTTCCAAACCACTTTCGACTGCCGCTACGATGCGCTTTCGTAAATCTAATGAGTATGCCATAGCTTCCATTAAAAGTGATTTTGTCTACTCATTCAACTGCAAACCGCTGTAGGAGCGCAGTTTCTTATTTTAGCAAGTAATGCAGAAAAATTAGGCAAGGCACAAAAATTCGATGGCTTTAAAGAAATGTACACGGGAAAAGAAAATGATCAAGTTGGACAAAAATGGGGGGTCTACCAACACGTATACGGATTTATTGGTGGAACACTTATCGGAGATGAAAAGTTGCCCTTGGGAAACATGACAGGAACTCAGCTTACTGGACA
>JBOHYH010000265.1:0-10826 GCA_050737775.1 Arenimonas sp.
GGTCAAGATCCATTGGCGCCAATAATGGCGGAAAGGCGCTAGAGGCCGCGATGGCTTCACATAAGGTTGCCCGATGTGGATGTGTTCCAACGCGATAATCGCTGATGCCATTGTAGTCAAGATACACTTGACGACCGGTCTGCAAGTTGGTTGAACAGAACGTAAAATATGGTGTTCGCGGGAACACACTGAGTGGCGCGTCATTAGGGCAGAGGTGCTTTCTATAAGCCTTGATCAAGGTGTCGTTAACGCTTTGAAAGGGATTGAGTACACCACCAATCACAGTGCCCACATCCATTTTGTGGGTACACATCTGCATTACCCGCGTTTGAATTTGTTTTGCACGTTCAAGTTGAGAATCGTTTGGGTGAATTCTTAATTCATCGAGCCATATACCTGCAATAATAGCTCCTCCTGATATAGCGGACACGCGAGTAATCTGGGACAAGACACCGAGCTCGGCTAGTCGAACAAGTGCGCCTGCATGAAATAATGCAGCTCGATAGCCACCACCTGACAATGCTAAAGCAATTCCTGAGGACATATAAACTCCAATTATAATTTAGTAAATTTTGTCTACTGCTTTAACAATATTTTTCAATTTCAGTTTAAAACGTGATAATCATTGAGTTGTTTGATCATCCGAAATCGAGCTCGATGTCCAAAGCGTCGAGCACTGCCTGCATTGGATTGGCGTACGCATAGCTTCCATTGTCTGGACATGCAAACAGCAGTCCGACTGCTTGATTAGTGGGTTTAGTAATAATCAACGCCCCGCTATCACCACCTTGGGCAAATCGAGATGCGCCGATGCGCGGTCGAATGCGAAGCTGATGAACGAAACGCGCCACTCGAGTCGGATCATTTCGAGAAAGCGGAATCAAGACATCACAATCCAAGTCATCGATTACGCCTTGCGAATACCCAGTCGTTCTCGCGTGCTTTTGCACTGTCATGTTGAGCGTTGCCTCAGTAATGCCCATGAGCGTTCCAATCGAACAAATATCCGACGACAATGCCACGGAGCTGGCAACTGTCGCTATTGCTGCGTCAACGCGATTTACACTATTGACGCCCTCGGCAATAGGAACAAAACGCAACAAGGTTCCTACGGTATCTGCGTCGGTGCCTCCATCCTGCATCGACGGCTGACAAATGGCCGAGCCTAGCGGAGCCAGTCCAAAATCTGCCAATACATGGTTATTGCTTAGCATTAGCCGTTGCCCTGTCTCACCCGGCTGCCGTGATCGACAGCGTGCTGCCAACGTGCCGCCCGCTACGTCGACATTTCCCAAAGAAATGCCAGGGCGTATGGGACGTTGGCGCTTTAATCGTTGAATCGTGCACGCATTTAAAGGCGCTGCAAAATGTGCAGGCACAGCTTCAATAACATCGGTCGGCATTCCATCGATAGAGGAGGGCAATAATGCTTGAGTACGAAGTAATGTCTTAGGGAGCTTTTGCGACACATATAAACGTATTGAGAGTGCTGAAGTCGGCTTACCCATGACTAACTTTCGTCCGACGCCGATGGCATGAATCAGATTGCCCGCTGTTCGCTGAAGTTCTGCGATGCGACGTCGAAGCGCAAACGGTTCACTAAAGTCACCATCGGTGCGTGAGAAATACCGCGAACTCATTTCGGCTTTCGCCAATTTGATATCAGCGAGTATGGAGGCAGCGTGACTTGTTGTTCGTGCCACGGTCAAAAACCTGTTTCGACCGTGAGTGTCCCATCTGCATTTGCCTTGACTGCAATGTTGCCATCCCATCCGCTGTTGTAGATCGCTTTGCTGATTTCCCAGTGCGTGAACTGCGGAGGCGAGCCATTGGTTGGATGGCGCCCCTTGAGGCCGACCCGTACGCGAACAGATTCGCTTCTATTCATCGACACACCATTTACAGGGTCGAGCAAGAGTGTCAACGCGACAGCGTTGGGGTGTCCAAACGCATAAGCACTGAACCGTTCTTGATCCGGCGTGGAATCACCAGATTGTATGACCGCGATTTTCGGAGTGACGGCAGCGACGAAATCCGCGGTAGTTGCATTGGAGGATCCGTGATGGCCCACTTTCAAGACATCGGCATTGAACACACTCCGGTCAAGCCCATAAGATTCCAGCATTGCCGAGATGCCTTCCGCTTCCAGATCACCGGTAAACAAAAAAACGCTCTTACCAAAAGCTACGCGAAGTACCACGCTGTCGTTATTGGCATCGTTTGCCCATCCTGTATCAAGGTCGACTCGGCCCCATAACGCCGAGATTTTCGGATCAACACCAGCATTTCCACGACGGCAATTGATCGGGTCAATGACTTGGTTGGTCGCTCCTGACACTGTCTTGATGTCTGATTCCGCTAGTCCGACATAACCGACACCCTCTGTCTCCTGCGCGTAGGTTTCTAAAGCGACTTGGCCTTTCCGGCCGGAGGCATGCGAAGAAGGTGTTCCGTCATCGAGAACATTCATGACAACGATTGCAGGCTCCGCCTCCAAGATCACTGGCACACCATTCGTATGATCTTTGTGGGGGTGGGAAAGCACGACTAATTGCAGGGTTCTGGCTAAATCTGAGCGCCGTCCAAAAAAACTTTCAAGATAATCGCGTAGGCGGTCATTCCCAGACACACGATCGGTAATTTCGCCGCCCGTATCAATTAACATGGCTGCGCACGAGAATTCCAATAAGATCGCGTCGCCTTGGCCGACATCGATAAAGTGAGCCACCATCGTGTTTGGATCGCTCTGCGAATCGGGAAGACCTGCTGCGAAGGCGTGTTCGATTACTTCCCCAGGCGTTACACCTTTGCGACTAGCTGTCCCATCGGCTACTGCCACTGGAGGCGACAAAGGCGTTGTCGTTTGTGTTTGAGGTGGTCCGTCGTTGAGCATCTGCGCGGTAGGCGATGCTGGAATAGTCGTAGCGGAGGTATCGGAAGCAGAAGCGTCGATGGAATGCACCGGGCCGGTACTCTGGCAGGCAGAGATTAAAAATACCAGCATCGCAATAAGCAAGATCTGATTCAGGCGGCATAAAATATTAGTATTCATGTGTCCCCTTCATTGAGCAATCAAAAACAGATACTAGAAATAACTAGGTCTCTCGGTAAAAAAACCACTCGTCAGATGGCAGCTAACTCGCACCCATCTACATCGACTTTCCAACTTTTTTACGTATCCATTTCGATAGCGGTGTGCTGAAGATTCCTACAAGTAGTCCTCCCCATAGGTCTTGGACTTGTAGTGCTATCGGCGTATCAAGTCCTTCGGTGGTCTTGGCGAGGATAATAAGAACAAGCGCCGTTGCACCCCCTAACAATGTGCTGCGCATGAAACTTGTTCCGAACGTAATCCAGCGCAATACTAATTGCGGTATGGCGTCCAGCGCACGTGACCATAGCGTTTTCCAGCTGTCGATTTGCTGTGGTGCAATGGTTGGGAACGGTACCGAGATCGGTAAGAACAGCGTCCACAGCCCCGCGCCTAACAAACCACCCAAAATAACTGACAACATAGGGCTTACGAAATCAACTGCACCAAATTCATAGTAAGTGGCAGTGCCACGCACACCTTCTCGTGTTACCACTTCTACTTCAAACTGTTGCCGGTCACCACTGAGCAGGACGGCATTCCAATTAAAAACGCGTCCTAGACCATTAGAAAATCCAGTTAGCCGACAAGTGGCGACAAAAGGAATTCCAGCCCGAGCATTTTGGACGCTGGCACGACACTCAGTACCGGGTATTGTTTGCCCAGATGTATCGCTCTCTGTCATTAGATAAAGCGCCGATAGGCTACCCTTGGGGTGCAACCGCACGTCCTTTAAGTTAAAGCCCTCTGTGGGTGCTATCCAGACCGAGATCACTACATCGTCGCCGTACGTGACAGGTGTTCGAGTGTCTATCTGTACTCGCGCCGTATATGGTTTACCAGGAGGTTGTCCTTTCGTTCCTGACGCGGGGCTGGGTCTGTCGCTTCCGTCAGTATTGCCAGGCGCGGGAGTTTCAGTGGTTTCCGGTGATGCGTCGGTTTCTTCCTGCGCGGATGTTGTCGTAGTGACTGCATAAAACAATGCCCCCAACAGCATGAATCGTGACCATGAGAGACGCGTATTCATTGCTGCGGGTCCACCGGACAGCTATCGAGGGCCGGTAACAGTCCATCCAGGATTTCGCCCATGAGCACCTTATCCACCACACGACCCTGATTGACACGTGCGCGAATTTTAGTGAGCGCAAGCCGGCATTCGTCTACGCACAACAGAACTTTACGTAAGCCTTTCATATCGCGGTTCTGACCACGTGCAAAATTCCAGCTTTCGCAAGAGCGAATAGCGCGGGCCCAAGTCTTGTATGACTTGTCGCTCATGACGTGTCCCGATGAGGCGGTCAAAGCTTCGACATGGAATTGCTTGCCATCACCGACACGTTCCATTGCATCACCGAGACCATCGAAGTTGGCGGACCAGTAGGTGTCGATAAGCTCATCGTTTTTTGATGTTGCGAGAAATTCGCCGAGAGTTTTGCGTGCTTCAATCTCCGTTTCATAATACTCTTTTTCATCTCGCTCAGAGGTTGAACGTTCGGCAGTGGACCGTGTGTAAGCGATGAAGTCACGTAAAAATTGCACATACTCGCGCTCGCAATCCAAGCATTTCACTGGAAAATCTGCAGTGCTCAGGGCGTCGCGAATAATGAGTCCACAATCAACCCGGTTGGCAACCTGCTTGTGTACGGGGGATTTAATCCGACGCCGTGCTTCCTGTAGCGACTCCTTTCTGAATGTCCAATCCCCGTCGCAGAAATCTTTTGCACTTGCGCTACTGATCGGTAGCGATACCGATATCAGGAATAAAACACCTAGCCACACGTGTTTGCCCTTAGTCATGGCGAATCGCCTTTTCTTGGCCTAATTACAAACTGGTACGTACTAAACCTGTCAGAAAGGCCAAAATATATATCGGTAATGCGTTTCGAGTGTTGAATTATTGCTGCCCTGTGGCATCCGTCCAAAATTGACCCATCAAATGTCTACTTTTCTCTTCGTATGCAGGGTTCAAATGCACTTGATAGGGGTACTGCTCCAAGGCGACGCTGGTAGAAGCTGGTGGTGACGCGAACGACCGGGAACTCACGAGGCAGTTCCTCCTTGAGTACGGGTTGGAATTCGTTTTTCTCGTAAATGTGGTGCGCCGCATGCCGGCGTTGATTAGTCTTCAGGTAGATTGACTCCACACCGTTGACTGTCGACCACGCTAGCACTGTATCCAACAGACGCTGGGCCAAGCCTCGGCCGCGTGCCTATGCTTCGACGTACATCCTTCGAAGTTCAAAGTCACCCTCTCCAGGTACATCAGGCCAATGCAACCGCAGATGCGGCCATTTTCGAGTGCAACCCAAAACTTACCCAAACCGTTTGCGCGATAGCTTTCGCGGACGTCCACGAGATCGGGCAATTTGGTCAGACTCAGCGCCATCGTGTATTCCTCATTCAGAGTCTTCATGACGAGGCTGCGTATCGCGAGGTTGTGCTCACGTCCGGCCCCGCACAGCAGGAAATCACTCACGTCCGCTTGTGCAGCGTTCTGGTGGCGGCAATCATGTCCAGGTCCTGCCAGCCGGTTTCTTCGGCTGAGCGGTAGAGCTCGAGGCAACATTCCATCAAGGGAGCGCGGGCACCGGCCGCAAGTGTCTGTGCGAATACCAGACGGGCAATTTTTCCTGCGTCCCGGACGCTGGCCTGTGGCGAGAAATCGCCGCGGATGAGTTTGCCGAGCTTGAGGCGAGAGACATCGCTTGCCATGGGTCCTGCGTCCAACACTTCCTGTAGCACCGACAGGTCAACGCCAGCGGCCTTGGCGGACGTCACCGTCTCGCCCAGCGCTGCCACCATCGAGATCAGGAAATGGTTAACGGCGAGCTTCGTGCGTACCGCGCTTGGCACCAGTCCGCAACTGAAAACTTTCGAGCACAAGGGTTCGAGCAGTGGCCTTGCAGCTGCGACGGAAAGGCTATTGCCGGCGACCATGCCGACTAATTCCCCGCGCTCGGCGGGTACGCTTGAGCCGGACACCGGTGCCTCGACATAGTAGCCTGCGGCGCCAAGGAGATCCTGCTCCAGACCATGGGAATACTCGGCTGAAGTTGTTCCCAGATTGACGAGCGTTTTGCCGGACACGAGTGCATTAAATCCGGGAGTTCCTCTCTCGAGCACGGTGTCAATCGCCTGCTCGTCAAGAAGCATCACTAAGATGATTGAGGTGCTGGCGAAAAGCTCTGCAACTGACGATGCAAGCTGTGCGCCACTGGACTCGAGCACTTTGCTTTTCTCGATGCTTCGGTTCCAAACGATCAGGGAAATACCGGCGCGCAGAAGATTGATCGCCATGGGTGTTCCCATCTTGCCAAGTCCAATGAAACCGACGCTTAAGTGTTTATCAAGATTACTGTTTTCCATCGGCAGTCACTGTTTGAGGAATGATTGAAGTATCGCGTGTGAATGATGACGCACGATAGCGTTTGCTATGACATCTTTCAGGCTTTTTAAGACATACTTTATTTCATGAAATTCTATATAACGAAGCGATGCGGTCATGTAACTTCGCATGGTGTGGATTTGGCACAAATGTTTAAGCATGGCCTTTCATTTTCCACCCGCCACATCAACGAACGCACCTGTGATGTAGGACGCTTCATCGCTCAGTAGAAATGCAATGGCAGACGCTACTTCATCTGGTTCGCCGCCTCTTTTCAACGGGATCGTATTTTTCAGTCTATCGACACGATTGGCTTCGCCACCATCGACATGTATTGCCGTGTTGATAAAGCCAGGGCGAACGCAGTTCACCCGAATGCCTTCCTCGGCTAACTCCAATGACAATCCTTTGGTGAGCGTATCAATGGCACCTTTTGACGCGGCATAATCAACGTACTCGCCGGGCGAACCTAATCTGGCAGCGACGGACGACACGTTGACGATAGCACCGCCTTCGCCGCCATGTTTTCTCGACATGCGTTTAATGGCTTCCCGGCTACACAAGAAATAACTCGTCACATTAGTAGCCATAATAAAGTTAATGCGTTCTGCGGTTAGGTCTTCAACGCGGCGCTGTGCCAGTAAAACCCCCACGTTATTTACTAATGCAGAGATTTTTCCGATGCGATGATCCATCTGTACAAATAAATTCATCACGTCCGATTCATTCGACACGTCGGCTTGAATAGCGATGGCGTGTCCGCCCTGTTCGGAAATTTCGGCAACCACTTTTAAAGCAGCGTTTTCATCACGCAGATAGTTGATGCACACGTCATATTTCAGCGATGCCAATCGTCTCGCAGTCGCTGCTCCGATTCCTCTGCTACCACCTGTTACCAAAGCAATTTTATTCATGAGTTTGTGTCATAACGGCGACCATCTTTATGCAGGAACTGCCATTGCCCATCGACCATGAGGGCTTGAAGATCATCGTCAGGATAGATGGCCGAATCATTGGGTGTTCGATCACCGATTTCCAGATACACCGCATCACTTTGCAAGCCATTGACTAATTGATGAGCATTGCCGGTTCCGGCCTTGAAGCCGGCACACATGCCTGGCGATAACGGTGTTTCGCCTTCATCGCTTATCAGGGTCGGATTACCCTGCAAAATGTAGATGAACTCATCTTGTTTGGAGTGCGCGTGGCGTAAAGCCGATACGGCAGATGGCGACAGGCGCGTGATATTCACGCCGAAGTTTGTCAGTCCAAATAGATCGCCGAGCACTCGTTTTTCACGGCCTCTCATTCGGGAAGCAAAGGGCTCTGGGTACAGTGACTTTTTGCTACGAGGCTGTACTTCGGTAGCGATTACCGCAACGGGGCCTGTGTTGTTGTCTGTCGGCTTTTTATCGCCGGTATTGAGCGACAAATTCTGCACTTCGCGTGCAGAGGATCGATAGGGTCCAAAAATGCTCAAACCGATGGTAATGCCGCCTACACAGAATAAAGATACCCACATCAATACTTGCGCAAATAAGCCCCATGCCCCCCAGGTATTCTGAATCGCTGCAAGCGCGAGCAATGTAAAGGCACCGCCATTACTCACGATTCCCATCCATGTAACACCGGCAGGGTAGTGGCCTTGCAAAGACGCTTTCAATCCGAAGCTGTAACCCACGACTAATGCGACGTACGCCATGCCAAGCAGGCGAAGAAACACCAGCGGCTCCGGAATAGGAAAGCCTAGCCATTGCAAAACACTGGCAGGAAACAGCAATAGCGGAATACAGGATGCCGTAATCGTAAATGCAATCTTGAAGATCAGGACTTTTGACAAACCGTTCATAGCGAGCTCCTTGTTTGTGCGCCACTCAACCACGATTTAGTCCTACAGAACAGCACTTTCAATCTGCTGCAGATAAATAAAGCGAGGCGCTTTTACACCCGCTCTTTCCCTAATCTCGATTAACTCAGCAGACTCGAAAAAGTAACGGGCATTATCGAGTGACGTCCATTCCGAAAAATGGACGATGTGGTTGTGATCATGTTCGTATCGTAATAGCTGGTAGCTCAGCTCGCCTGCATTTTTCCTAATGTCGCTTGCTTGATCAAACACACGTTTCCATGCCGAATAGGCCTCGACTTCATGGATGATTAAAACATGCGGCCTATCCGTTTTTTCACTGGCATTCCCCTCACTAACGGCCGTCTGTTTGTTCGTTTTCATATTAGGGCTTGGGGTAAAGAATCATTTGAGTACAACGGAACAATGCAATTGTTTTTCCCGAGGGCTTATGCGAGATCACCGCGTCCCAGACTTGTGTCGTTTTTCCACGATGAATTAACTTGGCCGAGCATTCGATGATGCCCTCTCGAGCAGTACTCAGGTGATTGGATTTGATTTCAAGCGTCGTAAAACCCGATGCGCCATCAGGCAGATTGGCCACACAACCAATACCCGCGGCCGTATCGGCGAGTGTAATAACGCTCCCCGCATGCAAAAAGCCATTCGGTGCCATTAGCAATGTATTGGCCTCCATCTCGGCACGAACCTCGGCCACGTCGGTATGCGTAATCACGATGCCGAGATGACCTGGAAGTGTGTTTGCGCCTAGCTTGGTGAAATATTCTGGTGTTTGCATGTCGTGTCCATCTCCAAAACCTAAATAGGGAAAACTTCAATTCGATACCAGCATTTCATATCGCTTGGTGTCGAGTAGTGTGCTCAATAACAATGCTCCGGGCCTGGAAAGCTTTCCTCTTTTACTGCCTTAACAAAGGCTCCGATGGCGGCAGCAATGGATGGCTGTCCTTGCATAAAATTCTTTACGAATTTTGCTTTTTTATGGGGCGAGATATCGAGCATGTCGTGTAATACCAGCACTTGACCTGCGCAGGTAACGCTGGCGCCTATGCCGATAGTGGGGATGGTCAAGGTTGAAACCAGCCTCGTAGCGACCGCCTCTGTGATGGCTTCTAGAACCAGTAGCGACGCGCCGGCAGCCTCAACGGCCTGTGCATTTGTCATTAAATTATCAGCACTTTCAGCATTGCGACCTTGAACGCGATAGCCGCCAAGCTGCGAAACCGACTGCGGCGTTAGGCCAGCGTGACCGCAGACCGGAATTCCACGCATCACCAGGAATTGAATGATCTCAGCGATTTCAACTCCGCCCTCAAGTTTGACCATTTGTGCGCCGGCACGCATGAGAACTGTAGCGTTCCGGTAAGCTACCGCTGGCGATTCCTGATAACTTCCGAAAGGCATGTCGGCGATTATGAAAGGCACTTGGCAACCGCGTGTAACGCATTCAACGTGATACGCAATGTCCTGCAGTGTTACCGGCAGCGTTGAGTCTCGACCTTGTAACACCATTCCCAACGAATCCCCAACGATCAAGACTTCGACTTTTTCGGATTCACATAAGGCCGCGAAACTTGAATCGTAGGCCGTTAGCACGGCAATTTTTTCCTTTCGTGCGAACATTTTGTTTAATGTAACGGTAGTAATCCTTTTTTGATCAGCTTGAGCAGACACTGCGGTTCCTTGATGTTTGACGATATTCGCTTATAAAAAGCATGTTCGCGATTTGAAAATATTCAAGCCATGCTTTAACAGTGGCTGATGGCATCTGATACCTACGTATTTGATGCTAGGCGCTTGGAAAAAAATGCCAATATCTCGTCTCGTGCAGCTAGTGTTGGTTGACCAACGGCATCAATTAGATGTGCTGTCACTACACTATGAGGAGTGGCTACGTGCTTGGCAAAGAAGGGCGGGACATCGGTGTTAGCGGCATTATCTGGAAGTACTCGTGCAACGAATCGTTCGCCGAGTTTTTCAGAATAAGC
This sequence comes from Arenimonas sp., assembly GCA_050737775.1. Lineage (GTDB taxonomy): Bacteria > Pseudomonadota > Gammaproteobacteria > Xanthomonadales > Xanthomonadaceae > Arenimonas. The sequence continues at coordinate 10,332 of JBOHYH010000265.1, forward strand.
GGCAAACCGCTGGGCTTTGCAGAAGTTATCACCCTCGAAGCGATAGGCCAGAACGGTAAGGTCCTCGCGCTCCAGTCGCTTGCGCACGATCTCGATTTCATCGGGTGAAATTTCAATCGCAGCCGGGTCATTGAGCGGTAGCGAAGGCTGACACACAACAGGCGCCAACATCGATGATTCAAGCATCATCGAAACAGCAAAATTACCTGTCCAGCACATGCCAATTGCGCCGACGCCGGGCCCTCCACACTCCAGGTGTGCGAGCGTAGCCAGTGCTCTGAGCCATTGTGTTACCGGACTTGATTCATTGGCTGCGAATGCACGGAACTCGGCGCTGATGCAGGCGCGCTTAAAGATCGCAGCCCCTTCCTCAGCGCTCACCAAGACACCATCTCGACCGAAAAGCGATGGCATATACACGCTGAATCCGGCATCGCGCACCCATCGACTGAAGCGTGCGACGTGTGGACTAATGCCGGGCATTTCGGTCATGAC
>JBOHYH010000266.1:0-5197 GCA_050737775.1 Arenimonas sp.
AAGCAATGTACTACCCGATGCAGGCAAAGTCGTTGCAAGCACCGAACCTGCATCGACCTCTACCGCCGTTACTCCAGTTACTGGCAATAGCCAAACCGATACTCGCGTAGAACCTGTCGGTGTTGAAAAGCCCGACACTAGTAGCACTGCAGACAATAGCCCAGGCAATGATTCGAGCTACAACACCACCGATGCAACGCCAGTGACAACGACAGCGAATAACGCGTCCAGCGTTTCGCAAGGTCGCGGACGTGTAGCTGAAAGAGTCAGAGATCGAATCCAGACTAATAATGACGAGCAGGCATCAGGCGGGGGCGGACATACCTTCGCCGTGGTCACAAACGGTGATCCCGCCTTGATGATTCCGGCACAGCAAATGATTGAAGACAAACTGAGTGAAGCCGGCTATCAGTCGGTTAACAGTAAGCGGGCGGACATCATCGTTCGTGTCAAAGCCGACATCATCGGTAATCAAGACATCAGTTTCTACGGACAAAATGCCACATTGACCACCGCATACCTCACGGTTAAACCCTTTGGACGCGGCGGCCGGGCACTAGGCAATGGTTTCAGGGAAAAAATCGACTACACCCCTTTGAATGCCGAAGACAAAGTCCAGCAAGCGCTTGAGGAACACATGAATCGCGTCGTCGAGAATGTTGGCAACAAATAGAATTGTGATGGTCATTAAAAAAGCCGGCGAAAGCCGGCTTTTTTATTGGTGCAATTGCATGCACGTATTCGGAAATACAGCGATCCTGCAAGCGAAAAGCGACATATCGATAACTGATGTAAACAATCGCTGCGCTTCAATCAGGCTTTTTGGCACGAGCATCCGGATTCGAGCAGTCACCGGCTTTCACGATGACTTCACCGATAAAGTTTCCATCGTTGTCCCGGTATTTATACTTCATGGTTACCTTGTGTTTGACGAACAATTCCATTTCCTTCATCGTGCAAACGCTGTTGCGAATCTTGTCGCCCATCACCTCGTTAAGCCGTGCATTGGTAATGCCTTTGACATCGGTAGCCACCAGCGTATACAGATAAGTCCATTCCTTGCCGGGGCCGGCGAGGGTACTGTCCAATCGCGTATCCTTGTCGATCATCATCGGCAGGGTTTTATTTGTTTCATTCGAAGCCTTGACCAGATCGGCCTCAAACTTGGCATCGGCATACTGCTCCAGGGAACATCCGGTCAAAGCGAGAAGTAGCGCAACGGCTGTCGCAAAAGTTTTGTTGCATAGTCTTTTTTTCATGGTCGATAAGCCTTTCGATAATTATTCAAGACACGCGCTCGCCGTCCTGATTCGCATCATCACGGTCTATCAGGATAAATTCAAGCTATAGATTGCAGAAAATCGTTGCCGGCTTAGTAGCTTATTTCGGCATTCAAGTTCTAGACCGTCGACAAATTCGCATACGCCAATACCAGCCATTTGCTACCGGCATTTTCGAAATTGACCTGCACACGTGCGTGCGCACCATTGCCTTCGCAGTCCATCACGATACCGACACCGAAGCTGGCATGTGAAACACGCTGGCCGAGCTTTAAACCTCCGGAAGGTGCTTCCGACATGCGCGTATTGTTGTATGCCGAATTGAATCCGGATTTCGCCACGTTCACCTTCGGTCGCACTTCATGCAAAAGACTCGACGGAATTTCACGCAGGAATCGCGAGGGCGTGCCGTACATTTCCATGCCGTGCAAACGTCGGGTTTCGGCATAGGTCAGAATCAATTTTTCACGGGCGCGCGTAAGCCCGACATAAGCCAAACGCCGTTCTTCTTCCAGACGTCCGTTTTCTTCCATCGAGCGATTACTCGGGAACAAGCCTTCTTCCAGCCCGGTGAGAAACACCAACGGAAACTCCAGACCTTTCGCACTATGCAAGGTCATGAGTTGCACGCCATCTTCGCCATCCTGTGCCTGGCCTTCACCGGCTTCCAGCGAGGCGTAACTCAAGAACTCAACCAGTTCGCTCATGCCCTGGCTGGCTTCATCATCGCGTCGCTCGAAACGACTGGCCACGGAAACCAATTCGTCCAGATTTTCCAATTTCGAATCGACCTGGCCTTTGGATTCCTGCGAATAAAATGCACGCAGTCCACTGCGTTCCAGCACATGGTCGAATTGCTCGTGCAATTCCAGTTCTTTGGTTTGTTCCTGCAGCGAGGCAATCAAGTCGATAAATACATTCAACGCATTTTTTGCACGTGCGGTCAAAGCACTGCTTTGCAGCATCTCTTGGGTGGCGAGCCACAGCGAAATCGATTTGCTTCTGGCGAGTTTTCTGACTTCATCGAGTGTCTTGTCGCCGATACCGCGAGCCGGAGTATTGACCGCGCGTTCGAAGGCAGGATCATCATCACGATTGCTCAATAAACGCAGATACGCCAACGCGTCCTTGATTTCAGCACGCTCGAAGAATCGCAAACCGCCATAAACGCGATATGGCATGCCGGCTTGGATTAATTGTTCTTCCAGTGCGCGTGACTGCGCATTCGATCGATACAGCATGGCGCATTCTCTGGCGCTGCCACCCTGCCGAATATGGGCTTGAATGCGCTCAACGATGTAACGTGCTTCGTCCACTTCGTTATAGGCCGCATACAAATCGATGCTTTCGCCTTCGCCCGAAGCCGTCCACAGGTTTTTACCAAGTCGTTCCGGGTTATGAGCGATGACCGCATTGGCAGCCGAAAGAATATTACCGGTCGAACGATAATTCTGTTCGAGGCGAATAGTTTGCGCGCCGGGATAATCGCGCAGAAAACGCTGCACGTTTTCCACTTTCGCACCACGCCAGCCGTAAATCGCCTGATCATCATCGCCAACGATAAACACTTGTCCGGTGTCACCGGCCAGCACACGCACGAAGGCATATTGTATGCTGTTGGTGTCCTGAAATTCGTCGATCAATAAATGTTTGAAGCGGTGTTGATAATGCGACAGCAAGGCATCGTGTTCCAGCAGAAGCTCATGCGCGCGCAATAAAATTTCGGCGAAATCGACCAAGCCTGAACGCTGGCAGCGTGCTTCGTAGGCTTCGTATACCTGCAGAATGGTTTTGGTGAAAAAATCACCGCCGGGCACCTGAATATGTTTTGGACGACGACCTTCATCTTTCTGCGCGTTGATCCACCACACAATTTGCTTGCGTGGAAAACGGCCTTCATCCAATTCCATTTCATTGGCAATACGTTTGATCAATCGCAATTGATCATCGGAATCCAGCACCTGAAAACCTTCCGGCAAACCGGCTTCCCGATGATGCAATCTAAGCAGACGATGCGCCAGCCCGTGGAAAGTACCGACCCACATGCCACGCGATCCATTCACTAATATTTTTTCGACGCGATGCCGCATTTCAGTCGCGGCTTTATTGGTAAAGGTGACCGAAAAAATACCGTGTGCCGGCACCCCGACTACTTCATGCAACCAGGCAATACGCTGCGTGAGCACGCGGGTTTTACCCGAGCCTGCACCGGCCAACACCAGGTAGTGGCCAGGCGGTGCCGACACCGCTTCACGCTGTGCAGCGTTCAAATCATCGAGTAAGTGCGAAACATCCATTGGTTTTCAGACACACAAATCAATGTGTCGACTTGTTCGCCTTTGCTGCATGCGACATCAGGTTATCGGTATACGCAATGCCGATGGCCGACAGGATAAAGACGCAGTGGATAATCGTTTGCCACATCACGCCGACTTCGGTGTAGTTGGTACCGGTAATTGACGGAGCGGACGGGTCTATCGGTCCGCCCAGTGCACCGACAGCAATAAACGTTTTCAGCAAGTGAATCGAACTGATGCCGATAATCGCCATCGCCAATTTCACTTTCAGTACCGAGGCATTCACGTGGCTTAGCCATTCCGGCTGGTCCGGATGGCCTTGCAAATTCAAGCGCGAGACGAAGGTTTCATAGCCGCCGACGATAACCATCACCAGCAAATTGGAAATCATGACCACGTCAATCAGGCCCAGTACCGCCAGCATAATCAACTGCTCGCCGTAACTGGTTGCGTGCTGGATAAGATGGATCAGTTCCTTCACGAACAAGACGACATAGACGCCTTGCGCGACAATCAAACCGAGGTAGAGAGGAAGCTGCATCCAGCGTGAGCTGAAGATGAGCCAGGAAAGCGGGTGCATCTTTTGTGGTTTGTCGGAGCTCATAAATGTTTTCTTGCTGTGGGCTGTGCGTATTCTAAAGGTTTGCGGGCCGAATACCTATCGCAGGGCGGTGTTGGCCGCGCAAGGGCTGCGATAAACTTCGACGCAGGGCTTTCACGGCTAACACCGCTCCTACTGAGACGCGCTAAACCATCTTCACATCTGGCAAACTCAATACATACTCCGGCCCCATCAGCATTGACGGCGTGTAATAGCCGCCCGGCTGATTTTCGGTTTCCAGTAAATGCTTCACGATGCCCAGCGATGCCGTAACAGTCAGTTCGTAACCATTCGGCGTGTTCATGCATTTTTTGATTTCTTTGCCATTAGCATCACGCGCTTCGCCCCAGACCGTGGTAATGGATTGCTTTCGTTTCTCTTCCGAAGGACCCCGTACTTTTTTCGCCACCTGTTTCTTCAGAAAACTCTGCACGAAGCCCAACCCCAATATGGGACCGAGCACACGAATGCGTCTCACGTTTTTTATGCTTGACGGCGGCACACCCATATAAGTTTCGATATTCGGAATACCGGTCGATACAAACGCGGTATAAACATCACCCCAGGGAATTGTCATCGCGGTACGTTGCTCGCCATCGCGCTCGAAAGTACGAACTTTCCAGGCCAGTGGCACTTTGGTCACGACACCATCAATGCGTGCTCTGCCGCCTGCGCCCAAACCTTCGACACTAGTTTTCGCCGTTCCAGGACTGGGGCCGCCGCCTGCTTCAAACGCCAGCACCAAATGCGTTGCCGATGGCAAATCGCGTTTCAACATCGCGGCCATGCAATCAGTCGGTACCACGTCAAATCCCGAGCCCGGCAATACCACGATGCCGGCTTTCTTTGCCTGTTCGTGTTGTTCATGGCAATGCGCGAACACGCTGATCTCGCCGGTAATATCAAGATAATGGGTGCCGGTTTCTAGGCAAGCTTCCAGCATCGGTTTATTAGTCGCGGAAAATGGTCCGGCGCAATGCAGAACCACTTTCATGCCTTCCAGATTTTTTTTCACGACA
>JBOHYH010000267.1:0-2771 GCA_050737775.1 Arenimonas sp.
AGAGCAAGGGATTGAAAATCCCTGTGTCGGGGGTTCGATTCCCTCTCTGGCCACCATCTCGTTAAAGCCTCCTGAAACTGCAATCCGATTCCCGGATTTGTCGAGTATTTCTCCGAATTTTTTACCCCACGGAAACATTGAACTTGTTAATCTACTCAAGTTCGAATCTTGGCGATTCACTTAGGCATTCAACGAGGCTCTATGAAAAAAATAATGATGCTTTGCCTGATGCTGGGCATGGCCGCTTGCGGTGGCCCGGTAAAACGTATATTTCCGCCACAGCTCAGTCTGCAAGAAGTGGTATTGCAAGCCGACGGCCAGGTCAGCGTGAAATTTCGCATACAAAATTACAGTACGGTGGCAACCAACTATTCACGGGTAACCGGAAGTTTAAAATTTGGCGATGCCGAAGTTGTCCCTTTGGACTTCAATCCGGCAATCAGCGTCGGCCCTGGCTCGAATGAAATCGTACTACAACGCTTTCGTCTGAATACAGCATCACAAGACGCCATAAACGCCGCCATTAAAAATCGTACGCGCCTGGGTTACAAACTCACCGGTGAAATTACCAGCAGCGAGCCACGCGGCCGTTACGACATCAAATATGAAAGCGCCCTCAATGCCGTACCCGGCTTGAGTGGCACTCTGCGATAACACTCTGGAATCTCTATGAATAATTATATTGCCCCGCAACGCGACATGAAGTTTGCCTTGTTTGACGTACTGGAATCGGAAAAGCTTTTTACAAAGCTGGGAATCGCCAACGCCGATCGCGACACGATGGATGCGGTGTTGGAAGAGGCAGCAAAGTTTACCCAAACCGTCCTGACTCCCTTGAATGCCATTGGCGATGAGCATGGTTGCGTTCATGATAAAAACACCGGCGCTGTCAGCACTCCGCCCGGCTTCAAGGAAGCCTATGCACAATTTGTCGATGGCGGCTGGAGCGGGCTGACCGCACCCGAAGCCATGGGCGGACAAGACTTGCCTGAATCGCTAGGCGCCGTAGTAAAAGAAATGATTGATGCCGCGAATCTGGCCTGGGGCAATTACCCCCTGCTTTCGCATGGCGCTACCGAAGCCCTGAAACATCATGGTGAAGATTGGCAGAAAGAAGCCTTTCTGAAACCGATTATCGAAGGTCGCTGGACCGGTACCATGTGCTTGACCGAGCCGCATTGCGGTTCCGATCTGGGCTTGTTGAAAACAGCAGCAAAACCGAATGCCGACGGCAGCTATGCCGTGTCAGGGACCAAGATTTTCATTACCGGCGGCGAGCACGATTTCACCGACAACATTATTCATTTGGTACTCGCGCGTTTGCCTGACGCACCTGCCGGGACAAAAGGAATTTCCTTGTTCATCGTACCCAAAAACAAGGTTGCCCGCGACGGCAGCATGGGTGCAAAGAATGCCGTGTCCTGTGGTTCCATAGAACACAAAATGGGGATTCACGGCTCGGTCACTTGTGTGATGAATTTCGATGGTGCCGAGGGTTATTTGATCGGACAGGCCAACAAAGGCTTGAACGCGATGTTTACCATGATGAACACCGCGCGTCTGGCCGTTGGTCTGCAAGGGCTTGGCTTGATCGACCGTGCTTACCAGAATGCGCTGGCCTATAGCCGTGATCGTTTGCAGATGCGTTCGTTGTCAGGTGCCAAATTTCCGGAAAAACCGGCCGATCCGATCATCGTGCATCCCGATATTCGCCGGATGTTGTTGACCTGTAAAGCACTGGCCGAAGGTGGTCGTGTGATGGCGCTGCATGCCGCTCATCAAGTGGATATTCTGGAACGCAGCAAGGACGATGAAGAACGCAAAGCCGCTGATGAATTGCTGAGCTTTCTCACTCCCATCGTAAAAGGCTTGCTGACCGAATGGGCCAACGAATGCACCTACCACGCAATGCAATGCTTTGGTGGTCATGGTTACGTTCGCGAATGGGGCATGGAACAACTTGCTCGCGATGCCCGCATCACGACGATTTATGAAGGAACGACCGGCATTCAGGCTCTCGATTTGCTCGGACGCAAAATCATGCAGCAGCAAGGTGCCGGTATGCGCCGCTTTTTGGCGATGATCCAGCAATTCTGCGAAGCCAATGCGGCCAAACCGGAACTCACAGAATTCGTGCTGCCGCTGGCTGAAGTCACCAAGCAGTGGGGCGAGTTGACCATGGAAATCGGCAAGAAGGCGATGAGCAATGCCGATGAAGTCGGTGCGGCCTCTTATGATTACTTGTACTACTCCGGTTATGTGGTCCTAGCCTACTGGTGGGCCCGCTCGGTCGCGACTGCAAATGACAGTGCCCACAGCGAAGACTTCAAAACCATGAAGCGAGAAACTGCCCGTTTCTATTTCGCGCGAGTGCTGCCGAGGATTCATGCCCACGCCGCCACAATGCGTAGTGGTGCTACAACGACGCAGGCATTGAATGCGGATTTGTTTGATAGCTGATTGGTACTCGTAGCTCTTGCACAGACCTGTCGCGCCTGAATGCGCTCCTACAGATCATTCCATAAAAAAACCGCCTCTCGGCGGTTTTTTTATTTTGGGGATTTTTGAAACTACACATTACAAGTTTGGTCGGGACGGCGGGATTTGAACCCACGACCCTTTGCCCCCCAGGCAAATGCGCTACCAGGCTGCGCTACGCCCCGACATGGGTAAATTATAACGCAGGGTCGGCATATCGCCCACCATGAATATTTAATGCCTGACACGGCCTTGATTTATTGCCGTAAATGAAACCGTAGGGGCGCCTGCTT
>JBOHYH010000268.1:0-14943 GCA_050737775.1 Arenimonas sp.
GTTTGGTCGTGACGCTGGTTTGGCTGTATCTGGAATTACTGCGTTTATTGTCAAAACTGCGCGATTGATTTTTCAATGATGCAAACAAAAACGGAGCCAATGGCTCCGTTTTTTATTGCCCGTAGCACTTTCAAGTTCAGGCGCTAACGCGTGCCGCGATTGCTTTTGCAAAACTCATGGTATCGCTCTCGCCACCCAGATCCGGTGTGAGCGAATCTTTCGCATCCATCGCATCGCGAATGGCTTTGCGAAGTGCATTGCCGCGTTCCGGCATGCCCAGGTGATCCAGCATCTGCGCTGCGCCCAGTAACAAGGCGCACGGATTGGCAATGCCTTTGCCTGCGATGTCGGGAGCCGAGCCGTGTACGGCTTCAAAAATCGCGGCTTCGGTACCTATATTCGCACCCGGTGCCAGACCCAAGCCACCGACTAAACCGGCACACAGATCGGAAATGATATCGCCGAATAAATTGGTAGTAACCAGTACGTCGAATTGCTCGGGCTTCATCACCAGTTGCATGCAGGCATTGTCGATAATCATTTCGTTGCATTGAATATCGGGATATTGCAAAGCAACTTCGCGAGCCGTTTTCAGAAACAGGCCTGAGGTGGATTTCAGGATGTTGGCTTTGTGCAATACGGTGACTTTCTTGCGACCGACCTTACGGGCCAGATCAAACGCATAACGAACGATGCGCTCGGAACCTTTGCGGGTAACACGCTGTGTCAGCGTGGCGATTTCACCATCGGGTGTAACAGCTTGGCCTTCACCAATGTAGGCGCCTTCGGTGTTTTCACGCACGGTAATCAGATCGATATTCTGATAACGCGACTTGGTGTTCGGGAAACTGATCGCCGGTCGTACATTCGCGTACAAGTCGAAACGCTTGCGCAGCTCGACATTGATCGAAGAAAAGCCTTCGCCGACAGGTGTTGTCAAAGGACTTTTCAGTGCAACGCGGTGACGGTGGATGGCATCCATCGTGCTGGCTGGCAGCAATTCGCCATGCTTTTCCAAAGCGGCCATACCGGCTTCAACAAACTCATAGCGTAGACCCAGATTCATGGCATCAAGCACATGCAGGGTGGCGTCCATAATTTCCGGGCCGATTCCGTCACCACGGATAACTGCGATCGTTTGGGGCATAAATTTCTTCAGAAACAGCGCGTTAGAGCCGCGCGAGGGGTCGTATTATGCCACAAAGCTGATCCTGTAAGGCTGTGACCGCCCGCACAGGCTTGAAATCACAAGCTGTGCGGATGCTCTGGCTTCGCTGGAGCATGTATTCCTTCACCCTCCAGCTGGTCAAGAAAATCCACTGCACGTCGCAAATGAGGAATCACGATCGAGCCACCGACCACCAGAGCAACACTGAAAGTTTCGAAAAACTCATCGCGATTGACATCCGCTTCCTTGCACTGAGCAATGTGATAACTGATGCAGTCATCGCAGCGCAACACCATCGAAGCGACTAGACCCAGCAATTCCTTGGTCTTGAGGTTCAATGCACCGTCTTTATAAGTCTGTGTGTCCAGCGCAAAAAAACGTCTCACGACCTGATTGTCGTGCCCAAGAATGCGCTCATTCATGCGTTGACGGAACTCGGTAAATTCCGCAACACGGTCTTTTTCACTTGAACTCACGGCGCAGCCTCCAATAAGGGCTTTAGTCCGCCGGCACGATCCAGCGCGACCAAGTCGTCGTAGCCACCGACATGCGTATCGTTGATAAAAATTTGTGGCACGGACGTACGCTTTGTTTTTGCCATCATCTCCGCTCGGGCAACCGGATCGGTATCAATACGAACCTCAGAATAGCTCGCGCCGCGAGATTTCAGAAAATTCTTTGCCGCCACGCAATAAGGGCAGATTGCAGTGCTGTAAATAATGACATTGGACACGTGATTTCTCCTTGGTAGCGGAACTATGGGGGCAGCACAGGGTCTTTTCCAGTGTCCGGTTTAATTAATTTAACTGGCGATTCACTCAAGAAACATGCATTTGATGCATGCTGCACCTAATCTGAAAATTGGAACTTAACGTGCCCCGTTTATTGCCACTTACTGCTGCACTCGTATTTTGCCTGGCCTTCATTACCAGCTCGCAAGCCCAAAATAGCAATTTGCCAGACATGGGTTCTTCGGCAGCAGAATTATTAAGCCCGGAGATGGAGGCTGAATACGGTGCCTATACGCTTTATCAACTGCGAAATTATGGCTACGTGCTGGACGACCCCCTCTTGAACTCATGGCTGGAAAATATGGGGCACCGCCTCGGAGCAGCCTCGGACAAACCCGAGCAGCCATTTACTTTTTTCCTGATGAAAGACAGGCAGATAAATGCGTTTGCCACTTTCGGTGGCTATGTCGGAATGAATGCGGGATTGATCCTGACTGCAGAGGCAGAAGATGAAGTGGCAGGTGTCTTGGCCCATGAAATTTCGCATATCACTCAAAAGCACATTTTGCGTTCGGCAGAACGCAGCCAAAAAGATCAACTCCCGATTTTGCTTGGTATGTTAGCGGTGGTGGTTGCTGCACAACAGAGTAGTAGCAATAGCTCCGATGATGCTGTGAGTGCGGCAATTGTCGGTGGCCAAGCCTTGATTGCCCAAAGACAAATTGACTACACCCGTTCAAGCGAAGCCGAAGCTGACCGCATCGGCATTCAAACTCTGCACCGCTCGCAATACAAAACGTCGGGAATGGCCGATTTTTTCGAACGCATGGCTACCGCCAGCAGGGGTAATTCAGGCGGCTACCAGGTCCCCGACTACCTGCGCTCCCATCCGGTCACAACAACGCGTATCAGTGAAGCAAGGGAGCGTGCCGCGCGGATCGACAAGGAATCAAAGCCGGTTTCTACCAGCATGACTCAGCAATTGAACCCGCTCATTCCCAGTCATCTCAATCTTGCGGTACAGAGCAACCTAGACTCTCCACTACGACAATTTGACTGGGCACGCGAGCGTTTGCGCATGTTGACAGCTGCAAGCCCGCAAACGGCGGTCAATGAGTTCAAAGGCATGACTACCGGCGTCACCACCAAAAATTTGACGGACCCCCAGCGCTACGGTTATGCCCTGGCTTTGATGCAAAGCGGCTCTCCTGGCGCTGCCGAGGCTATTCTCGAGCCCTTGAAATCAAGCTACCCTGACAATATCTGGATTGAGTTGGCGTACGCCGAGAATGCCCATTACGCAAAAAACCCCGCTCAAAGCCAACAGCGCTTTGAAGCTCTGCTTAAAAAATATCCCCAGCATCAGGCTGTAAGCCTGACCTATGCCCGTACGCTTGGAGAAATTGGCAATACCGATTCCGGACGTAGAGCACAAGCAATACTGCGACCATTACTTGCCAAAAGTGCCGACGACCCCGTGTTCCAAAAAAGCTTTGGTCGCGCCAGCGAATTGGCGGGTGATATCAACCGTGCCGCAGAAGCCTACGCTGAAGCAGCCTATTTGAACGGTCGCCCTGAAGATGCACTGAAGCAACTGGATAACTTGTTGAAGAAAGAAAATCTCGACTATGTACAACGTGCCCGCGTTGAAGCCCGCATGGCTGCCATTACGCCGGAAGTGCTGGAAATGCGCAGACAGGGTGTGAAGCCTTCACAACAACCGCCTGACCGCACCTGAGCTTCAGGACCCGAAGGCCGATCGCGACACACGCCATAATTTTTTATTGCTTCGGCAAATACAGCAGAGGATCTACCGGTTTGCCGTTACGCCTTATTTCGAAATGCAGCATGTCGCGCATGGTTCCGGTACGGCCCATTTCGGCAATGACATCGCCTGCTTTTACCTTGGTACCTTCCGCGACTAAACGACGGCGGTTATGGGCATAGGCAGAAAGCCATTCGTTATTGTGCTTGATAATAATCAACTCGCCATAGCCTACTAATCCGGCTCCGGAATAGACCACGGTTCCATCACTTGAGGCTTTGACGGCTTGCCCGCTTTTACCACCGATATTGATGCCCTGCTGGCTAGTGTCGCCCTGAACATAACGAGCAATTACAGTGCCGTCACTTGGCCAGCGCCAAGCTATGGCCCCCGTATTTTCAGGCAATTTTATGTCTACCGGTTTTTCTATAGGACTCGTGACGACCAGTGCTGTCGAAACAGGCGGCTTAACGACAGTGCCTACTGCCGGGACCGGTGCTTCAACAGCGGGTGTCGAGTTCAGCACAGGCGACTTGATGGGAGTTTGATTTATCTCTACGGGCTTTACATCGTTTGCTTTGCTGTTCTCAGTGATTGTCGGCGCTACCACGGCTGGCATGCTGGGAGGCTGAAATAAAAGACGCTGACCAATTTTCACGGTATAGGGTTCGACAATATTATTCCAGGCGGCCACTTCTCGATAACTTAAACCGGCACGAAAGGAAATTCCGTAAAGCGTATCCCCGGCCTGCACGGTATAAGCCTCATCGCGCGATATGGGCTCATAGTGCTTCTGCGCTGGCGCAGTCGGCTTTGCGACTACGATTTCATTCTCATTCCTAACCGGTCTTACAGTAACCGTTGTTTGTGCACATGCCGAGAGCACGACAATCGATGCCATCAATGAACAGGTAAGTAGTGAAATATTTTTCATTGTGTATTTCATGCGCCTTGGGGTTTCATGAATATCCAGACAACAAATCCAAGCAATAAACACATGGCAATCCAGCCAATGGGTTCAATATATTTCCGCAAGGTTGCTTCCGCTTTCTCGCCACCCAAACGAATGGCACCGGCCACCAGAAAAACACGTTTACCGCGTCCGATCAATGCGCCGAAGAAAAACGGTGCCAACGGCATGCCGACGGCACCGGCAGCCAATGTAAAAATCTTGAATGGCACCGGCGTAAACCCGGCAATCAGCAACAACCAAAACCCGTTATCGACGGCCTGTTTTTTAATATCTTCAAACTGGTCGGCATAGCCCATCTTTTCAATGAACGGCATCGCCATATCGATCGCGTAATGACCTATCGCGTAACCCACGAACATGCCAATCAGCGATGCGACCAGACTAATGGTGGCGTACCAGAATCCGGACTTGGGTTTCGCCAGGCACATCGGGGCCAGCATCAATTCAGGCATCACCGGAAAAATAAATGCCTCGAAAAAACTCAGCGCAGCCAAAATGCCGACGGCATTTTTATGTTTGGCCCACTCGATTGCCTTGACGTACATCGGCTGAAAGATTTTCATCAAATAATTCCCGTTACCAATGGTACAAACACGACATTTCCAAGATCATCTTGCAGGAGTCCTTCTGGTGTTTTCCGCAATCGTAATAATTTCTGCACACTGGAACCGCCGACCGGTGCAATCAGAGTTCCATTTTCAGCCAGTTGTTCCAGCAACTCCGGCACAATGGCAGCAGCACCTGCCGTCACAATAATGGCGTCGAATGGAGCATATTCAGACCATCCGATGTGACCATCAACGTGTTTGCTGCGAATATTCAAACCAAGATTTCTGAAACGACGGCGTGCTTGTCGCAATAATTCTTCTATTCGCTCTACCGTGAACACTTCCATACCCAGAGTCGCCAGCACCGAACCTTGATAACCAGAACCAGTGCCGATTTCCAATACTTTTTTCGGCATTCCGTGTTCGATCAGTGCTTCGGTCATGCGAGCAACTACCCAGGGCTGTGAAATGGTCTGGCCTTTGCCTATGGGCAATGCCGTGTCTTCATATGCTCGCGATGCCAGGGCTTCTTCAATAAACAAATGCCGCGGCAATACACGCAATGCATTCAACACCCGCTCATCGCGAATACCACCTTCGCTGCGCAAGCGATCGACCATGCGGTCTCGCGCGCGTTGCGAGGTCATGCCCAAACCTTTTGCTTCGGGCTTGATTAAGTACGGCGACATCATGCGCTTTGTTTTTTTCCTGCGCTTAGTCCGGAAATCCACTGGCCTACTGATTCGAGTGCGTGGTAACGGGTCAGATCGACATGGATGGGGGTGATGGAAATAAATCCATTTCGCACTGCATGAAAATCGGTACCCAAGCCGGCGTCCTGCTCCGGACCCGGCGGACCAATCCACCAGACGGTACGACCACGCGGATCCGTTTGGGCAATACAGGGTTCGGCCCGATGGCGATGTCCGCAGCGTGTGACTTCGAAACCCTGAATTTCATCCCATGGCATATCTGGCACATTCACATTCAGGATGGTATCTGCCGGTAATGGGTCGGCCAGTAAACGTTCGGTAATCATAACGGCGGCTTTTACCGCCGATTCATAATGTTTGGCTTTGTACTCATGTGTTGCCAACGACATTGCAATAGCAGGAAAGCCGAGACAGCGACCTTCCATTGCAGCAGCGACGGTACCGGAATAAATAACATCGTCACCCATGTTCGAAGTATTGTTGATGCCAGAAATGACAATATCCGGATCGGATTTCAACAAGCCCGCGAGCGCAAGATGCACACAATCGGTAGGAGTTCCTGCCACGCTCCAGGTATTTTCATTCAGGGGTTTGGCGCGAATGGGCATATCCAGCGTGAGTGAGTTACTAGCGCCCGAGCGATCCCGGTCCGGCGCGACGACAAAGACATTGTGGCCAGCCTCTTGCAGGCCTTGCGCCAGCAGCTTTATACCCGGCGCATCGACGCCATCGTCATTACTAATCAATATTCGCATTGCTACCTCAATTCATTATGCTCATGATAACGGAACTGGGGCGTGTTAACACTTTCAGGCTCTGGAAAATACGACAGGTCAAAACTTGGCCAGGTATTTACAGCCAAAGGATTATGCAGAAAAAACCGCCACCCGATGCGCATGACGATGATGACGCCGCACTGTTTCGTGAGGCTATAGGTGAAGTGCGCCGAATTGAAATCAAGGAACACGTTATTGCTCGCACGAAACCTGTAGCGGACTCTAAAATGTTCCGTCGTGACGAAGAAGAAGCACTGCAGGATTCACGTTCGGTTTCCGCAACGGAAGCCTATTTGAATTCAAGCGATGAACTCAGTTATCGCCGACCAGAGATTCCGGAAAAATGGTTCCGGCAACTCAAGCGTGGGCAAATCAGTATTCAGGACGAACTCGACCTGCATCATTGTCGTGCAGCCGATGCCGAAGTTTTCCTGAAACAGTTTCTAAACCAGGCGCGCGAAGAAGCACATTACTGTGTAGGAATCATTCATGGGAAAGGCCTGCGCTCCGAAAGTGCGCCAGTCCTGAAAGCACTGGTAGACCGGGTACTGCGCCATCGGGGTGACGTGCTGGCGTTCAACTCGGCACCGCCAACGCAAGGCGGTACTGGCGCGGTACTGGTGTTGCTGGCGCGCCAGTGATCTCGCAAGAAAGTCGTTTACTGACCGTCTTTTTTGGCTTTTTCAGCCTTGGGTGGATGCACCCATTTCACAACGACACCGTGCTGACTAGCCTGACGTTCTACCCGGGCTATATAGTCTTCATCATAGCCACTGCTATTAATCTGGCGCTGGGACATATGAAGTGTTTTTTTACCATCGGTACTGGCGCAAGAACCCAGCACCAAGATGAGGCAGACTGCGATTACTCGTTTCATGGGATTACTCCTGGACATGGACGAGCTTTCAGAGTACTCCTGCCAGCGCCGCTTGCAAGTGCCTGTCAGCTAACTTTTGGCGGGATCCACCAGCTCTCCCAACTCGGCCAACAATTCCGTGGCATACGCCCCAGACGGGAGCGAAAAACGGCACTGCAATTGATCTTCCACCATCCATTTCCAGCTTAAATCCTGGACCTGAATCCTCAACGCGCGTCTCTCCTGCTTCAGCTCCGCGGCCTCCAGTCCGTCACATATCGCCCGATGCGCTTTCGCTACCCCGGATTCGCAAGCTGCGACCACTGAGTCGCTTCTTAATTCACCCCTGCCCCACATCGGCCCGGTGGGATGAATTTCCAGTTTCTCGGCTCTCGATCGAAGTTCATCAGTAAAAGCTTCCGGTCCGAAAATACTGTGTGACCCATTGATCATCCAGACCTCGCCTTCGAGTGCGCCCAGCCAGTTTTTATTTTCAATACGGGTTGCGAGCACCGCATTGAAAATTTCGGACCGTGCAGCCGACAAGTAGATGGAACGTTGCTCACGTTTCACCCGGTCACCGGAAAACATTTTCAGGGCCATGCCGACATTCGCGCGTTCACGGCCAAAACGCTGTTCCCCGAAATAATTCGGCAGGCCGAAATCACGGATTTTTTCAAGCCGCTCTTCTATGGCAGCCTTGTTGCCTTCAATCTCCCGCAGGATCAAAGTGAATTGATTACCAGATAACGCGCCGCGCGGAAGTTTTCGGTGATGCCATTGCCAGTCAAGCAATTTCACGCCCTCAATATTCAGACTCTCGAATTCAGGTGCGATTTTTTTGGGGAGATGCACGGAAAACCGCTGACGAGTGACAGCATGACGATCTTTCAAGCCTGCATAACCGATGCCCATTTCATTGATGCCGGCCCATTTGGCCAATGCGCTGGCAACGAAAGCGGTATTCAATCCACGCTTTTCGATTGTCAGCAGCAAATGTTCGCCTTCGCCGTGGGATTCAAACGCATTGATTTCTTCAACGATAAAATCTTCGGGGCTGCTGCGGAATTTCCCTTTCAATACCGCGTCGCCATAGGCACGCGGCAAGCTCATGTTTTCACCAGCAATACAAGCGCCTGCGCTGCAATGCCCTCACCTCTACCGGTAAATCCGAGTTTTTCAGTCGTCGTAGCCTTGACCGATATTTGATCTGCCCTGACCTGACAATCTTCGGCAATATTTTTTTGCATCTGCTCACTGTGCGGAGCAATTTTTGGCCGCTCGCAGATAACCGTGATATCGGCGTTACCCAATGCATAACCTTTTGTCCGGACTAGGGAAACACAGTGACGTAGCAAATCGCGACTGTTTGCGCCACGCCAGCGTTCATCGCCAGGTGGAAAATGCTTGCCGATGTCACCCAACGCCAATGCGCCGAGCAATGCATCACAAAGCGCATGCAAAACGACATCACCATCGGAGTGCGCAACCAGGCCTTGCGTATGTGGAATCCGCTCGCCGCCCAGCATCACATGGTCACCTCCACCAAATGCATGCACATCAAAGCCGTTACCGATCCGCATAAAAATCCTTTCACGTAGGGTGCGCTCAAGCGCACCAATTCTGCGACTCATTCATGTCTTGCTTAAAATAAATTCGGCGAGAGCCAAGTCCGACGGCGTCGTCACCTTGATATTGTCTTCCGAACCTTCGACCAGCAGTGGTTTGAATCCAAGCCTTTCCATCGCCATTGCTTCATCGGTGACATTAAGCCCGGCACGCATGGCCGATTCGATCGCACGCGTTAATCCGCCACGCCTGAACATTTGCGGTGTCAGTGCCCGCCATAATTTTTCACGGGCTTCTGTCGCATGAATATGTTTTCCGTCTTCGCTGCGCTTGATGGTATCGCGCACGGGTGCTGCGAGAATGGCACCAATGGAATGTGCTTCACCCATCGCCAATAAACGCGACAAATCGACAGCACGCAAACACGGGCGTGCCGCATCATGCACCAAAACAAAACGATCCTCATCAACAACGGCAGGCAAAGCCTGCAAGGCAGAGAGCACGGAGTCAGCGCGCTCTGCACCGCCGCGACAGGTGTAAATCGGCTTGCCTTCCATTTCACGCCAACCCGCCCAATAAGGATCGTCCGGTGAAATGGCGACCATCACACCGTCAACCAAAGGATGTGCCAACAAGGAACGTAGACTATGTTCAATCAGTGGCCGACCGGCGACGTTCAAATATTGTTTGGGAGTCTCGCTGCCAAAGCGGGTACCGCGACCGGCCGCTGGCACCACGGCCCAAGTCATTTTGTATCCTCTTCGAGAGGTTTTTCTTCCGGCAGTTTTGCCGCATGCGGATCCACCACGCGATAAAAGGTTTCGCCCGGCTTCACCATGCCCAATTCATTGCGGGCGCGTTCTTCGGCGGCGGCTTCACCGGACTTCAAATCTTCCACTTCGGCAGCCAGCGCGTCGTTACGCTGTTGAAGATGCGTATTATCTGCTGCCTGGGTACGAACTTTTTCTTCCAGCTTTGCCGCTTGCGACCAACCGGTACTACCCAGCCAAAGCTTGGTCTGGAGACCCAGCAATAAAATGCCGAGCACCAGGAACGGCCAGAAGCGTTTTAGTGCGGACATGCTTAGTGTTTCAAACTCACGAACGCACTACGGCCTGCATAACGCGCTTTATCGCCAAGTGCATGTTCAATGCGTAGCAGTTGATTGTATTTTGCAACACGGTCACTGCGGCAAAGCGAACCGGTCTTGATTTGCGTTGCTGTGGTGGCAACAGAAATATCCGCAATCGTCGTATCTTCGGTTTCACCGGAACGATGCGACACAATCGCGGCATAGTTATTGGCATGCGCCATTGCAATGGCTTGCAGTGTCTCACTCAAGGTGCCGATTTGGTTGACCTTGATCAGAATCGCATTGGCGATTTTTTTATCAATGCCTTCCTGGAAAATTTTCGGATTGGTCACGAACAAATCATCACCGACCAGTTGTATTGTATTGCCCAGACGATCCGATAATAATTTCCAGCCGTCCCAATCGTCTTCGGCCATGCCGTCTTCAATCGTGATGATCGGATATTTTTTCGCCCAGCCATCCATGAAATCAACAAACTGCTCGGACGATAAACGTTTGCCCTCGCCCATCAAATTGTATTTTCCATTTTCGTAGAATTCAGTACTAGCCACATCGAGACCCAGCAGAATATCTTCGCCGGCTTTGTAACCGGCTTTGCCGATGGCTTCCAGAATAGTTTCCAGCGCTTCTTCGTTCGAGCGCAGGTCGGGTGCAAAGCCGCCCTCGTCACCGACCGAGGTCGAAAGACCGCGTGATTTCAATACCGATTTAAGCGAATGGAAAATTTCGGTGCCAGCGCGTAATGCTTCACTGAACGAATCAAAGCCAACCGGTAGCACCATGAATTCCTGCATATCAACGTTGTTGTCGGCATGCGCGCCGCCATTGATGATGTTCATCATTGGCAGTGGAAGTGTGACTTCGTTACCACCTGCCAAGTGTGCCCACAAAGGCAGTTTTTTTGAAGCCGCAACGGCATGTGCATTCGCCATCGAAACACCCAGCAATGCATTTGCACCCAGACGACCTTTGTTATCGGTGCCATCGAGATTGATCAATTTATGATCCAGACCCTTTTGATCTGCAGCATCAAAA
Source organism: Arenimonas sp. (assembly GCA_050737775.1). GTDB lineage: Bacteria > Pseudomonadota > Gammaproteobacteria > Xanthomonadales > Xanthomonadaceae > Arenimonas. Next base: position 11,228 of record JBOHYH010000268.1, read on the forward strand.
CCCTTGAGTGCATCTGCAATCGTAGTGTTTACGTTCGCCACGGCTTTTTTCACGCCTTTGCCCATGTAACGCGATTTATCGCCATCACGAAGTTCAACAGCTTCTTTCGAACCGGTCGAAGCACCCGATGGCACGGCAGCGCGACCAGTGTGGCCGGAACTTAATGTGACTTCGGCTTCGAGGGTCGGGTTGCCACGGGAATCAAGAATTTCGCGAGCGATGATTTTGGTGATGGTTGTCATTTTTGTTTTTTCTTTAATGAAATATGGGGCTACTTTTTCTTTGAATTTCAGAAACCGTTTTTCTTGCTGATTTGATCCAGCGCCAGCATTGTTTCCAGCAGGCCCTGCATTTTATCCAGCGGCCAGGCGTTCGGGCCGTCCGACAATGCTTTATCCGGGTCAGGATGGGTTTCCATAAACACACCAGCTACGCCAACTGCAATTGCTGCACGTGCCAATACCGGAATAAATTCACGCTGCCCGCCACTTTTGCCGTCCATGCCGCCGGGCAACTGTACCGAATGCGTGGCATCGAAAACCACCGGGCAACCGGTATCGCGCATCACGACCAGGGAACGCATATCGGAGACCAGATTGTTGTAACCGAAACTCGCGCCGCGCTCGCAGACCATGATCTGCTGATTACCGGTCGCCTGCGCTTTGGCTGAAACATGTTTCATTTCCCACGGGGAAAGAAATTGGCCTTTCTTGATATTGACCGGTTTACCGGTCGCCGCCACTTTCTGGATGAAATCGGTTTGGCGACACAAAAATGCCGGTGTTTGCAAAACATCTACAACGCTGGCGACTTCATCCATCGGTGTGTATTCGTGCACATCGGTCAACACCGGTACGCCAATTTGTTTTTTCACTTCGGCCAATACTTTCAGGCCTTCTTCCAGACCTGGGCCACGAAAACTGGTGCCGGACGTGCGATTGGCTTTATCGAAACTGGATTTGAAAATAAACGGAATGCCGAGCTGACTGGTGATTTCTTTCAGCTTTCCTGCAACATCCATTTGCAATTGCATGGATTCGATAACGCATGGACCGGCAATCAGGAAAAATGGTTTGTCTAAGCCAACATCAAAGCCGCAGAGCTTCATGCACTCACCTCTTTCAATAAGCTGCCACCGGCTTTGTATTCGCGGGCTGCGCGAATAAAGCCGATAAACAATGGATGCCCGTCACGCGGAGTGGATAGAAATTCCGGGTGCGCCTGGCAGGCGAGAAACCAGGGGTGATTCGGCAACTCGATCATTTCGACCAACAAATCATCCATCGATTTCCCGGAAATAACCAAACCGGCTTCTTCAAGTTGATTGCGATAACGATTATTGAATTCGTAACGATGGCGATGGCGTTCGGCAACTACATCCTTGCCATACATGGCACGTGCTTTAGTCCCTGCTTTCAAACTGCATTCCTGCAATCCAAGGCGCATGGTGCCGCCGAGATCGGAATCTTCGCCGCGTTTTTCGATATCGCCGCTGGCAGTGCGCCATTCGGTAATCAGGCCGATGACCGGATCAACACAGTTCTTGTCGTTTTCGGTCGTATTGGCATGCGGCAAACCCGCAAGATGACGTGCAACATCGACCACCGCCGCCTGCATGCCATAACAAATGCCGAAATAAGGCACCTTGTTTTCGCGTGCATATTTAGAAGTCAGGATTTTCCCTTCGAAGCCGCGATCACCAAAACCACCCGGCACCAGAATCGCATCGACATCACTCAGACATTTGCCGTTATCGGCTTCGACTTGTTCGGACTCCAGCCATTTCAAACGTACGCGTGTACGCTGGCGCAGACCACCGTGTTTCAGAGCTTCAGAAAGAGATTTGTACGCATCCTGGTGATCGACATATTTGCCGACAACCGCAACGGTAACTTCATCAATCGGATTGTCGGCAGCATCGACGGCAGCAGCCCATTCCGACAAGTCGGCAGGTTTCGCCATGTCTTCGAGACGCAGTTTCTCGATCACGATCTGGTCAAGCTTTTGGTCGTGCAACCAGAACGGCAGCTTGTAAACGTTGTCGACGTCGACGCAACTGATCACGGCGCGTTCGTCCACGTTGGTGAACAAGGCAATTTTCTGGCGTTCGCCTTCAGGCAAAGGCCGCTCGCTGCGACAAAGCAGAATATCGGGCTGAATACCAATCGTGCGCAATTCTTTTACCGAGTGCTGCGTCGGCTTGGTTTTCAATTCACCTGCGGCCGCGATGTAAGGCACCAGGGTCAGATGCATGAAGATGGCGTTTTCACGACCACGATCACTGCGGATTTGACGAATGGCTTCCAGGAACGGCAGCGATTCAATATCGCCGACCGTACCGCCGATTTCTACCAACGCGACATCGAAACCATCGGTTGCTTCGAAAATGCAGCGTTTGATTTCATCGGTGATATGCGGAATAACCTGAACGGTGGCGCCGAGATAATCACCGCGGCGTTCTTTACGAATCACATTTTCGTAAATACGGCCGGTGGTGACCGAGTTCTTGCGCGTTAAACGCGTGCGGACGTAGCGCTCGTAATGTCCCAGATCCAGATCGGTTTCGGCACCGTCGTCGGTGACATAAACCTCGCCGTGCTGGAAGGGACTCATGGTGCCCGGATCCACATTGATATAGGGATCGAGCTTCATCATGGTGATTTTAAGACCGCGAGCCTCGAGGATGGCTGCGAGTGAAGCGGCTGCAATGCCCTTGCCAAGCGAGGACACCACACCACCGGTAACAAAAATTAAACGCGTCATTGGGAAAGCCTGGCGCTGGAAAGCCCCATTTTACCGGAGTCGGCCCGAGTCTGCACCCAACTTGACCGAAATCGCTTAACAGCCCATCCTGCCAGCCTCTCTAGATCTTCAAAAATAGCTAAAAACTAATGAATTCACGTTATAACGCCGCCGACATTGAAGTTTTATCCGGTCTTGACCCGGTCAAACGCCGCCCGGGCATGTACACCGACACCACCCGCCCGAACCATTTGGCGCAGGAAGTCGTAGACAACTCGATCGATGAAGCCTTGGCTGGCCATGCGAAAACGGTGGAAGTGACACTTTATTCCGATGGTAGTTGTGAAGTCAGCGATGACGGCCGCGGCATGCCGGTGGATATTCATCCGGAAGAAAAAATTCCCGGTGTTGAACTGATTTTGACCCGCTTGCATGCAGGCGGAAAATTTTCCAACAAGAACTACACGTTTTCCGGCGGCTTGCATGGCGTTGGCGTCAGCGTGGTGAATGCGCTATCGAAAAAAGTCGAAGTCTTCATCAAGCGCGACGGCAACGAATACCGGATGGAATTCCAGAATGGCGATCGCACCTCGGCACTGGAAATCGTGAATACCGTCGGCAAACGCAATACCGGAACACGTGTGCGTTTCTGGGCCGATGCGAAATATTTCGATACACCAAAATACGCCGTGCGTGCCTTGCGCCATTTATTGCGCGCGAAAGCCGTGCTCTGCCCCGGCCTGACCGTCAAGTTATTCGATGAAGCCACCGGCGAACGTAACGAATGGTATTACGAAGATGGCTTGAGCGATTATCTGCGTGGCGAGTTGGTCAATCGCGAATATATTCCGAATGAATTATTCGTCGGCAATTTGAGCAAAGACACCGAAGTGGTGGACTGGGCTGTTGCCTGGTTGCCGGAAGGCGAACTGGTACAGGAAAGTTACGTCAACCTGATTCCCACTGCTCAAGGC
>JBOHYH010000269.1:0-23970 GCA_050737775.1 Arenimonas sp.
GTATTGGGTGCCTTATACGGTGGCTCTTTCCTATTGGCGTATCGGTGAAAAAGAAATTGCGCTGGCCTATTATGATCTTGCCGCAAAAAATGATGCAGGCTGGGGCAACGAAGAAGGTGTGCTGCAAAAAACCCATCATTGGAAAGCCTTTGAAAAAAAGATTCACAGTGAATTGTTTGCCGAGTACAAAAAAATTAAACACGCCCAAGAATTTCGGTAAGCGGACCGCGTGATGCTTATTCGACTGGTCGGCGATGTTGAATGGCTCGGTGCCCCATTTCTTTGTTTTCCATTAAAAACGCACAATTAAAGAAATGAGCAAAAATCGTACCTACCTCGCTATTTTTCTTTTGATTGGTATTTTTGCCGGTTTGTCTTTCTATCGGGCAAATCTGGTCGATGCGATTTTTTCCGAAACCAATCGCTGTGTCGGTTGCTTGAATGCTGCGGCAGTCATCAGTGATGCATGGTTGCTAGCGGGTTTCATTGGATTGCTCGCTATCCCGCTACTGGCGGGTCGCCGCATGATTTCACTACTGGCTGCCATATTGTCCCTCTTCATCATGCTGGCTTTCGTGATTGATTTATGGTTGACCCGCTTGTTGTCGATGCATCTTCGTTGGGGTGATCTGGTTCACTATGCTCCCAATCTCGAGGGTAATTTCAGCGTACTTTTGCCTGCATTGAAAACAGCATCGGGCATGTTGCTGGCTATCGCCAGTCTGTCCTTGTTGCTGTTTTCGGTACGTGTGCATTTTGTCGATCAAGCACGCCGAAAGACCGCTTTCGTGTTGTCGGGGATTGCGACGATCATGTTCGGAATCCTGTTTATGGCTCCGAAGCTGTTCTATGTAGGGCAGCCGCAATTGAATGTATTTGCATTCAATGCCGTGCAGCAGGGTATGACAGCAGCTTATTCGGAGCAGTTTGTTTCCGGGCAGGCTGCCTTGGAAATACCGAAATTACAGTGTGAAAGAATCGCCCCGAACAGGCCTTCCGTTATTTTGCTCGTCCTTGAATCATGGTCGAGCTATCACAGTCAATTATTTTCCGGCTTGAATAATCAAACGCCGCAGCTGGACTCGTGGGCACGGCGTGGCAGTTATTTCCCAGACTTTATTGCGAATGGATTTTCTACCGAAGGTGGCTTGATTTCCGCGATGACCGGATACGTGCCGATTCCGACTGCGGGTGATCGCATGGGTGTGTCGGTATTCAAGGATGTTAAAGGCGATTTTCACCGGCGTATTGCCGATGCCGGATACCGAACGTATTTCTTTACCAGTGGCTCGCTGGATTTTGTTCATCGAGACAAATGGTTGCAATCCATCGGCGTGCAGCAATCGGAAGGTGCCAATCATGCTTTTTATGTCGGGTTGCCGCGCGGTGTTTTTCAAGCTGCAGCGGATCCTTATTTATTCAAGCGTGTAGAAAACTGGTATCGGACCGAACGTCCGGAATCTCCGTTCATTGCCACAGTTCTTACCGTGGGAACGCATCCGCCTTTCATCGACCCCGTAAACAATGAGAGGAGCGAGCGCAAACGTTTTAGCGAGCTGGACAAGGCCGCCGGGCAGTTTATAGAGCAGCTACAGGCATCGGGATACTTCGAGAACGGATTGCTGGTGGTGATGGGAGATCACCGCACGATGGTGCCGGTGTCGCAAAAAGAACGTGATCGATTTGGTGATCTGGCATTGGCCAAGGTTCCGGCCTTTGTGCTGGGAAAAAGCGGGTTGCCGAAGGGAGAAATTCGCGGGGTTTATCAGCAAACCGATTTGATCCCCTCCCTGCAAGCAATCTTATTGGGTGAAAGCTGTCGCAATAAATTGCAGGGCCGCATGCTTGGGGTCAATCCCGAACCGGCCAAATATGCCCTCTATAGCAATTCGGTCCAATGGAACACGCTGCAGGTTATTTCTGCCGGCCAGACATTCAGCCTGGTCCTGAGTGGGGATCGCACGGCATGGTCGGGCCCGCAACCGGAAGACGCCGAAGCCTTACTAGTGCAAATCAATCGCGAGCGAATTGCCCGCATGCTGGCCAGGCCGATTGAGCCTAATTAAGCTGATTTAACAGGCTTTATTCGGCACCGGAAGTCGCAGTTCTGCTAAAGTTCGGGTCTGAATAAAGGAGACTTTTGTGAACGCGGCCTTGAATGATACCCCTGAAGCTTCAGCAGACGAACGCATTGCACAAGCCTTATTGGCAAAAGGTCGCCTGAAGGAAGCTGATCATAGTCGGGCACTACGCTTGCAAGCGGAATCGGGCGGCGCACTATCGGGCCTGCTGGTCCGTCTAGGTATGGTCTCGGAACGTGACATGGCTGAGGCCAATAGCGAAATACTTGGTCTGCCTTTGTTGTTCTCGAAAGATTGCCCCGATGCAGCACCGGAAAATCTGTCCTTGACCGTGCGCTTCATGAAGCAGCATTCGGTTTGCCCCATAGCGGAAAAAGACGATGTTATCGATTTGCTCGTGGCCGATGCGCAGGATGATTATGCTGCACAGGCTGTCGCACTTGCGACCGGTAAAGACGTCAAGGTACTTGTCGGATTGCGTTCGGAAATTTCCGATTTAATCGAACGTTATTTCGGTCAGGGTCGAAGCGCGATGGGCACTATCGTTGAAAATATCGGCGACGATTCAAGCAGTGGCGATGAAGACGATGTCGAACACTTGCGTGATCTGGCATCGGAAGCCCCGGTTATTCGTCTGGTCAATCTGATCATCCAGCGTGCTGTCGAAATACGGGCTTCCGATATTCATATCGAGCCCTACGAAAACCGTTTGAAAGTGCGTAATCGCGTCGATGGCGTATTGATCGACGCAGAATCACCGCCGGCGAATCTGACCGCTGCGATTATTTCACGCATCAAGATCATGGCGAAGCTGAATATTGCCGAGCGTCGCCTGCCGCAAGATGGCCGCATCATGGTGCGGGTACAGGGCAAGGAACTGGATCTGCGTGTCAGCAGCGTTCCAACCGCACACGGCGAGTCTGTCGTGATGCGATTGCTGGATCGCGAATCTGTCGTCCTGGATTTCAAGGCACTCGGATTCACCGACGAATTTCTCGATGATTTCGTCAAGGTGCTTGAACAACCACACGGGATTTTATTGGTCACCGGTCCTACCGGTTCCGGTAAAACGACAACACTTTATGCAGCGTTGAATCAACTTAATACGCCGGATGTGAAAATCATTACGGTGGAAGATCCGGTTGAATATCAAATCGAAGGCATCAACCAGATTCAAGCCAAGCCGCAGATAGGTCTGGATTTCTCACACGCGCTAAGAAGCATCGTGCGACAAGATCCCGATATCATCATGATTGGTGAAATGCGTGATCTGGAAACCTCGCGTATTGCGATTCAATCGGCATTGACTGGCCATTTGGTACTGTCCACCTTGCATACCAATAATGCTGCCGGTGGAATTACCCGTTTGCTGGATATGGGTGTTGAGGATTATTTGCTTACTTCGACCGTGAACGGAATTTTAGCGCAACGTCTGGTAAGACGGCTCGAACCAACTCATGCTGAAAAATACGAAGCCGGCATCGAAGAGATCGAGAAATTTGGCCTGCGACGTTTCCAGCCAAACGGTACGATTTACCTGTATCGCGCGAAACCTTCAACGCTTTCGCCGACCGGTTATCTGGGACGTACCACCATCATGGAATTTCTGGTGATGAATGATGTGCTGCGCAAACTCGTCATGCAGCATGCTGGCATGGGTGATATCGAACAGGCCGCACGCGTGAGCGGGATGCGCACGATGTACGAAGATGGTTTGCTGAAAGCCATGCAAGGTGTAACGACCATCGAAGAAGTGTTGCGTGTGACGGAAGAAGCCTGAGATGCCTTTGTTTCGTTACAAAGCCCTGTCGTCGGCAGGCGAAAATCTGGTCGGACAAATGGAAGCGACCTCGTCCGAGGAAGTGATTGCGCGTCTTCAGGAACAGGGGCATCTGCCAATTGAAGCGCAGCGTTCGGATAATTTATCCGAGCAAGGCAATTTATTTTCACTATTCCGTAAGAGTGAAATGAGTGATGCTCAGGTACTGCAATTTACCCAGCAGCTGGCCACCTTGCTGGGGGCCGGACAGCCTTTGGATAAAGCACTCGGAGTGCTGCTCGAATTGCCGGAATCGGCCAGTGCAAAAAAAATCCTCGAACGCATTCGAGAATCGGTACGTGGCGGCGGCACATTATCGAATGCACTCGAACAGCAACACGGTTTGTTTTCGCGTCTGATGGTGAATATGGTGCGTGCCGGTGAAGCCGGTGGCGGTTTGCAAATCAGTCTTACACGCGTAGCCGAATATTTGGAACGTAGTCGCGAGTTCCGCATGAAGCTGATTAATGCACTGATTTATCCCTGCATCTTGATGTTGATGGTGGTGATTGCGTTCTTCCTGCTGTTCACGCTGGTATTGCCGCAATTTGAATCCTTGTTCGAGGACTTCGGTGCCGAAATTCCCTGGTACACCAGCGTGCTCATGTGGGTAAGTCATCTTGTCCGCGATTGGTGGTGGGTGCCGGTTCCACTTTTGTTACTTGCCGGTTACTGGTTGCACAAACAATGGCAGAACCCGGCTTGGCGTCTGGCGGTGGATCAAAGAATTCTGAATTCCAGATTGTTTGGTGTGCTGGTCGCCCGAATTGACACGGCAAGGTTTGCCCGCACGTTGGGAACCTTGGTGCAAAGCGGTGTTCCATTGCTTCACGCGTTGAACTTATCGCGCCCGGTTCTGTTTAATCAGGTATTGGGGCAATCAGTGGATGTGGCCAGTAACGAGGTAAAAACCGGTTCGGGCCTGGCCTATGCCTTGGCCAAACAGAAAAGTTTTCCGCGTCTGGCGGTACAAATGATTCAGGTCGGTGAAGAGTCGGGTGAATTGGATGTCATGCTGCTGAAAGTAGCGGATACCTTCGATACCGAAGCCAATCATTCGATCAGTCGCTTGATGGCGGCGCTGTTACCGGTGCTGACCTTGCTGATGACCTTGATGGTGTTCTGCATCATTCTTGCAGTGTTGTTGCCAATCTTTAATTTAACTGGAGCAGTTGTCTAATGAAGCGTCAATACCGACCGATAGCATCGCAAAGTGGTTTTACCCTGATTGAATTGGCCGTGGTCATTTTATTGATTGGCGGCATTGTTGCATTGGCGGCAAACCAGATTGTGGGTGCCAAAAACAAAGCCAATTATAAACTGACTCAAACCCAACTTAGCCTACTCACCCAGAAAGTCAGCGAATACGAATCCGATGTCGGCAGTCTGCCCGAAAGCCTTGATGCTCTCGTCACGGCCCCCGGAAATGCCGATGGCTGGCTGGGTCCTTATACCAAAGCACAACAATTGAAAGATCCTTGGGGTGTTGCGATTGAATATCGCAATCCCGGTGCCGATGCCGATTTTGAATTGATAAGTCTGGGCGCCGATAAAAAACCCGGTGGCGACGGCGTTGATAAAGATCTAGTCGTTAAACCTTGATGTATGAAAGTGGGGCATCCTGCCACCTCTGGTGCTCGAAAGCGGCTTCCAGCAAGATCCATGCGCATGGTCCGTGGATTCAGTTTGTTGGAAATTATTGTCGTGGTCGGCTTGATCGCTGTGGTGATGACATTCGGGGCTTACGCATTAAACAAGCAATTGCCGGGCCAACAACTGCGGTCCTCAGCCAAGGAATTGGCGGCCGAATTACGCTTCACTAAAAGCCAAGCCATGGTCACCGGCGAAGCGCAAATTTTCCAGATAAATGCAAAAACGCGCGAATGGAAAGGGCCGAAAAATCATTCCGGCGTTTTACCCAAGTCACTCGAAATTATTGCCACTACTGCTCGCAGCGAGCAGCCCGAAGATGATGTGGCTGCAATAAAATTTTTCCCGGATGGTGCCGCAACTGGCGGCAGAATCGTACTACAGCATGAGACCGCAAAATGGCGAGTCGATGTGAAATGGCTGACGGGTGAAGTCACCGTTACCAAGCCCGGGGCCTCACCATGAAAAACGGCAGAGGCTTTACCTTGCTGGAAGTATTGATGGCGGTTGGCCTGTTGGCGGTTACTAGTGCCTTGGTTATTTCAACCATGTCGGGTGGTTTGCGACAAGTACGCTGGTCGGGTCGGGCCAGTGAAGCCAGCATGCATGCGCAATCGTTGCTAGATACTTTGGGAACGCTGGAATTCATTGAACCCGACAGTCGGCAGGGTGATTGGGAAGACGGCAAATATCGTTATCGCCTAGAGATAAAGGAAGTACCCGACCCTAGTATCGGCTCCGACTCGGTTAGTAGCGGAGTCGAAGCCATCAATCCGCCGGTTTTGTATCAAGTGGTATTGCTGGTGACGTGGGGTGACAAAGCGCAGGATGAATTGCGCTTCGTCAGTTACAAAGCGCGTCAGGCCGCGGCCAATAATATCGATCCGCAGCTATGAACAATAAAGCTTTCAAGCCTGCAGCCTTCCACGTCATTATTCGACGCGGTTTTACGCTGCTCGAAATGCTGGTGGTTACCGGCCTGATGGCCTTACTTGTTCTGTTGGGTCTGAATTTGATGCGTAGCGCCGCAGCGTCATCCACTCAGTCGGAAGCGGCAGCACAGCGCAATGAACAATTGCGCAACGCGCAGAGTTTCATTCGCCGCCAAATTACCGGAGCATTGCCAATCGCGTATGAGTTCGATGCCAGCAATGGTGAAGCCACGTTTTTTTCAGGTGATCGAAACAAACTGCAATTGGTGGCCAATATGCCCGGTTACCTGTCATACGGCGGTGCATATTTGCAGACATTCGAATTGAAGCGTAGCGGTGAAAATTATCAGCTCGAATTCCAGTTCCAACAAATCACCACCGAAGGATTATTGAAACCGGAGCGTAAGCCTGAAATTCTGCTGGATGGCATAAAAAGCGGTGAGTTTGCATATCGCACACTGGATGAACAGTCCAAGCCCGGCAGCTGGAAAAATGACTGGGACATTTCTACGCAAATTCCTTTGCAAACCAGTTTGAAAATTGAATTCGCGGACAAGAAAAGGCATTGGCCCTTGCTGGTGGCTGCTCCGAAATTATCAGTCGCTACCGCCACCGGTGGAAACCCGGGGTTGCGACCGACTCCGTTTGACCCCGGCTCCGGCGTGGTTGGCGAGCAATGAGAATGCATCGGAGAAGTTATCAAAAAGGCATCGCGTTATTGCTGGTGCTGTGGATGCTGATAATCCTGGTCGGAATCATTGGCGTGTTTGCCCTGACTGCCAGTACCGAACGCCAACAAGGCAAATTGTTGGCACGTACGGTGCAGGCGCGTTATGCGGCAGAAGGTGGCATTGATGTCGCGACATTGCGTCTGGGAAATGCCGATCCCTTGTTGCAATGGGTGCCCGATAATCGTGTTTACAAATACACGGTAGACAAGACCCAAATAGAAATTCGTACGGTTGATGAATCCGGAAAAGTGGATATCAATGTTGCCGGAGCCGATGTGATTTATTCCTTGTTGCTTGCCGTCGGAGCCGATGCGCAAAAGGCGCAAACTATTAGTTCAGCCATTATGGATTGGCGTGATCCTGACGATTTGCTCACCTTGCCCGGCGGTGCGGAAGATGATCAATACGAAGCGGCTGATCGCCCTTATGGTTCAAAAGATGGTGCGTTCCAGACAATTGCAGAACTGCAACAAGTACTCGGAATGACGCCGGAATTGTTCGCAAAGCTGCAGCCCTTCATCACAATTTACAGTGGTTTGGCACGGCCGAACCCGAGTTTTGCCGCGCCGGAAGTATTGGCGGCCTTGGGTCTGCAAGCCCCGCAAATCGCGCAGTTATTGGCTCAGCGCGAGGCTTGGCAACCGGGAATGCCTGTTTTTACGCTGCCTGACGGCAACCCCCTCGCGACCAGCGGCACGGGAACGTATAGTATTTCCAGCCTTGCCATTGAACCTGATGGCAGCCGTGCCGAAATTACTGCGATCTTGCGTGTGGGTTCCAACGGTAATTTCGGTCAGCTTTACACACCCCTCGCATGGCGAGTGGGAGCAAACGACTAACTATGACTGCCACTATTTCAAAATCCAATTTGCTGGAACCTATGCGTTTGGCCTATCAAGGCAGCGTGCTGTCGACCTGGTGGCAACTTGCACGACGAGAATGCCTGTCGCTGTTGCCTGTGTCGTGGCAAGAATTGCTGGGTACGGAGAGACGACGGGTTTGTCTTCGGGTGGTAGAAGACCAGTTGTATTTTTATGCAGCCAGTAATAATCGTTTGTCGATGCTGGGCAGTTTGCCGCTTGATGACGAGGACCTGCTCAAGCTATGCCTTGGCCGTCTGCAACAGCAAAGCAATGCACCACGTTACCTGTTGCTCGATAACAAGCAAATATTGCGTCGGGTATTAAGTCTTCCGATGGCGGCAGAAAATAAACTGCGTGAAGTCGTGAGTTTCGAAATTGATCGCCAGACACCGTTTACCCTGGACCATGTGTATTTTGAAGCACGCGTGGTTAGTCGGAATACTCAAACCAAGCAATGCCAGGTCGAATTGATCGTCTTGCCAAAACAGGTGCTGGAGAAAAGTCTCAAACCATTGGGTGTACTCGTTGGCGATCTGAGTGGCATTGACGTTATCGATGAAAATCAGCAGACACTGAATGTCAATCTGCTTCCCGACGCCATGCGCGTGGCAGGTTCAAACCAGAATGCCTGGCTGAATTTCGCGCTGGCATTTACCGGTGTGCTGATGCTTTTGCTGGCGATGAATCTGGTGCTCGGCAACCGCGAAAAAACCCTGACTCAATGGGAACAAAAAGTGGCTGCCGCAGGTGTACAAGCGAAGCAGGCCAATGTGATTCGCGAGCAGCTCAAGCAAACCGGAAAAGCAGAAGCCTTTCTGCAGAAGTTCAGAGGTTCCCGGCCAACAATGCTGGCCTTGTTGAATGATTTGACTAAGCGTATTCCCGATGACACAGCACTCGATAAATTATCGGTCAACGAAGGACGTCTTGTTCTGATTGGTCAAAGCAAGCAGGCCGCAGCACTTGTCGGACAGTTGCAAGGTTCGTCTTACATCAATTCACCGGCACTGGCGGGTGCCGTACAACCGGACTCAAGAACCAATCGTGATCGCTTTACCTTGATGGCAACGGTGAATGGTTCAAAGGAGGCCGAGAATGGCAAGCCTCGATAAGAATTCGACTATCGCAAAAACCGAACGCTGGAAAGTGTTTGCCGGAATTGCGGTTGTTATTTTGCTCGCTTACCTGCTTCTGGTGCATTGGTGGTTTACTGCGCCAATGATGGGCATGGGCGAACAAATCAATCAGCTGCGTGATCAGGAATTACTGCATCGCATGGAAGCGGCCCAGCGCCCTGCGCTGGAAAAAAAGCTCGGCGAAGTCAGACAGCAACAAGCAGCAACGCCGCATTTTTTACCCGAAGCAAACAAGGAACTTGCCAGTGCTGCTCTGGTTCAGCGTCTTGAACAAGTCGTCAGTGCGGCCAGCCCGAATCCGAATGCCTGTCAAATTACGGCACGCACACCGACAGAAAACTCCATCCAGGAAGATTTTCAGCGTGTCACGGTACAAGTGCGTCTGCGTTGCGGCATGGCGGAAGTGGCCAACATCATGTATTCACTGGAAGGCGGCAGCCCGCAATTATTTATCGACAATCTGGAATTGACCTCGCGTAGTACCTACGGCAATGCCGGGCCGGGTGGTGCCATCGACGTCGTGTTTGATTTGTTTGGCTATATCCAAGCGCCGCCGGAAAAGCTGGGGAAGCCCAATGGCTAAGTTAAACAACACCGGTACCCTGTTACTGGCGAGCTTTACGTTTTGGGCTGCTTTGGTTTTGAGCGTTGCGATTTTTGGTCTGGGTGCACGATTTGATGCACTGCCGGTCGATGCAAGTCTGGCCAAGCCATTGCCGACGGTAAAAATTGTCCAGAACAAAGCCATACTTGAACCGATGGATAATTATCTGGAAGTGGGTACCAGGCCCTTGTTGATGGCTGATCGCCGTCCCGGTGTCATACAGGCGGCTCCTGGCGATGAATCGGCAGCAGAGCTGGATGTTTCACTGGGCAGTGTGTTGATCACGCCGAATTTGAAGATGGCGATTTTCCGCGAGAACAAGGACGGCAGCAGTCGTCGTGTGCGACTGGGTGATTTGATTGAAGGTAGCGCCTGGCGTTTGGTGCAGTTGGAGCCGCGTCGCGCCATTCTTGAAGGACCCACGGGCCAACGATCGATGGACTTGCTGGTTTTCAATGGCAAGGGCGGTCAGTCACCAACGCCGATTGCGGTTGCGGTACCACAGGATAGTGGCAACATGGTGCAAAATGCAGCGCCTATGGTGGCTGCTCCTCCAGTGCAAACCACACCAAGCAATACCAATGTCGTTGCCACTACAACGGCGCCGGTGAACCAGAACATGACACAAGAACAGCAAGTTGAAGCGATACGCCAACGAATCGCGGCGCGTCGTGCACAAATGCAGGCCGATGCAGCCAAGGCTGCTTCGGAAGCAAAAAAATAACGAGAATTGAAAAATGCTTAAATTAAAACTACGACTGATTATCCTGATGACTGCCTTGACGGTGACAACCGCCTGGGCTGGCGAACCTGCGAAATCGGAAATCACGATGAAGCGGGCCGCTGTATTGATCGACAATCAGAAGCCGACCGAAGAAACGAAAGACGAGAAACAGGCGGCAACACAAGAGACTGCCAAAAAATCGTCCTCCGCTACCATTCGCTCCGGTAATGGCCAGTTGATCAATCAACGCGCTGCTGCATTACCGGCGCCCAATTTGAGTTCGGCGGGCGATGCCACCTTCAACTTCGAAGGCGAGGCAGTACAAACCGTAGTCAAAGTTATTCTCGGCGATTTGCTGCAGCAAAATTATGTCATCGCGCCGAATGTGCAAGGGACCGTTACGTTGGCAACACCGCGCCCGGTAAGTCCGGCACAAGCAGTGTCGTTACTCGAAATGGTATTGGGCTGGAATAACGCACGTCTGATCTGGAGTGATGGCCGCTACAACGTTGTACCGAGCGATCAGGCCATTCCCGGTAATTTGGCACCGCGTACCGGTTCACCGGCAAACGCTCGTGGTTATGAAGCGCGCGCCATCCCGCTGAAATTCATCTCGGCAACTGAAATGGAAAAACTGCTCAAACCCTACGCGCGCGACAAGGCGGTAATCCAGGTCGACAACACCCGGAATCTGATCGTGCTTGGCGGCACGCGTACCGAACTGCAAAACTATCTTCGTACGATTGAAATATTCGATGTCGATTGGCTGGCCGGCATGTCGGTCGGCATCTTCCCGTTGCAGTCGGCCGAAGCCAGCAAGATTGTGACTGAGCTTGAAAAAGTATTTGGTGAAAATGGAAAAACACCGCTCGCGGGCATGTTCCGTTTCATGCCGCTGGAAGGTCAAAACGCGGTAATGGTCATTACTGCGCAGCCGAAGTATCTGCGTGATGTGGAAACCTGGATCGAACGCATGGACGCCGGTGGCGAAGGCGTGCGCTTATATGTTTACGAAGTAAAAAACGTCAAGGCAGTTGATTTGTCCGATCAGCTCAGCAGCGTGTTTGGCAATAGCACCAGTTCAAGCAATCGAGGTGATTCGCCATCGCTGCAACCCGGTCTGGAGCCGGTTGAAGTTCGCACACTGAATAATCCTGCACCCGCCAATACCGTTAAACCCGGTTCAATTGCGAACGCCAGAAATGCCGAGCTTTCCATCACCGGCGGCGACGTCAGCATCAGTGCCGTCGAAGAAAGCAATTCATTGCTCGTGCGGGCAAGCCCGGGACAGTGGGAGTCGATTCGACGGGCGATAGATCGACTGGATTCATTGCCGCTGCAAGTGCATATCGAAGCGCAGGTGCTCGAGGTGAAGTTGGGCGGTTCATTGGAGTACGGCGTCAGTTGGTTTTTTGGAAACGGAATAACAGATTCGGCAACAAGAACGGCAGCGGGTCTGTTGAATGATTGGCATACAGATGGCGCTTCTATCCGTCCTGTCACCGATGCCGGCGGCGGTGCCAGCTGGACTTTCTTGGGCCCTAATGCACAAGCGATTGTTTCCACATTGGACGAACTTTCCGATGTGCGCGTTTTATCGGCACCTTCGCTGGTAGTTCGCAATAACGTTGAAGCCGATTTCAATTCCGGCCAACAAATTCCTGTGGTGAGTACTTCGGTAAATCCCGGAACAGGAAACGGCGATACAACCTATAGCCAGGTCCAATTTAGGCAAACGGGTATCACCCTGAAAGTCAAACCCAGAATCAGCAGTAACGGCCTGGTGTTCATGGAAATCACTCAGGAAGTCAGCTCGCCATCCGGCGGCCCTGTAGTGGCCGGTAACATCAGTGTCGATACCAATAAACTCAAGACTGAAGCATTCGTGCAAAGCGGTGAAACCGTGATGCTGGCCGGCCTTATTAAAACGGACCAAGGCAAAGGTAGTTCGGGCATACCGTTTTTGAGTCGCTTGCCAGTTATCGGTGCTTTGTTCGGAAAACAAAATCGCTCGAATAATCGCCAGGAAATCCTGGTGCTGGTTACGCCGACAATATTGAATAACCCTGCGGATGCCCGCAAATTAACCGATGATTACGGTGCACGCTTCAGGGCACTGGAACCATTGCGCAAAGAACGCGAGAAAGCCGCCAAGAAACAATGAAGCCAGCCTATCGTTCGGTTTTCCGTGAGCTGCTGCGTCGTGAATTAGGCGAGCGTTATCGAGGCAGTTTGCTTGGCGTGCTATGGCATTTGTTATTGCCTTTGTCTCAGTTGCTCGTATTGTCCTGGGTGTTCTCGCATTTGCTGCAGGCGAGAACGCAGTTTGAAAATCTGAGCTACGGCGCTTTTCTTGCGCTTGGGCTTTGGCCGTGGAATTTATTCTCCAACGCGGTAAGTAATAGTGTTGCTGCATTGACTGGAAATGCGGCGTTGATCGGAAAAATAGCATTGCCGCACCATTTGCTGGTCGATGCAAAAGTCAGCGCCAGTGTTTTGCTGGATTTGGCGGGCTTTGCCGTTGTCCTGTTGGCGCTTTTGTTATTCGGAACGCCATTGAAACTTTCCGGTGTTCCTGTCGTATTGTTGAGCTTGGCCGTGCTTTACATTTTTGCTGTCGGCTTTGCCAATATCGTTGCAGTGCTGAATGTTTTTCTGCGTGATGTGGGTGCCGCCATTTCGCAAATACTCAGCCTTTTGTTTTTCCTGACGCCGGTTATTTATGATCTGGCCCAATTGCCAAAACCCTTGCAGCAATTGCTGATTCTGAATCCGTTTGCTGCCCCCATTCTTGCTATTCGCCATGCACTTTTAGGGCTCCCGGTGGATTGGTTTCATCTGGGAATTTCGGCTCTGATTGCCATTTTTGTTGCTTATCTGGGTTATGCCTTATTGCGACGTGCAAGGCCGCATCTGGAAGATTATTTATGAGTGGCTCTACACCGCCGCTGGTTGAGGTCAATCACATCAGCAAGCGTTATCCTGTGCTTGCCAATAGTGCAGATCGCTTAAGTGCCCTGTGGGACATGCTACGCGGACGTACACCAACGCGACATACTACGGTCTTGAGTGATATCAATTTCAAAGTCATGCCGGGTTGTTCGATCGGCATCATTGGTGAAAATGGCGCCGGCAAATCCACCTTGCTCAAACTCATCACCCGAGTGCTGACGCCCAGTGACGGCGAGGTAGTGACGCGTGGTGCGATTGGCGCCCTGCTGGAACTGGGCGCCGGTTTTCATCCCGAGTATTCCGGCCGTGAGAATGTACGATTATCGGCAGCCTTGTATGGGATCGGCGATGCAGAGTTAAAGCAAAAAATGCTGGAAATTGAAGAGTTCGCCGACATCGGTCATTACATGGATGAACCGACCAAGCATTATTCTTCGGGCATGATTGTGCGACTCGGCTTTGCGATCATCGCTGCCGTCAGACCCCCGTTGCTGATTACCGACGAGGTATTGGGTGTTGGTGATGAAAGCTTTCAGAAAAAATGCTCGCGATGGATTGACGATTACGTCAATTCCGGCGGCACCTTGTTGCTGGTTTCCCACAGCGTGTACCACGTGCAGAAATTGTGTCGAGAAGCCATCTGGCTGCATCATGGCCGCATCGAAATGCAGGGTGATGTTTACAATGTGACTCAGAGTTATCTTGCGTGGCATGAGAGCAAACAGATTAAAAATCCTGTTTCAAAACCGCTCATCGATGGGGACTACGAATATGGCATCGAATCGATTGAAGTAAATGGTTGCCGATTTGACGATATTGTTGTCCATGAGTCGGGCCGTAATTTCTCCATTAAAACCGTTTTGACATCACGTGATGAATCTGCACCCGTGTTGCTTTGCGGTTGGGTCCGGGCCGATGGGACTTCGGTTTTTGGCGTTAGCTCCGAAATGGACAATATCGCGGCAAAAAGAACCGGCGATGGACGCTTCGAATTCCAGCTGCATTTCCCGCAACTGGCCTTGCTGCCGGGAAAATACCAGCTACGTGTACATTCCATGGATAGTCAGGGTCTGCGCTTGTTCCAGACCGTGTCGCAGGAAGTAAACATCGTCGGTGAATCGCGTGCGTTTGGTTTGGTTGCCTTGCCGCATCATTGGGATTGATGAAAGCAATGAATAGTGACTCGCTGCCTGTTGTTGTCGTGCCTGTCTTCAATGCCTACGAAGCACTCGATATTTGTCTTGGGTCCCTGTTGAAAACATTACCCGCATCGGCAGAAGTTTTATTGGCTGACGATGCATCAAGCGATCCGCGAATTCCTGAGTTGCTTCGACTATTTAAAAAGCGCGCAGGCTTTCGGGTTGATATCGCGACACGCGAAAAAAATCTTGGATTTCCCGCCAACTGCAATGCTGCCTTTGCTGAAACCAGCGATAACGACATCCTGCTATTGAATTCCGACGCCATTTTTACGCAGGGATGTCTTGAAAGAATTTCGCAATGTGCTGGTTTGGATAAAAACATTGCCACGATTACGCCATGGTCGAACAACGCCGAAATTTGTTCGTTCCCGCAATTCTGCGAAAACAACCCTTTGCCGGACAATCTCGAATTAATGGCGGAAGCGGCCGCCTTGATTTCAAGTGCGCAGCTGCCTGAACTTCCAACGGCAATGGGGTTTTGCATGTGGATTCGCCGCACCGCACTCAAGCAGTGTGGAAATTTCGATGCAGAAACCTTTGGCCGTGGTTACGGTGAAGAAAACGATTTTTGTCGTCGTGTTGCCGCTCTGGGTTGGCGTAATGTGATGTGCGTCAATGCTTATGTAGCCCACAGTGGCTCCGCTTCATTTGGACCGATTGGCCTGGGCCCCGGCGGCGATAATCTGCAACGCTTGCTGGTTCGTTGGCCGGATTATCACGAGCAAGTCGCCCGGTTCATCATGGAGGATCCCCTGCGCGAGCTGCGTGAGCAGTTTTCTGCCAATATAGTCTCCATTCAAAATCAGGGCCCGCAAGGTGACTTGTTTGGCGCAATGGGTTTATAAAACATGCGTATGAATCAGGACTTGCCGCAACTCATCTTGCCATTCACCGGTGAACGTTTTACGCCGGAATGCGTGCGTGAAATTGCCTACGAGCATTGGCATCGCTATGCCTTTGCCATGGCGCTGACCGAAGGCAGACAAGTGTTGGATGCCGCTTGTGGCGAAGGTTTTGGCGCCGCCTTGCTCGCGAAAAAAGCGGCGAGCGTCAAAGCGATTGATATCGATGCTGCCAGTATCGAGCATGCAAGGCAGCGATATGGTGCAATCGATTGCCTAAGTTTCGATCAAGCTGACGTTACCTGTCTGGATGCATTGCCCGACAATAGTTTCGATGTCATTACGAGTTTTGAAACCCTTGAACATGTGATGGAGCACGATCGCATGCTGGCCGGTTTTTATCGCTTGCTCAGGCAGGACGGCTTGCTGTTGATTTCAACGCCGGATAAAAAAAATTATACCGATGCCACCGGCGTGGTAAATCCCCACCATGTCCGAGAGTTGTATTTCGAGGAATTTTCGACCTTGCTGGATACGCATTTCCTGGCAAAAAAAATATACACGCAAAAATTATTGTTCCAGTCCAGCCTCTGCGCGCTCGATCAAAAAGGCCCAGTCGAGACATTGACGCATAGCCAAACAGGAGTCGGGAAAGGGCTGAATTATCCACCGATGTATTACGTGGCGGTCTGTGCAAAGTCGGCGGAAGTGCTGGAAAGCTTGCCGGTCTTATCCCTGTATGGCGATGCGGAAGAATCCGTCTATGCTCATTACTATCAGGAAATTCGCTACGGAATCTGGGCAAGGCAACGCATAGCCGAACTTGAGTCGCAATTAGCCGGCAATCAGCACACAAATGACTAGTGCAGCCGTGAGCAATATTGCCGTCGTTGTCGTTACCCACGAGAGTGCGGCAACGATTCATTTATGTCTGAAGAAATTGCGCCGCGCCATCGGCTTGCGCCGCATTGTCGTCATCGACAATGCTTCGACTGACGATACGTGTGCCATCGTTGAAAAATTCTTGCCGGAAGATGCCCGCATCAGTCTGGTTCGCAACAAGGAAAATCTGGGTTTTGCTGCGGCCTGCAATCAAGGCGCGAGTGCTTTGTCGCAACCGTGGCTGGTTTTTTTGAATCCCGATGCTTACGTCGAGCCCGACAGCCTTGTACGAATGCGCGAGAGTGCCATTGACCATGCTGGCGCGGGACTTATCGGCGTAGATTTGGTCAATGAAAAAGGTGTGCCTGACCGGGCAGCCAGACGTTTTGATCTTTCACTCATTTCATTATTGAAAAACCATGCCGACCTGGATTTGATTTATATGGGGCGAGACCCCGATAAAAAAATACAATCGGTCGAAGCGTGCTCGGGCGCCTTGATGATGATGCCGGCGACGGTGTTTCATCATATCGGTGGTTTCGACCATGGTTATCGCCTGCATGCGGAAGATCTCGATTTGTGCCGTCGTGTAAGACAGGCCGGGTACGAAGTATTGGTGGACAATAGTGTGCGAGTCATCCATGTTCGTGGTGCTTCCGGTCTCACCAAGCCGGCATGGGTGGAATGGCAAAAGCACAGAAGCTTGTGGCGCTACTTTCAAAAATACGAAGCTGCACAAACACCGGACTGGATGGAGCCCTTTATCTGGATCGGTTTATGGTTGCATTTTGTCTGGGCCATATTGCGGCTACGACTTAAAACAGCTCCAGTGGAAAATGGAATCTGAACAGGAAAAGTGAGCATCATCACATTGCTTAAGGATTTAAATCCTTGAAAGCGTGATCCGTTTCACAAATGAGCCTAAAGATCGCTTCTAGCCGCGAGACAAGTGCTGCCCGGAGGCCTACTATTGCGTAACAATTCGTAACATCTGGGGCATATATGGCAAACACCCTAACTTGGCGATATGGCTTGCCGGGTCGATTGAGCGGCCTGCTGATTTTGCTGTCCCTGTTGCAAGCATGCAGCTCGCAAAATGATGCCGACCCCGAACAGTCCAAAGCACAGGATGCCGCCTTAATTCAGGCAGTCATTCTCGAAAAGTCTGCGGCGGATCCAAGCCCGGAAGAGGCTTCGCGCTTCCTGATGCAAGCTACCTTTGGTCCGAAAGAATCAGAAATCACCGCGCTCGATAGCAGCAGCATGGATGCCTGGCTTACGACGCAGTTCGCATTGCCGCGCCAGTCGCATTACGACTATGTCTGGACACTCAGAACACAGGGTGTTGATATCGATAATTTCAGCAATATTTATACGATCGAATCATTCTGGAAGCAGGCGATTACCGGGCAAGATCAATTGCGTCAACGAACGACATGGGCCCTTGGCCAGATTTTTGTGGTGGGCGACCAGGACAATGTACGTAATGCTGCGTATTACGATGTGCTTGCCGAAAACGCCTTCGGCAATTATCGAACCCTGCTCGAAAAAGTGACATTAAGTCCATCGATGGGCCAATGGCTCTCGCACATCGGTAATCAAAAAGAAGATCTCGCGACCGGTCGTTTGCCGGATGAAAACTATGCTCGCGAAGTCATGCAGTTATTTACGATTGGTTTGTGGCAATTAAATGCCGATGGCACACGAAAGTTGGATGCCAATAACCAGCCCATTCCTACCTACACGCAGGACGATATTCGCGGCATGGCGAAAGTGCTGACTGGCTGGAGCTATGCCAACTGCAATGCTACAACAGAGTCTTGGTACTGCATCGACAGTGCGCGCAGCGGTTATTACCGGATTTACGACAATGTGCAACGGCCTGCGCCGCTGCCGTTGAACAAGGCAGAGGTATATCGCGATGTCACCAAGCAGATGACACCGATTGCTGCCTATCATTCCACTAGCGAGAAAAAAATCGTTGGCGGTGTCACTCTGGCGGCAGGTAGAACAGCCGAACAGGATCTGAAAGACGGTCTGGATACTTTGTTCAACCATCCCAATGTCGGCCCGTTCATCGGCAAGCAACTGATACAGCGTCTGGTAAAGAGCAATCCATCGCCCGCTTATGTCGGAAGAATCTCCGCCGTGTTTGCCAATAATGGTCAGGGTGTACGTGGCGATTTGAAGGCTGTTATCAAGGCCATTCTGCTTGACCCCGAAGCACGCGATATTGCACAAGCTACCACCACGACAGCAGGCAAGCTGCGTGAACCGGTACTTCGACTTTCACATTTTCTGCGTGCATTTACCATGCAGAACGGCTCGACGCCAAGATACGACATCAACCCATGGTGGATGGACGAAGTTTTTGCGCAACGACCATTGAGCTCGCGCAGCGTTTTCAATTTCTATTCACCGGGTTATTCGCCACCCGGTGAAATGGCAACGAATAATCTGGTGGGCCCCGAATTCCAGATTTATCACGAGTCCACATTGGTCGACAGTCACAATTTCATCGAGTACTGGCTGACGAACGATCCATCGACCGATGCCAGCAATCTTCCGTCGTTCAAACACGATTATTCAACCTATATCGCGCTAGGCAACAATCCGACTGCCTTGGTGGATAAGTTAAATTTAATCATGACTTCAAACACTTTATCGCCCGAAGCTCGGACAACCATGATTACCGCGGTGACTAATGTGCCTGCTGGTACCAACCAGGCGCGTGATCGATTCAGGATGGCGATTATGCTTTTCCAGATTTCCCCCGACTATTTGATTCAAAAATGAGGCCAATATGAAATCCGAATTTGAACAAATGGTATTGGATGAGGCATCGCTGAAAACACGCCGTCGTTTTTTACTCGGCGCTGTGGGTGGCGCAGGTGCGGCACTCGGCGGTTTCGGGCTTAGCTTGAGCGGCATTGCCGCAGCGGCGAATATGGGCACCAAAGCAGCAACGCCGATTCCCAACGATTATCGCGCCATGGTGTGTTTCTTTTTGTTCGGCGGCAACGATGCTGCCAACACCATTATTCCCTACGATCAAACCACCTATAACCAATATCTGATTGCGCGCGAAGGTTCATTGTCGCGACCTTTCGGTATCACGCGTTTGCGCTCGGATTTATTGCCGATTACCGCCGCTTCGGTCAACGACGGTCGTCAACTGGCCTTCCCGAAAGAAATGGCTTCCTTGAAACGGCTTTACGACAAAGGCAAGGCCGCCGTCATGACCAATGTAGGCGTATTGGCTCAGCCGACCAGCAAGACGCAATACAACACCGCTGGTTTTGAATTGCCACCGCAATTATTTTCGCATTCCGACCACCAGCGTTTCTGGCAACTCGGCGCGCCTAATTACACCACGCGTACCGGCTGGGCAGGTCGCATGGGCGACTTGTTGGCTGCCGGTAATAACAGCAATGTCTCAATGTGTATTTCGGTGGCAGGTAACAACACTTGGCAGGTCGGTAATGCGGTTTTGCCTTACCCGATAAATTCGGAGTACGGTGCCCCGGAATTCTGGAGTAGCTGGAATACCAATCGTATGACGGCAATGAACAATCTGAATCTGCAGACGCGCACCAACTTGCTGGAGAAACAAGCAGCAAGAGTTTATAACCGTTCCATAAGCGCACAGATCGATATGGACGAAGCGCTGAATTATTCACTGACACTGGAAAATTTCTTTCCGAAAAATCCGGTTGGTTTCAATGCCGGGATGGTGGGTGAATACAACGATGTCATGCAACAATTCCAGATGGTTGCCCGTCTGATTGCAGCACGCGAAGTGCTCGGCCATAAACGGCAAATATTTTTTGTCAGCTTGGGCGGCTTTGATAATCATGATTCACTGGCAGAACATCCTGATCGCCTGAAAATCATTGCCGATGGCATGGCGGCCTTTTATCAGGCTACCGTTGCCCTTGGCGTCGACCAAAACGTCACCACATTCACCGGTTCGGATTTCGGTCGCCCACTCAAGAGTAATGGCACCGGTGCCGACCATGGCTGGGGCGCACATCACTTTGTGGTGGGTGGTTCGGTGCGTGGCGGCAACGTGTATGGCAAATTTCCACAAATGGTCATCAACGGCCCCGATGCACTCGATAATCAGGGCCATTTGTTGCCGAGCACATCGGTCGATGAATACGCTGCAACTCTGGCGAACTGGTTTGGTGTTTCCTCGACCGACATGCCCATCGTTATTCCCAACATCGCGCGCTTTGCTCAAGCGGACATGGGATTCATGACTGGCATCAAACCGTATCCGCAAATCGATAACACCTGCGTGAGTGCAAGAGGTTGCAGACCGATTGGCAAGACGTAGAGGCCGCTTGCGGGTAGCCTGCAAGTACGTAGGAGGCCGCTTGCGGGCGACATAAATCCCGGTTGTTGGCTCTACAACAGCGTTACAGCTCAACCGTAAGTGCCGTTTTGTCGGGTGGCATTGCGTCAGCCCGGCAAATGCATCGCGTCGAAGCCTCATAAACCTCGCCCTATGTCACAAAATCTTACCTATTGCTTGGTCTAGAGGGTAAAATAAAGACCTTCCAGCACGGCGAAAGCCGTGCTTTTTGTTTGTGCTTAGATCAAAAATCATCATGGGGTTCGCTATGCGTTTTAGATTTTTCTTGCTGCTTTTACTGGCCTTGACGGCTCAAATTGCATCCGCGAATACTTACAGAAATTACATTATAGGGCCTTGGACATACCACCAATATGTAGAGGGCTGGCCAAATTATTTTAATGGCGCTGCTACTTATAATCATGCTTCGGAACAGTCGGCACTCAGTGCTGCGCTCACTTACATAAATTCATTCCCAAGAGCGTGCACCGCTTTTTCTAATCCCACCCCAACCGGCGCGTGGGGCGATGTACTTTATGGGGACTCAACTTATGGCGTGCATGTCGAAATAGGTGCCAAATACTATCCTCGTGCACAAGGCGGCAGTTTGTATTCCGATGAAACAATTTCGCGTTGCGACCCCTCAAGCCAGGCTTTCTTGATTGGCAGACAACGTGAGCTGACTTGTCCAGCAGGCTATTTTCCAGCGCCAGGGAAATGTTGGAAACCCGACAACGTACCATTGCCGGATAATAATGATTGCTCAACATGTCCCGCTATTGTTGCCAACGGGAGTAACTCCGTAGCCAGCGACAGTAACCCCTATGCCAACGGTAGTAACCCAATTCACGGTGGACTAGGTTACAAATCACAGACGGAAAAGGATTATTTCTCCGAAAGATCAATGCTTGGGTTTGATCGTTTTTACATCAGTGCTACTCATCGTGAGCCGAGCTTACTCGGCAACAACTGGCGGCATACCTATGACCGTTCGCTAAGCTATGTGGATAATCCTTCCCAGTCATTAACCACAGCCGTTTTGAATCGACCAGATCGCGGCCGTCAATATTTCACCTTGACTAATGGTGTTTGGGTACCAGATGCAGGATTCACCGAACGCTTGGAACATCTCGTGGGTGGTGGCTGGTTGTATACCGATAACAAGGATACCAAAGAGCTGTATAGCGACGAGGGGGTTCTGCAAAAAATCGAAGATCGAAACGGTCGTGCATTGACCATGCAATACGATCTTGATCAACTTATCGCCGTAGTCGATGACGTAGGTAGCACCCTTACGTTCGTCTACGAATACTTTGATAATATTCCAACCGGCCCGAATAACAACGATCGGAAAACTCGTTTGACGGCAGTTGGTCTACCTGATGGTCAGCTGATCAAGTTTCAATACGACGCCAATGGCATGCTGGAACGCACCATTTATCCAGACGATACACCTACTAATACTGCCGACAACCCTTATCGCCGATATGCGTACGGTAACGGTACCAACGCAACAACTTATCAGTTAACCGGTTTGTTCGACGAGCGCGGCATTCAATTTGGCAGCTGGCAATACAATGGCTCAGGTCAGGCCATTAGCAGCGAGCATGGTGCGCCTAACTCAGGTATTGACAAGGTTTCATTCGTATACAATGCCGACGGCAGTAGCGTGGTCACGAACTCAAATAACGAGTCGCGCACATATACGTTTGCATTGATTAATGACGTGAAAAAAGTTACGTCTATGAGTGGCCCCTGTTCTGGTTGTGGAGTGAACTTTGCATCGCGCACTTACGATGCAAAAGGCAAACCCGATATCACTACTGATTTTGCAGGCACCGAAACCGATACCAATTACAACGCTTATGGCCGCTTAGTACAAAAAATTGAATCTGCCAACAAGCCTGCCACCAAGCGTACTACCCAGATTGATTACCATCCAACGTTTCTCGTATTACCCTCGGAAGTGCGAGTCTACAATGCCAGTAATGTGCTGGAAGCGCGTCGCACTTACGCTTACAACTCGATGTCCCAAGTCTCGGCTGTTTGCCAAATAGATCCAAGCAATGTTGCCGCCATGGCTTATGTTTGTGGTTCGGCTACCAACGCTCCAAGCGGTGTACGTCAAAGTACTACGGTCTACTGTGAGGCGGCGGGGTTCCTGGCGGGAAACTGCCACAAGCCTGCTGCAGTTCTGCAAACCAATGGACCTCGCACTGACGTAAACGATGTTGTCACTTATAGCCACCGTACAGATTTTCATCCTAGTTGCCTCGATCCAGGCTCTTTATTGTTTTGTCCATACCTCAAAGGCGATTTGTGGAAAGTCACCAATGCCCTGGGTCAGGTGTTGGAGTACACGGTTTATGATTTAGGCGGGCGCGCAAAACAGATGAAAGACGCCAATGGCGTCATCACCGATATCGAATATAACCCGCGCGGCTGGATTACTGCCCGTAAAGTCCGCGGCAGCGATGACAGCAGCGAAGCCGACGATGCCATCACCCGCGTGGAATATGATGCTACCGGCCAGGTGACCAAAGTCACCCAAGCCGATGGCGATTTCATCACGTTCAATTACGATGCCGCCCATCGCTTAACCAGTATCAGCGATGCCTTGAACAACAGCATCACCTACACCTTGGATAGCGCGGGTAATCGTACCGCCGAAACCATCAAAGACCCGAGTAACACCGTCAAGCAAAGCTTGAGCCGCGTGTACGATACGCTCGGTCGTTTGCAAGCGAGCAAGAATGCTGCGAACACCACGCTGGCAACGCTCACTTATGATGCCAATGATAATCTCGATGCCGTGACTGATGGTTTGAGCCGTGTGACCGATCAGGATGTCGATCCACTCAATCGCTTGATCAAAACCATTCAAGACAAAGGCGCAGGCAAGATCAATGCGACCACGCAGTTTGAATACGATGCACGCGACAATTTGATCAAAGTCATCGACCCGAAAAACCTCAACACCGTGTACACCTATAACGGCTTGAATGATTTGACCCAATTGAGCAGCCCCGATACCGGTGCCACGGTGTATACCTACGATGCCGCCGGTAACCGCAAAACTCAAACCGATGCCCGTGGCAAGCTCAGCACCTACAGCTACGACATCGCCAATCGTTTAACCCAAGTGACCGTGCCAACCGCGGCGCAAAATGTCTATTTTGATTACGACGCCACCCA
>JBOHYH010000270.1:0-2414 GCA_050737775.1 Arenimonas sp.
GCCCCGATACCGGCGCCACCAGCTATACCTATGACGCTGCGGGTAATCGCAAGACGCAGACCGATGCCAAATTGGTGGTCAGCAATTACAGCTACGATGTCTTGAATCGTTTGACCTAAGTCAGCTACCCAAGCGCCAGTGGACTCACCAGCAGCTATGTCTATGACACAGTCAACGCGATTTGCGGTGCTGGTGAAAACTTTGCCAAAGGCCGCTTGACCCAACTCACCGACCCGAGTGGCAACACCCAATATTGTTACGACCGCTTCGGCAACATGACCCGCAAGCAAGTGACCAATAATGCTTTGGTCAGCACTTTATTGTTTAGCTACACCAAAGCCGGACGCATCAGCAGCATTACCTATCCCAGTGGCATGTTGGTGAATTACGTCCGCAATGCGTTGGGTCAAACAACGCAGGTCACCGTGACCCAAAGCGGCGTGACCAAAACCCTGGTCGACAATGTCGATTACTTGCCCTTCGGCCCACTCAAGCAACTCAGTTTCCCGGTCCCGGCTGGCGGCAGCGCACCGAGTCCACTCACGCAAACAAGAAACTACGATGCCGATTACGCCATTCAAAGCGTCGGTGGTTTGACCTACAGCGTGGATGTGTTGGGCAATATCACCAATATCGCCGACCCGGGTGGCAGCAATGGTTTTGTCTATGACAATATCGACCGTCTGAAACAAGTCACCAACTCCACCGGCGGCAATGTCTCGCAATTTACCTACGATGCCACCGGCAATCGTTTGACCAAACAAGTCGGTACCAATGCCGCAGTGACCAATACTTATCCGAGCACCAGTCATCGTCTGACCAAGGTCGGCAGTGTGACCCGGACGCTCGATGCGAACGGCAACACCACGCAAACCAGCAGCACGTCGATCTTTACTTATGATGCGCGCAATCGCATGGTGGACTTCAGGACCGGCAGCGCCAGCAGCAAGATCGTCAGCCAATACCAGTACAACGGCAAAGGCGAACGTGTGCGCAAATACAAGGGCACGGTCGACCAATCGCGGTATTTATTCAATCAACTTGGACAACTGTTGGTGCAAAATAGAATTGTCAGTGGCGTGACCACCACGCAGGAAATAATCTGGCTGGACGACATGTCGATTGGCATCAGCCAGAACGGCAACTTGCACGCCGTGTTGACCGATCACCTGAATACCCCGCGCCAAGTGTTCGAATTGGCGACTCAGAAAAAAGTCTGGGCCTGGAGTTCGGTTGATGATGCCTTTGGTGAAAATCTGGCGATGGAAGACCCCGATGCCAATGGCGTGAAGTTTGTGTTGGATATGCGTTTCGCCGGCCAACTCTTCGATTCGGAAAGTGGATTGCATTACAATTACTTCCGGGACTATGAAGCAGCTAACGGACGCTATGTCGAAAGTGATCCGATGGGCTTAAAAGGCGGGTTATCGACTTACGGATATGCAAATCAAAATCCGTTGTATTTTAATGACCCTCTTGGTTTGTGGTGCATTCCATTACCAGATGAGACCTCTGGCTGGGAAACTAAAAAGCGTGAGCGAAACAAGAATTTTGGTGGTGTAACTATCAATATCTCAGGAAAAGCGTTCGCAAGATGCACATATGATAATTTTTGGCATGTATTTCAAGAAAGAACAAGTAAAAAGAGATGGGTGTGCTACGAGTGCCTTTACGGAATTGGTCACTGCGGCGGGAAAACCGAAGATTGTAGATTTGTGATCAAGAAAGATATGTTTTCAAAGACGGAAAAACGTGATTTGTACGAAAGCCCTACTGAATTCGGTTCTGTCCATAGCCAAAATGGAAGAGACTGTGGCTCATGCAGTAACCCATTTGGAGGAAGTCCTTTAATTCAATGCGAAGGCGATGTAAATGGTGGTGATAGTGTTTATTCAAATCCTAGACGGCCATTCAACTAAGGAAATCAAATGAAAATGTTACTGTTGCGCGCTTCAATTATCTCATTTCTATTAAGTACCATAATGATAGTGGTAATTACCTTGTTCGTTGCGAAGTCATTGGTAATCGAGCCGTCATCACAAAACATGGAAAGCCTAAGCGAAATTGAGCGTATTGAGTACATGACAAACCATAGCCACACAATTGAGGGTAAAGAATTATTCTTTCACTGGATCGAAAATCCAAATCAAGCAAAAAATGTGCTCTGGCCTGACTTTTTAAGACTGTTTGTTGCTACTTGGTTAGCAGCGTTCATTTCAGGTCAATGGAAAAATCGCTTAAAATAACCTGTAACAAAAAAACGATGCTGGCCAGATATTGGTGCAAGCCAATGTCATCAGCGGCGTGACCACCACACAGGAAATGATCTGGCTGGATGATATGCCGATTGGTATCAGCCAGAACGGAATGTTGCATGGTGTTCTGACCGATCACTTGAATACGCCGCGTCAGGT
>JBOHYH010000271.1:0-31395 GCA_050737775.1 Arenimonas sp.
GTCCGAAACACGGCGGCGCGAACGAAGTCGCGATGGAAATCATTGCGCGTTATGGCTCGGCCGACGAAGCCGAAGCCGATATCCGTGCCCGCGTCGAACGCAAGGAAATCGTGATCGGTTTTGGTCATCCGGTTTACACCATTGGTGATCCACGCAATCCGATCATCAAGGAAATCTCGCGCGAGCTGTGCAAGCAGGGCGGCAATCAAACCCTGTTCGATGTCAGCGAACGTATCGAAAACCTGATGATGGATCTGAAGAAAATGTTCCCGAACCTGGATTGGTACAGTGCATCGGCTTATCACATGATGGGAATTCCAACCGCCATGTTTACGCCGCTGTTCGTCATTGCCCGCACTTCGGGTTGGAGCGCACACGTGATCGAACAACGTCAGGACGGCAAGATCATTCGTCCGAGTGCGAATTACACCGGACCGGAGGATCGTGAATACGTGAGCATCGAAAAACGTTGATACCGTAGGGGCGCTGCTTGCTGCGCCCAAGCTCTGGCGCGTAATTCGGGGCGCAGCAAGCAGGCGCCCCTACGAACCATAAATAAAAAACCCGCCCAGTTGCCTAGGCGGGTCTCGTATCGCGTATGCATACCGACGAGGACGGCATACAGCGCTACAACGGCAGGTTTATCGTTTCAAACGATCAACCTTGTAGAACGTGTGATCTCCGATCTTGGCGACTTCCGGATAGCTGCTCCAGGTCGGGTTCACTAAATTACGTGCGGCAAAATGACTGGCACCAGGCACCACTTCGTTACGCTTGCCAATGGGTTGCTTCCAGTCCTTTTGCGAAGCGAAAGCCACGTTGACCGCTTTCTGCCAGGCATCTAGCGATTTGATGCGAACGCCCGGTTTGACGATAGTGGGAGCAAATTGTTTCGGTGCAGTGACAACTTCGCAGACTGAATCACCCCAGCGACCATCATCACGTCGGCGTAGTGCTACCTCGGCTACCGCACGTTGTCCAAGTTCGGACTGGTCACGTGACTCCAGGTAGACCGTTGTTGCCAAACACAATGGGTCAGCCACAGGCTGTGGTAACAAGCTGGACAACCACATCAAAAAAGATAACTTCATTCCTGTACCTCAAATCGGCGCGCCGCAATTCACCCGACCGCTTTCGCAGTGGCACGAATTCTTTTATTGAATTCGCGTGGGTGGCTTGAGCCTCGCATTTAGGATGGACGAACTTGAATCATTGAAGCGTTCGTTTCGCGCCACCCTCCTATTCGAGTTTGGAGCAAACCCGACAACGTGATGTCTGTCAGGCCGGTTCGGGGCGAATCATACTGAAATCGCCCTGGATTTTTGTGAACAAAACGTTCAAGTACTTGATTTTGTTGGAGTGAATACTCGAAAGCTAGGCTAAGCGGCGGGTTTTGCAGGGTTTTTTATAGCCGAACCGGCCTACAGATTTTCATTAATCTTTGTGAATTACGCTTGTTTTTAACGAGTTTTCGAGTGTCTGGCGCCAAATCAACTGGCAAATCTGGTTTTAGAAACCTGCCGCCAGACGACTCCCCTGACTGATCGCTCGCTTGGCATCCAGCTCGGCCGCCACATCCGCACCACCAATCAGATGAGGGGATTTGCCAAGCGCCTGCAATGGTTCGACAAGTGAGCGCAGCGGCTCCTGGCCGGCGCATATTACGACGGTATCGACTGGTAGGGTCTGCTCGATTCCATTGATTTGAATTCGAAAACCCTTGTCATCGACACCAAGGTAACTGACGCCTGCCAGCATTTTCACGCCTTTGGCTTTCAGGGTGCTGCGATGAATCCAGCCTGTCGTTTTGCCGAGCTTGGCGCCGATTTTTCCTTCAGTTCTTTGCAGTAGCCAGACTTCACGTTCGGCGGATTCCGGTTGCGGCTTCGAGAGTCCACCACGACCGCTGAAATCGGCCTTGACTCCCCATTCCTGCATCCAGCGGTCTTTATGAAGAGTGGGGGATTCACCGTGATGCACCAAAAACTCGCTGATGTCGAAACCAATGCCGCCGGCACCAATCACCGCTACTTTTTTGCCTGGAATTACTTTTCCGGTAAGTACATCTACATAGCTACAGACTTTTGCATGGTCGCTCCCCGGGAAGTTTATTTTGCGGGGTGTGATGCCGGTAGCAAGCACCACTTCATCGAAATCTTCCAGGGCTTCGGCTTCAACACGAACGCCAAGGCGCTGTTCGACTTTATGCAGTTCGAGCTGGCGACCGAAATAGCGTAGTGTCTCGTAAAACTCTTCCTTGCCAGGAATTTTTTTTGCCAAATTAAACTGACCACCGATTTTCGGGTTTGCATCGAAGAGCGTTACCTGATGTCCGCGTTGTGCCGAAACACTGGCGCAGGCCAGGCCTGCCGGCCCGGCGCCAACAACGGCAATGCGCTTTGGTGTCGTAGTTTTGATGTAATTCAATTCGGTTTCCGCACAGGCGCGTGGGTTCACCAGACAGCTGGCGGTTTTGTTTTCGAAAGCATGATCCAGGCAGGCCTGGTTGCAGGCGATACAGGTATTGATTTCATCGCTGCGATTTTCACGCGCCTTGATGGCCCATTGCGAGTCCGCCAATAAGGGGCGCGCCATCGAGATCATGTCGGCCTGGCCACTCGCCAGAATATTCTCGGCAACATCGGGCATGTTGATCCGGTTCGTTGCAATCAGGGGCAGGCCAACATGCGGCTTCAATTTTGCAGTAACGCCGGCAAAGGCGGCGCGCGGGACAGATGTGGCAATAGTCGGAACACGCGATTCATGCCAGCCAATGCCGGTATTGATAATCGTGGCTCCGGCATTTTCTACCGCTTTTGCCTGAGCCAGAATTTCATCCCAAGCCGAACCTTCGTCGACCAATTCCAGCATCGACAAGCGATAAATAATGATGAAATCCTTGCCGACGGCTTCTCGTGTGCGCCGAACGATTTCAACGGCGAAACGCATGCGGTTTTCTGCACTGCCGCCCCATTGGTCTTCTCGTTTATTGGTTCGCGGACTTAGAAACTGGTTTATCAGATAACCTTCGGACCCCATGATTTCAACACCGTCGTAACCGGCTTCACGTGCCAATTTTGCACAATTCACGAAGGCATTGATTTGTCGTTCAATCCCCCAGTTACCCAGAGTCCGGGGCTTGAATGGGTTGATGGGGGCCTGAATGCCTGAAGCTGTGACGGAAAAGGGATGGTAGCCATATCGCCCTGCGTGCAAAATCTGCATGCAGATTTTGCCGTTTGCCTCATGTACCGCTTTAGTCACGATGCGGTGTTTATGAATTTCCCAAGGCCAGCTAAGTTTGCCGCCGAAAGGTTTCAACCAACCAACGATATTGGGCGAAATACCGCCCGTCACCATCAAGCCGACACCGCCTTCGGCACGTTCACGGAAATAAGCCGCCAATTTCGGAAAGTCCCGGCTCTTGTCCTCCAGGCCCGTGTGCATGGAGCCCATTAAAATGCGGTTAGGTAATGTGCAATGGCCAAGGTCGAGCGGAGTAAACAAATGCGGGTACTGGTTGTTCATGGGGATTACGCAGAATTAAAGTTGCCACGATGCCTTGAAAGTGGCATTTGCTCAAGTACACATTCATTAATTCTGGCAAAATAGGCTTCTTTGACCCAGCGCCGGAACCTTACCCATGAGCCACCACGATATTCGCTCCGCCAAACGCCCCGATCCTGATCAAAGCATGGTGGACATTGCCAATTACGTTACCGACTACCGTATCGATTCGCCGGAAGCTTTCACCACCGCGCGTTATATGTTGCTCGACTCCCTGGGTTGTTCAATGTTGGCAATGAAGCATCCCGAATGCACCAAGCACCTCGGTCCGATCGTACCGGGTGCGACCATGGCGGGTGGTGCCCGTGTACCGGGGACATCGTTCGAACTTGATCCAGTGCAGGCAGCCTATAACATTGGTGTGCAAGTGCGCTGGCTGGACTTCAACGACACCTGGCTGGCAGCAGAGTGGGGTCATCCTTCAGACAACCTCGGTGCCATTCTCGCCGTTGCCGACTATCAAAGCCGTAAGGCTGAACGTGAAGGCGGCAAGCCGGTATTGATTCGCGATGTTTTGTCGGCTGCGATTAAAGCGCACGAAATTCAAGGCGGCTATGCCTTGAAAAACAGTTTCAATCGGGTTGGTCTGGACCATGTCATCCTGGTGCGTTTGGCTTCAACCGCAGTGACCACCCATATGCTAGGCGGCGGCAAAGAAGAAATCGTTAACGCGGTCAGCCATAGCTGGATTGACGGCGGTGCATTGCGCACCTATCGTCACGCCCCGAATGCCGGACCGCGCAAAAGCTGGGCAGCCGGTGATGCATGCCGCCGTGCAGTAACGCATGCTTTCAATGCAGTGAAAGGTTGCGTCGGTTATCCAAGTGCCGTAACCGCGAAAACCTGGGGCTTTGCCGATGTACTGTTTAATGGCAACCAGTTCCAGTTCGAACGTCCATTTGGCGCCTACGTGATGGAAAACGTATTGTTCAAGATCAGCTTCCCAGCTGAATTCCATGCCCAGACGGCAGTCGAATGTGCCATGCAGCTGCATCCGCAAGTTGTCGGCAAGCTTGATCAAATCGAACGTATCGAGATGGAAACCCAGGAAGCGGGTGTTCGAATCATCGACAAGACGGGTCCGTTGGCAAATTACGCCGACCGTGATCACTGCCTGCAATATATGGTTGCCGTGCCGTTGATCTTTGGCCGTCTGACTGCCGATGACTACACCGACGCTGTCGCTGCCGATCCTCGCATTGATGCCTTGCGTGAAAAAATGGTGGTTAAGGAAAATCCTCAGTTCACGACCGATTACTTCGATGTCGACAAGCGTTATATCGGCAACTCGATTCAAGTATTCTTCAGGGATGGCAGCAAGACAGACAAGGTGTCGATTGACTATCCCATCGGGCACCGGGAGCGCCGTGGCGAAGGCATCCCCGTCTTGCTCAAGAAATTTGAAGATGCCATTGGCGGCCACCTCTCGGCTCATCAAGTGAAACAAATTTTGACGTTGACTCAGGACACCGCCAAGTTTGAAAGTACCCCCGTCCACCGCTTCCTCGATTTATTCGTGGTTTGAGTGTTAAAGCTTGGCTTTTCTTGTTAATTTTGTTATGTTGGCGTTAACGTGCCGGATACAGGAACGTTGCTTTTTTATTTGTGAGCGGGCTCTAGACTGTTCTGCAAGCAAACTTATTTTTGTCTTAACTAGTGAATTTGGAGCATATTTATGAAGAAGAAACTCCTGTGTTGTGCCCTGTTAGGTGCCATGTCAATGGCTCAATCTGCAATGGCTCAAGACTTTGACGATCGTTGGTACATCTCAGGCACCGTTGGTATTCTCGGTACCGATAATGACCGTCTGACAAGCAACGATGCGATATTTGGCATTGGCGTGGGTAAAATGGTTTCATCGAACGTGTCTGTTGATGTCGAACTTGATCGCACTGACCTCAATCGCGACAATTCGGTTTTGCTGCCAGCTCAGGGTTGGGATTTGACCAGCTTGGGCGTAACAGGTCGCTACCATTTCATCAAGGAAGGCCGTAACTGGTGGCCTTACCTCGCCGCCGGTATCGGCGCACAGAAAAATGGTTATGACGGCTTCGCTGCTGCTTCGGATGGTGATGCCAATCTGTTTGTCAAACTTGGCGCCGGTCTCCAGGCTGACGTCAGTGAACATGTAGATATCCGTGTCGAAGCCGGCACAAAGTATGATTTCAATGACGACTTTGGTTCAGGTCATTTCCAGGACCTGTATGCAACGGCCTCTGTTCTGTTCGCTCTCGGTAGCCTGCCAGCACCAGTCGTTCCAGATGCACCAGAAGCACCTCCTGCTGCTGATTGCTCGACGAAAGACGGCGACGGTGATGGCGTGAATGACTGCAACGATCGTTGCCCTAACTCACAAGCTGGTCAAGCCATTGGTCCAGACGGCTGCCCAGTGCCTTTGACAATCGATCTGAAAGGCGTGAACTTTGATTTCGATAAAGACACTCTGCGTCCTGACGCATTGGTAATTCTTGATGAAGCTGCTGACATCCTGAACAAGTACCCACAACTGCGCGTAGAAGTTGCTGGTCATACTGACTCGATCGGTACAGAAGTCTATAACCAAGATTTGTCACAACGTCGTGCACAAGTTGTGTTCAACTATTTGACTGGCAAAGGCGTAGATGCTGGTCGTTTGGTGGGTCCGAATGGTTTCGGCGAAGCCAAACCAATCGACGTCAACACCACGAAAGAAGGTCGCGCACGTAACCGTCGCACCGAGCTGAACGTTCAGAACTAATCTGAATTGTTCTTAAGCTGAACGAAGCCCGGCCTTGGCCGGGCTTCTTTTTTGTTGCGAATCATTGCATTGCCGCCTATGCTCGCTTTGTTGAATATTTTCGGTGCGCATAATGCTTTCAAAACAAAATCTCTGCCTGCTAGTTATGTCCCTGTCCAGCGCGTGTTTTTCCAGCGCTTCTATCGCCGCAGGCAAATGCAGTGTCGTCAGAACGGAATCGACATTCGAGTTGATCAATTCACCGGTAGAAGAGATGCGTAACTCGCGTAATAGCACGGCTATCAACTGTGTTTTCATCAAGGACTTTATTGCCCGCAGTCAGACCAGGCCTGTTCCATCCATAGACCCGCCGCGTAACACACCCACTGCCAATGGCGCATATGTGCCTAAAACGAAAGATGACAACACGCCATGGCGTTTTGACATGAATCAGAACGGCAAGCGCATGACCTCGGAGGAGTTTGATGCCTGGATGAAAGCAAAGGGCATCCGTGTGGCAACCGGAAAGCCCGGAGCCGAAACTGCACCACCGCCACCGCCGGTGGAATGCACACCGAGCAAACAAGTGAAATGTTGAATGAAAAAAGCCCGCAATGCGGGCTTTTTATTGGACTGACAATAAGCAGTTTAACCGGTTTTAATTCAGCGCTTGTTGAACAAGTAATGCGCAACGAGCCATTCGCTGCCGTCTTCCAGACCGAATAATTCTGCGCAGGACAGCCAGAACATTCTCCAGCGATTAAACCAACGCTTTGCGTGGGTCTCGCCGTAAGTGCTCTTCATGATCTGCATGATTTCGTCATGGTTGGCATCCTGGTTGGCCAGCCAGTGATTGGATGTTTTTTCGTAATGCTCGCCCGAGACCAGCCAGCGTTGCTCGATACTCACATCTTGCTGGAAATGCAGCAGGGTATCTGCCGATGGCATGATGCCACCCGTGAAAAAATATTTACCCATCCAGTTATTGTCACCCTCGGTTTCAAAGGGGTACATCACGTAGCGATGGCAGAAAATATGCACGAACAATTTTGCGTCTTGCTTCATCCATTTTGAAATGCGATTGAGCAGTGTCTGGTAATTCCGCATATGTTCGAACATCTCCACCGAGACCACGCGATCAAATTGGTTGGCGTCAAGCTCCAGAGTGTTGACATCGCAGGTAATGACTTTGACGTGTTGCCAACCGCGTTCACGGCATGCCGCTTCAATATGTTGTCGTTGTGTGGCCGAGTTTGATACGGCAGTAATGCTGGCATTGGGATATTTTTCCGCCATCCACAAGGTCAACGAACCCCAGCCGCAGCCCAGCTCCAGAATATGCTGGCCATCCTGTAGTTCGGCGCGTTCGGAGTAAAGAGAGAGCATGGCTACTTCTGCTTCGTCCAGAGTTTCATTTCCCATCTTGTAAAAACACGACGAGTATTTCAGACGCTTGCCAAGACACAATTGAAAAAAGCGCGTGGGAACCTCGTAATGCTGTTCGTTGGCGGCCGCGGTTTCGATGGCGATCGGGCTTCGCTTGAGTTCATCAAGCATCTTGCGAAAACGCTGATCGGCTTTTTCGATATCAAGCACGTTTTCATCAATCAGGCGTTGCTGGCACAGTTGCCGGATGCCGTGGCGCGTCAAGGCGTCAGGCATAATTCCATTTTCACAGAGGTCGATAAGTGACATTCAAATACTCGAACAGATTAATTTAATGGTGGATTAGGAGTGGATTTGCGAGGTGGCCAGGGAAAAAAAGCACTGACCTCATTCTGGTAACGCTGGTAGTCCTCGCCGCGACTGCGTAATGCCTGAGCTTCGGCCCAGGGAATGCCGCTGACGCGATACAAGAATGCGAGCATGACGGCAGGGCCGACCAGGCTGTACCAGAAGTATTCGCTGTTGATGGCGAGCAAGACGTAGGTAAACCAGTGCAGCCATTCAAAGAAATAGTTGGGGTGTCGCGAGTACGCCCACAGGCCAGCACGACAAGTCTTCCCTTTGTTGCTCGCATTGGTGCGAAATTTTGACAGTTGCTCATCGGATAAATATTCGCCCAATACACTGACCAGCCACACTGCTATGGCGGCTAGCGTCCACCCGCAAATCTCTCCCGCATGACGGGAGGCCGCTGCATAGAAAGGAATTGAAAACAACACGACGATCACGGCTTGCATCTGGAAGAACACGAAAAATTTTGCCGGACTGCCGTTCCATGTTGCGCGCAGAGCCTGATAGCGGCCGTCTTCAGGTTCATGCAAAACGCGTTTAAGTAAATGGATGCACAGTCGCGCGCCCCAGATGCCACCCAGAAATGCGACTAGTGCCCTGGGCAGGTCGGAGCCATCGCCCTGGTAGCCCACGAGGACGGCAGTAGCGGCCATCAAGCCGGCCCAGACGACATCGACATAGCCGACGTTTTTGACGCGCATTGAGAAGTACCATGCCACTGTCATTACGACAGCGGAGACTAGCCATACTTGCAACAGCACGAACCACATCATGCAGTTGCCTTGCTTGTTTTGGTTTCTAATGACATGCGTTTATCAATATAAAAAATGGCAGGAATGGCCAATCCCCAGCAAACTCCGAGGCCTATCATCACAATAAAAACATCGATGCCGTAGTCGATGACATTGAATACGCGATCGGCACACCAATAAGCGAGTGGACCACCCAGTAAGCCGAATATGGCTGCCAAGCCGTAATTTTGACGAAGGAAAGCCATCGAGTGGTTCAGCGTGAACGAAAACGAAAGCCAGAGTGCAATAATCCAGAGTGGGGCGAGGCCTATACCCGACCATGCTTGTTGGTATTCAATCCAGCCGCTGCTTGCAAATAATGTATCGACCGTCATGCCAAGAATTAAACCGATAAGTACGATGCGGCTATCCTGTTTTGCCTTGCCGCCAAAGCAAAGCATGAGGGCTGCGAAAACCAGACTGCTAGCAAACCCAAGCCAGAAGTAGCCTTTGCTAACACTGATCAGGGTCGCAAACCAGACGGCTTGATAACCCAGGGCATTGGCAATTTTTGACCAAGGTAATTTCATCAGATTTGAGTCGTTGACGGCAGAAATTCAGGGCGTCGATTCAGAGAGCGTGCAAACAATAAATGTACATCGCTGATTGAACGTTCGATAAAAGCACCTTCGCAATAGGCCAGGTAGAACTCCCACATCTTGATAAAACGATCGTCGTAACCCAGTGAACGTACTTGATCGAGCTGACTCATGAAACGCTTGCGCCATTCATGCAGAGTGCGTGCATAACTGGGTCCAATGTCTTCCAGATTCAATAAGCGCAGTGGCCCTGACTGGGCTGCGGCATTTACCATGGCATTGACGCAGGGAATAAAACTGCCGGGGAAAATATAGCGCTTGATAAAATCTACCGAGTGCAGCGCTTGTTGATAGCGGTGATCTTCAATCGTAATCGCCTGGATAAGTGCCAGCCCCTCGGGTTTCAACAACGAAGTGCACTTGGCCATATAAGTATCGAGATATTGATGGCCGATGGCTTCAATCATTTCAATCGATACAAGTTTGTCGTAGCTGCCTTCCAGATCTCGATAATCCTGCAGTAGCAGAGTCACACTGTCACTCAGGCCTGCCTCGGCAATACGCTGGCTGGCGAGTGCGTGCTGTTCTTTTGAAATCGTGGTGGTGGTGACTTTGCAGCCATAGTGTTTGGCTGCATAAAGTGCCATCCCGCCCCAGCCGGTGCCGACCTCGATCAGGTGATCCGATGCTTTCAAATCCAGTTTCTGGCAGATGCGCTCAAGCTTACGGTCGGATGCCATTTCGAGAGTGTCATCATTGCCGGTGAAAATCGCTGACGAATACATCATGTTCTTACATAAGAACAACTGGAATAAATCATTGCCAAGATCATAGTGCGCAGCAATGTTTTTCTTGCTGCCCGCGCGCGTATTGCGAGTTAGTGTGTGAGCTGCTTTCATCAGCCAGCCGCCGATTTTCGCCGTGCCCGATTCCATGCCATCGAGTAAATCACGATTGATCACCAGCAAGCGCACCAGGCTGACCAGGTCGTCGCAATGCCAAAGCCCCTCCATATAGGACTCTCCGGCGCCCACGGAGCCATTCAACGCCACTTGGCGATAGAAATCGGGGCTATGGATATTCAGACGAACATGGATGCTGTCAGCCGATTCTTCCTTGCCCAGCATCACGCTGCCGAGTCCATCAACAAGATGGATGCGGCCACCTTCGATTTCCGAAAGTTGTTTATGAATTTTCTGGCGCAAGAAACGAGTGACGGCGCCGAAAGATTCGGTCGCGTTGATTTCACTCGTCAATGATTCGACAGGACTACTCATGTAAAACTCCAGGTTCTTGCGTGACTGTTTTCGGGTGCGGGTAAAACGGAATTCGCTTGATCCATAGCTTCATGGCCTGCCAGTAAATTGCCCAAGCGGTTTTGAGGGTGACTAATGGATACCGTAAAAGGCATGAAGCCAGCGTGTTTGCATTCATGGGCTTGCGTTCCAGCACCAGGGTGGCGTCGAAATCGCGCACGGCATCATTCATGAGGTCCATATGAACACGCAAACTTTCACCGGGAGATTCAAATGCCCAGTGATAATTCCTGTCCATCGGCAAAAAAGGCGAGACATGGAAAGATTTTGTGAAATCCCAATGCCAGGTATTGGCTTTGGCCACGGCCTGACTTACCGGCAGGAAATAAGCGTGGCGCTCACCCCAGGGCGTATTGGTAATCTCGGCTAGCACCCAGTCCAGTGTTTCACCATCGTCTTTGAAGCCGTAGTAAAAGCTGACCGGGTTCATCGTGAAGCCAAAATAGCGACCATGTGTCAACAAGCGAATAGGGCCGGTTGGCCGAGTTCCGGTTTCAGTTTTTACACGATCACGGACTGCTTGCTCAATGGAAATGCTTGGATCACCATAATAATCGCGACGCAAAACACAGGCCAGATTCCATTTATTGAACGACCAGAACCAGCGTTTTTTAAAAACCAGATCCAGTTCGGCAAGATCAAGATATAGCTGATAGATGCGGTATTCGAAATCGTGCGGTTTGACCGCATAGCGACGGTGTCGAATACGACCTTCATAAATCGCGCTGGCGAAACGCTCAGTCACCAATCAATACCAAGTGAACGCGCCACATCGACGCCGCTACGCAGGCCATCTTCGTGGAAACCAAAGCCCCAGTAGGCACCCGCGAACCAGGTATTGTTTTTGCCATTGATTTCATGTCGACGCGTCTTCGCTTTAACACTGGCATGAGTGTACATCGGATGTTGATAGCGCATCTTGGCAATAATCTTGTCCGGCGCAATATCGGCAGTGCGGTTCAGCGTCACCACGAAAGGCTCCGGCGACTGGATCGATTGCAGAATGTTCATGCAGTAGCTGACGGTGCAGGCTTCGGTATTGGTGGCCGGGATGTAGGCATTCCAGGCAGCCCAAGCTTTTCTGTTTTTCGGCAATATCGAAGCATCGGTATGCAAAACCGTTTCGTTCTCCTGATAGGGAAGATTGCCGAGAATATCGCGTTCGAGTGGATTGGCGTCGGTCAATAAAGCAAGCGCCTGATCGCTATGGCAGGCGAATACAACTTGATCAAAACAATCTTCGCCATCGGAAGTTCTGACTCGGACCTGATTGCCATCACGGGAAACACTTTGCACTGTGCAGTTCAGCCTAATGTTGACCAACCATTTTTTTTCCAAAGCACGGATATAACTGCTTGAACCACCTCGTACCACACGCCATTCCGGACGCTCATTCACTTGCAACATATGATGGTTGTGCATGAACTGCACCAAATACTTCGCAGGAAACTGCGCGATGGTGTCCGAGGGCGAGGACCATAAGGCGCAGGCCATCGGAACAATATGATCATCGATAAATAATTGTGAGTAACGGTTGTCGGCAAGATAGTTGCCCAGCGTTGGCCCGTCATCACGCAATGCAAGTAGGGCAGGACACTCACGGTAAAAACGCAGAATGTCGCGCGTCATGCGAATGAATTTCGGCGAAACCAAATTTCGACGCTGGCAAAACATGGCATTCAAATTGGTGGCGTTGTATTCCAGTCCAGTGGCCGCGTTCTGCACCGAGAAGCCCATCTGGGTCTTCTGCGATGCGACATCAAGCTCGCTAAATAATTTGCTTAGCAGCGGATAATTGTCCGGATTGAAAACGATAAAGCCGGTGTCAATTTGATAGTCCGTATTACCTTGGCGCACTGAATGCGTGTGTGTGTGCCCACCGAGTCGGTTCTCTTTTTCATAGAGTACGACTTCGTGCTGACGGGACAACAAATACGCACAGCCCATGCCGGCAATGCCGCTACCGATTACTGCGATTTTCATAGGGCTTCGATTGATCGACGTTTTAGCTGTGGCGGCACCGCTTTCAAATCCCAGACCAGGCCCAAAAGCGACATGGCTCGGAGGGCAAGATAGGTCATGTCCAATTCCCACCATTTGAAGCCCTGACTGGCAGAGCCGGGGAAGTGATGATGATTATTGTGCCAGCCTTCGCCAAACGTGATGATCGCAAGCAAGGCATTGTTGCGGCTGTCATCATTGGTTTTATAGCGACGCGTGCCCCAACGGTGTGCCAGAGAATTAATGGTGACCGTGGCATGAAATAGAACAATCGTCGATACGAAGAAGCCCCAAATCAGGAGTTGCCAGCCATTGGTTTGAAGTTGGGGTGCCG
The DNA here is from genome assembly GCA_050737775.1 of Arenimonas sp. Classification (GTDB taxonomy): domain Bacteria; phylum Pseudomonadota; class Gammaproteobacteria; order Xanthomonadales; family Xanthomonadaceae; genus Arenimonas. The sequence goes on from JBOHYH010000271.1 coordinate 13,002, forward strand.
ATGTTTCGAGCAGGTTGCCAAGGCCGAATAATCCGACGGCCAGAACGATGGGTATCACTATGTCGAAGCGATCGAGATAGCGTAGTTCCGGAAATTTTGCGAGGTCGGGAATATTGCCGAAGTTCGTGGCGAATCCGCGCTTGGTCAGAAACCAGCCCATATGGCTGCGAAAAAAACCATGGCGCGGCGAATGCATGTCATGTTCGGTATCAGCATGGCGATGATGGTGGCGATGATGTGCAGCCCACCATAATGGACCACGCTGAACACTGGCGGCACCTACCATCGCAAAAATAAATTGCAGGCTGCGTGAAGTTCGAAATGCCTTGTGCGAAAAATACCGGTGGTAAAAGCCGGTAATTGCAAACATGCGAACAACATACAGGCCGACGGCGACCCAGAGTGCAAACCATGAAAAACCGACCCAAAAAACGGCCATGCAGGCCAGATGCATGCCGATAAACGGCAGTACACGTATCCAGTCAATGGCATTGGGGTCATCTTCGCTGGTCTCGACATTCGCGGAGGTGTCGAACCAGCGAATAAAGGCAACTGCGCTACGGCGAATGAGGGATTGTTTCTCTGGATCTGAAGATTTTGAGCTCATGGATTTAATTTTGCATGGCAACCGGTGATTGATGAGTGAACTGGGGGCGGGGTTTCATCTTGACTTCACACTGCATCGTAGATTGATCAGACATTTCTGGCATGAAATTCGAAACGCCAAAGCAGTCTTGATGAATACGATATCGTGGAAGCATGCGGATGCAATCCGAAAAATGCTAGCGTAGCGAAAATCTTGACCATACGTCATCCTATGGCGATGAAAAATGATCCGGTAAAACGTTTCGGTATTGCCAGAGTCTTGTCCAAGCAGGGCTTGGCATCACGTACGCAAGCTGCGGCCTGGGTAGTCGAAGGCCGGGTTTCGGTGAACGGGCGCGTAGTGCGTGACCCGGAGTTTCCGGTCGTGCAGGGCAGAGACAGCGTCGAGGTATCGGGGCTGGAAGAAAAATCCGCGTTACCGATCTATCTGGTATTGAACAAACCGCGCGGGCTTGTAACAACGGCCAAGGATGAAAAAGGGCGCGATACCGTGTATCGCTGTTTCGACGGCGCAGAACTTCCATGGTTGGCCCCGGTCGGGCGTCTGGACAAGGCCAGTGAAGGCTTGCTGCTGTTCACCAATGATCCGGTCTGGGCCGCAAAAATTACCTCGCCTGAGAGTCATCTGGATAAAACCTATCGCGTCCAGATAAATCGTTTGCCGAACGCTGATGATCTCGAAAAAATGAGAAGTGGTGTTTATATCGACGGTCATCTTCACGCAATGAAAAATGTAATCATTTTACGCGAAGGTGAAAAAAATGCCTGGCTCGAAATTGTGCTGGATGAAGGAAAAAACCGGCAAATCCGCAATATTCTTTCCGTATTGAATTTCGATGTGTTGCGCTTGATCAGAGTTCAGATCGGTGATTTGAAACTAGGTGAATTGGCGAAAGGGCAATGGCGCTTGCTTGAACAACACGAGGTGGCCGGATTGTCATATTAAGCTCTGAGAGGAGCTCAATAGAGGACTGTCCATGCAAGCATCAGCTGGGCAGCATAGTAAACTGGCAAACCCCAAGCTCTGTTGATGATGCCCGGTTTTACGAAACGATCCCGTGCCACCGAAATATCCGAAGCGGCAAATAGCAGTGCCCCCATTGCATACAAGCCGAAACCCGAAGCGAGGCTGACCGAAATGGCCAGTGAACACATCAGCGCAATCGCCGCGATATACAGCGAGACCGCGAATTTATAAAAACCCGACAGGTATGGCCATAACCAGCGCATTGTCAGCCATCCGAAAATGCTCATAACGATCAGCGCAACTGACAATGCAGTCGCATCAAGTTGGCGCGATGCGAACGAAACGGCAAATGCCAAATGTGCAAGCAGAAATGCGGCGATGCCGGACAGGAAAAATTTGCTTCGATGTGAGAGCAGGAGCATGTCGCCAATCCAGCTTAAAATCAGGGCGATTAAAATCAAACGTCCGTAATCACTCGACAAGGCTGAACATTGAAGCGCAAATGCTACAAACGATGTGCTTGCCGCACATTTGAATATCGCTTTCCCCCGTTGCCACTGGCGCGACTCCGCAATCACCAGAGCGATGGTGCAAGTAGCGCAGATGAGTATCAGCAGGATTTTCGTGTATGCCATGAGCTACATATCAATTTTGCGGGTTTGCGATACAGACACCAATCATCAGTAAAGTCATGAACACCAACCACCAAAGCATGAAGTTTTTCCGTTTGATGAAACCCAGAAATTTTAGCGAATCGCTGACATAGGTCGCGTAACAAAGCGGGCAATGAACGCTGAATATGTCGTCTAGTCGACCATGTAGAGACATGGGTCCAAGCAGAGACTTGGCATTGGCATGTCTGCTGTGGATTGAACGATCAAATTGTCCCTTGCAGCGGGGGCAAGTTTCAAGTTTCACTATTCAGCACGCCCAGATTTTTTCCGACCTTGATAAACGCAGCAACGGTACGCTCCAATTGTTCACGCGTATGCGAAGCGCTCATCTGCGTACGGATGCGGGCCTGGCCCTTTGCCACGACCGGAAAGAAAAATCCGATCACATAAACGCCTTCTTCCAGTAATTGGGCAGCAAATTTTTGTGCCAGTGGTGCGTCATACAACATGACCGGAACGATAGGGTGAATGCCGGGTTTCAGATCAAAGCCTGCGGCACTCATTTGTTCACGGAAGTAACTAGTGTTTATTTGAAGTTGTGTACGTAATTCCCCGGCGCTGGCCAGCATGTCGAATGCCTTGATGCCGGCAGCGACAACATGCGGTGGTAGCGAGTTCGAGAATAAATAGGGACGCGAGCGTTGACGCAACAATTCGATGACTTCTTTTTTTGCCGTGGTAAATCCGCCCAGCGCGCCGCCCATTGCCTTGCCGAGAGTGCCGGTGATGATGTCGATTTGATCCAGAACGCCTTTTACTTCGGCAGAGCCTTTGCCGTTTTCACCCAGAAAGCCGGTCGCGTGACATTCGTCGATATGCACGAGAGCATTGTACTTTTTCGCCAGGGCGCAAATTTCATCCAGCGGTGCAATAAAACCATCCATCGAAAACACGCCGTCGGTGGTAATCATCTTGATGCGGCAACCGGCCGCATCGGCAGCGATCAGTTGGGCTTCAAGATCATTCATGTCGCTGTTGGCGTAACGGAAACGTTGTGCCTTGCACAAGCGCACCCCGTCAATGATGGAGGCATGATTCAAGGCATCGGAAATAATGGCATCTTGTTCGGTCAGTAATGGCTCGAACAAACCACCGTTCGCATCAAAACAGGCGGCATATAAAATGGTGTCTTCTTTTCCAAAGAAATCCGCGATTTTTTGTTCAAGCTGTTTGTGCAAATCCTGGGTGCCGCAAATAAAGCGTACCGAGGCCATGCCGAAACCATGGGTATCCAGAGCCGCTTTCGCGGACTGGATAATATCGGGGTGATCGGCTAGGCCAAGATAATTATTGGCACAGAAATTCAGGACTTTCCTGCCATCGGCCAGCTGGATTTCAGATGATTGCGGGCTGGTAATAATGCGCTCTGATTTAAACAGGCCTTGCTCGCGTATTTGTTTGAGTTCTTCGGAATAATGCGCAATCGCGGGCTGGGTCATGGGAGTTCATTGTCTTGGCGAGGGTGAGGCCGACATTATCGGTCCTTCAGCCTGGGGAAAATTGCATTTTTACGACTTTTTAGCGGTTTTTTAGAGTAAATATACGGGGACGTATCTATATACATGACAAACACCGGTTAATATATTGTTAGCCGTGTTCTTGAGCACTTGGAATTGCGGCGGTGCAATATAACCGGCACATCCCAACACTAAGTCATTAAATCCAAAAAAACAGGAGATCATCATGACGAACAAGCTTTCCCTTGCTCTTGCTGCAGCGTTGTTTGCGTTACCGACTTTTGCCTTTGCTCAAGATACGGAAGAAGCTGCTCCGCCTGCGGAAGAAACGACTGCCGAAGAAAGTGAGTCCAATTTGAGTTTCAATGCAGCGGTAGTAAGTGATTACGTGTTTCGTGGCGTTTCACAAACCGATTTTAATCCGGCTCTGCAAGTCGGTGTAGATTACAGCTTGGGTGATTCGGGTTTCTACGTTGGTGGCTGGGGCTCCAATGTCGATTATGGTTCGGAATACGGCCATGATTTCGAGGTTGATTTATACGTCGGTTATAACGTCGATGTAAGCGATGATTGGAATCTTGACCTGAACGTAACCCGTTACAATTATCAGGGCGGTAATGATGGCTACGATATCAACTACAACGAGTTCATCGGTGTCGTTACCTATAGTGAAATGCTTACCTTTACTCTTGGCTATGCCAACGATTATGCCAATGCCGATGAAGATCAGCTTTATCTTGCCGTTGGTGGCAGCTGGGAAGTCGGCAACGGCTTCAATTTAACCGCAGGCGTAGGCCGTAGTAGCTTCGATGAAAGCGAGGATTACACCGACTGGACCCTGGGTGTTAATCGCGATTTTGGTCCTATCAATATCGGCCTGAATTATTACGATACCAACAAGGATGACAAGGCTTCAGACCAAGTCGTACTTGGTTTTTCCATTGGCGGTTAATCTATATTAGCGCACAAAAAAACGGGGCTTCGGCCCCGTTTTTTATTGCCGATGTCATGGGTGGAAAATCAATTCCAGCTGCAAACCACTTTTCCGCACTGGCCCGATTCCATCAACTCGAAGCCTTTCTGGAAATCGTCAATATGGATTTGATGGGTAAGTACTTTTTGCAGCGGAAACCCGCTTAATACCATTTGCGTCATCTTGTACCAGGTTTCATACATTTTTCGGCCATAGATACCGTGCATGGTCAGGCCCTTGAAGATCACCTTGTCCCAGTCAATGCCGGCGCCTTTCGGAAGAATACCGAGCAAGGCCACTTTGCCGCCGTGGTACATGCAATCGAGCATATCGTTGAAGGCTTGCGGATTGCCGCTCATTTCCAGCGCGACGTCGAAACCTTCCATGTGCAAATCTTTCATCACTTCTTTCAGTGATTGTTTCGACACATTCACTACACGCGTTGCCCCCATGTCGGCGGCAAGTTTCAGGCGGTAATCGTTGACGTCGGTAACGACGACATTACGTGCCCCAATGTGTTTGCAAATGCCGGCCGCGATGATGCCGATAGGGCCGGCACCGGTAATCAACACGTCTTCACCGATCACGTCGAATTCCAACGCGCAGTGCGCGGCATTGCCGTAAGGGTCAAAGAATGACGCGAGTTCGGAAGAAATTCCATCAGGAATCGGCCACAGGTTGGAGGCGGGCATCGCAATGTATTCGGCAAATGCACCGGTACGATTCACGCCGATACCAATCGTGTTAGGGCACAAATGCTGGCGACCTGCACGGCAATTGCGGCAATGTCCGCAAACAATATGGCCTTCGGCGGAAACGCGATCACCAATTTTATAACCAGTGACGCCTGGTCCCAGCTCGACAACCCGGCCGACAAACTCATGGCCGATGACCAAACCCGGTTTGATGGTGCGTTGCGACCATTCATCCCACTTGTAGATATGAAGATCCGTGCCGCAAATGGCGGTTTTTTCGAGCTTGATCAGAACTTCATTCGGCCCCGGAGTCGGAACTGGAACCTGTTCCATCCAGATACCTTTTTCGGCATGGCGTTTGACCAGCGCTTTCATCATTGCGGACATTGAGGGGTTATCCAGGTGTGGTAGCAGGTCGCTATTATAAGGTTGCCCGGGGGCTATGGCACATCTCTGCCCTTATAGCGGGTTCTGTGAGGCGCGAGAATTTCGTTTTCGGGACGGTCGGTAGTGTAGTAATACATCGCAATCGATCGTCGCCATTGGCCCGGCTCAAGCTTTAAGGGTCTGGGGTGGCCATGAAATGAATCGCTGGCGGCAGTGAAAATAACGGCTCGATTGAATACCGGCGCAATGCTTTTAATGCAGGTGCCGGCATCGGGCGACCAAAGCTCCAGATCACCGTCATATTCGGGCTGCCAATTCTCGTTGAAGTAGATCATCAAATTTACGCGGCGATGTGCCCGTAGTTTCGGGTGCCAGTTAAAATCGGCATGGATACCCAGATGACCACCCGGGCCACATAAATGAATGCCGCCGCCGAGTAAATGCGGATCTGCAAACAAACTATCGATTCCGGTGAGTTCGGTGAGAAAGGTGATAAAAGGCCCGCTATTCAAATCATGCATGGCCGTACGCAGCGGCTCAGGGAATTGATGTTCGCGCGATGTGGCTATTTTCATTTCAAACCCGGGATTGCCGTATCTATCCCAGTCAATGCCGCTTTCAGGGTTCGGGAAACAATCCAGAATAGTGTTGGCAGATGCCGGGTTTAAAAAATTATCGATAACAATATGCGGAAATGGCTCTGCAGCGCGATACTCATCAGCCTTGGTTTCCGCGATGAGTTTTAGTTGATCAAGATCGAAAATGTAGGGCATTGACAGGGCTGCTGGAAATAACTAGACGAAGCATACAGTTTCATCATGGGGAAACAAAGTCGACAGCATAGGCTTGTGAAGGACAATATCTTAGAACTCTTTGCGCCACCCTAGCGCCAGCGTACGCTCCTGCAGAAAACTGTGCGCAAAACGTTGACGATATTCAAAAAAGGCCTGATGCCCTTTTTTCATGACCAGGCTGACGCCGACACCCACTTCGCCCCATTGCGTGTCTGGGTCGGAAGTGTCGAAAACAATATTGGTGTTCGAATTATCCTGGGTAAACTGGATAGTCAATTGACGACCTGGATTGTCAAATTCCTTTTTCAAGCCTATTCGTGCGCTGGGTATGACAACGCCCCATGCCACTGAATAGGTTTTGGCGATATTGAAACTTAACGAGCCTGTTCTGGATTTGATATTCCGCTTTGACACGTCAATGCCAAAACCATCGCCACCGGTTTCGCTATAGCCGTCGAGTGTGGTTTTTGATTGATCGATGCCCAGATTGATTCCACCCGACCAGGCATTTTTATTCCACAGCCATGAGCCACTGATGCCTGCAACGCTGCGACTTAGATCGGGTGAAGCAAATGCCCGCGATACAAACGTCTGTACATTGCCGGGCGAAAGGGTAATGGCATAGTTGATATTACGAACATTGCTGGTGTCGCCATTAAAACGACCATAGTAGGCATCGAAGCTGAAATTATTTGCTGGAGTGAGACTGGCAGTAAGCAAAGCGCCATTCATGGTGGAACTATTGCGACTGTTCGACAAATCAAAGTCGAGCTTTTCACTGGTGTGGTTTAACGCCAGTCCAAGCAGTAATCGGGTATTGACCTGATAGTTCACACCGGCGGTAAAACGGTCGGCGCTGCCATCGAATGCAGCTTCATTGGCGCTGGTGCTTCTATCCAGACGGCCGATGTCGGCACTGAGGAATAGAGACCAGCCGTCGCCGAAGTCTTCCGAGACGACTTGTTCTTGTTGTTGGCTGCGTGTGCTTGCACGCCCTTGTCCGGGGAGTTCTTCCAGTCTTTGGCCACCGGCAATACGAGCGGCAGCCTGTGAATCACTGGCGCCCAGGAATTCCTGGCAGCGGGTGAAGAAAGCGTTGCCAGGTGAAGCCGAGGAGCAAATGCCGTTCAAGATAGGCCCCAGAGAACCGGTGCCACTCTGGGCCTGTGCCAAAACCGGCGTGCAGGAAAGTGCGATGAAAAGCAGTTTACGCATGGTGGCCCGCCCCTGACGAATCTCTCAAGCGCTAGCTAAGCATGACTTTTGGGATACATGCAAGCAAAACGCAGCGTAATAAGATTAGCGGTCAAAAAATCCGGGGATGGCTATTCATGCGTGTTTTATTGGGAAGTTCGTTTTTGCTGTTGAGTTTTCAGCTGGCTGCCGCAGAAGGTATGTGGATGCCGGATCAATTACCGGAAATCGCCGGCCCGCTTAAAAAAGCCGGTTTGCAACTCGAGGTTGGCCAGTTAGCCGATTTAACCGGCCAGCCGGTTGGGGCGGTAATCAGTCTTGGCGGCTGCACAGCCAGTTTTGTTTCGCCTGATGGCTTGGTCATTACCAATCATCACTGCGCGACCAATCAAATCCAACTCAATTCCACGCCGACAAAAAACCTGCTGGAAACCGGATACAACGCCGCGACGCAAGCCGATGAATTGAGCGGTGGGCCGAATGCACGCGTATTCGTCACCGAAGCTATAACGGATGTGACCAGCACGGTGAAAGCCAAGTTAACGCCAGAAATGGATGGTGCTGCCCGCGACAAGGCCATCGAAGCAGCGGGTAAAGCATTGGTCGGCGAATGTGAAAAGACCCCGGGTTATCGCTGCAGTATGTCCCGCTTTTTTGGCGGCCTGCAGTATCGCCTGTTCAAGCAACGCGAAATCAAGGATGTGCGACTGGTCTATGCGCCACCGCGTTCAGTCGGCAATTACGGCGGTGAAATCGATAACTGGATGTGGCCGCGCCATACCGGCGACTTCACGTTTTTTCGTGCCTATGTCAGCCCGAGCGGCGAATCGGTCGCGTTTGATAAAGCCAACGTGCCGTACCGACCAAAAGAGTTTTTACGGATTGGCAGCGATGGTCTGAAGCAGGGAGAGTTCGCCATGATTGCCGGTTACCCCGGCAGCACCGCGCGTTACGCGCTGGCACCGGAATTTGCCAATACCGCAAGCTGGTCTTATCCAGCCCGAGTCAGAAATTTCAAGAATGTTATTGCCCTGATCGAAGAAGCCGGCAAGAACAATGAAAGCGTAAAAATAAAATATGCACCGACATTGCGCGGTCAGTTGAACACGATGAAAAATTATCAAGGTCAGCTGGATACTTTCAACAAAACCAATTCAACGGCCCAAAAGAATCGCGAGGAAGCCGAGGTGCTGGCTTGGCTCGCAAAGCAGGGCAAGAAAGGCGAGACCGCAGTCGCTGCGCACAAGGAATTGGTCAGGCTTTTCGAGCAACGCAAAAAACTGCAGGCCCGCAACCTGTCTATTGGCGGCATGGGCGGCTTGTACGGTACGGCACGTTCGCTTTACCGCCTGTCGATAGAAAACGAAAAACCCGATGGCGCGCGTATTCCTGGCTATCAGCAACGCGATATGGCAAATTTCAAGGGTTCGATCGCCACCTTCGAAAAAAGATTTGAAGTAGCGATGGATCGCAAGATTCTTGACTACTGGCTGCAACAATACATTGCATTGCCGACTGCCGAACATTTGCCCGCACTCGATAAATGGTTGGGCGGTAATGATCAGGCGGCAATAAATCGCAGTCTCGACAATCTGTATGCCAATACCAAATTGACCGATGCTGCCGAGCGCAGCAAATGGCTAGACGCATCACGCCAGCAATTTGAAAACAGTGACGATGCCATGATCAAGCTGGCGGTCGCCATGATGCCGACCTTGCTCGAACTGGAAGAGAATGAAAGGCATGACGCCGGCGACGATGTGAAGTATCGTCCGCAATATCTGCAAGGTGTGATCGATTTCAATCGTAGTCAGGGGCGTGCAGTGTACCCGGATGCCAATGGCACCTTGCGTATTACTTTTGGTGAAGTGATTGGTTATTCACCGCAAGAAGGGGTGAGCTATTCACCGTTCACCAGCCTTAACGGTGTTGCAGCGAAGGCGACCGATAGCGAGCCATTCGATGCGCCGAAAAATTTGTTGCAAGCCATCAAGGATAAACGCTACGGCAAACGTTCAGTTGCCGGTCTGAACTCGGTACCTGTGAATTTCATGACCGATACCGACATTACCGGCGGCAACTCGGGTTCGCCGACATTGAATTCAAAAGGCGAATTGGTAGGCTTGGCGTTTGATGGCAATATTGAAAGCGTTGCCGCCAATTGGTTGTTTGACCCTGCCTTGAAACGCACGATCCATGTTGATATTCGCTACATTCTCTGGTTCATGGAACAGGTAGAGCCTGCGCCGCGTTTGTTGAAAGAGATGAATGTCGAGCAATAATCAAGCGTGAATTATTCAGAAAAAGCCGGGCTCGCCCGGCTTTTTTGTGGACGAATGAATGCTAAACCTTTCGGGAAAATAGGACTGCTCTGTTGTCTGGCTTTAAGCAGGTGATGCAGAATGAAAGTTCGATTTAACGCAGCGGCAGGTAGCATAAACGGGTTATGTCTACGGGAAAATGTTGGTATTGTAATCCGAGGTAAGGAAGTCTGCTAAAACGCAATCAAGTGTTATGCAGAAAAAGTACGGGATTAAGTTTTTCTTGCCAGGCAGGGCATGGAAATTGATGCGCAGGTTATGCTTGGTCAGGCACGGTTTTAGACAGTACTGAAACAATAGCTCATGTCCGATGGATAATGATTCAACTCGCAGAAAGAGGTGCCATGATTTACACCAACATTGCAATGTGCATTATCGGCATGTCGCTCTACTTTAATGCCGGAAAAATTGAAGCACGTAGTGGCGCACCTGACCACTCTGTACTGTGGGCGTCGTTATCGTTACTTACTTCGATTCTGGTCTTGTGGGCCGGGGCCGGTTGGGTGCTCTGGCTGATTGCTCAAATCGGGTTGTTGTTTGGCATCGCATTGGTGCGTGTTGCGCTCGACAAAGACAAATAATCGGTACCTGCTGCATTTCACAGTTATCATCGCTGGGTCAAGCGAGCGGTTTGATCTGATGCACCTTTGGCAACCGGGCGAAATAGTTCTCAGGGGGTAAGAATGCACTTTCTAGCGGCTTGCAGAAAAACTGTGATGACCAGCTTTGTAGTGGCGCTAATTGTGTTCGGCAGTTTGAGTGCCAGCGCGCATGATGTGACAGTCGAAGCGGATCGGATAGTATCCCAATTCGTCAAAGACAGCGGCGTGCCAGGGCTCTCGGTTTCAGTGGGAATGCAAGGCCGATTGATCTGGTCAAAGGGCTATGGTTATGCCGATATTGAACAGCAGGTGCCTGTAGATCCGGCTGCGACAAAGTTCCGGATAGGGAGTGTTGCCAAGCCAATGACAGCCCTCGCCTTGGTCAAGTTGGTAACGCAAGAGCGAATCGACATAGATGCAGATGTGCGGCGCTATGTGCCAGCCTTTCCAAAGAAGAATCATGTTTTCACTGTCCGACAATTGGCTGGACATTTGGCTGGTATCCGACATTATGTTGGCGACGAGGCATATAGCCGCAAGCACTCCTCAGGTGTGATTGAGTCATTGGATATTTTCAAAGATGACCCATTGATAGCTGTACCAGGAGAGCAATGGAAGTACTCCTCATACGGCTACAACCTATTGAGTGCCGTCGTCGAACAAGCTGCTGAAAAACCCTTTCTGGACTACATGGCAGAATCGGTATTCGTTCCGCTTGGCATGACGGCCACCGTGCCAGATCAGCTCAAAGAGCTCGTGCCGAATCGAGGTCGTTATTACTTTCGCAAAGACGGCAAAATCTACAATGAACCTGAAGTCGATAACAGCTATAAGTGGGCTAGTGGTGGATTCTTGTCTACCACCGATGATATGGCGCGCTTCGGGCTGGCACATGTGAACAATCAACTCGTCTCGCCTGAGATGCGTCACTTGCTGTGGACCGAGCAAAAAACAATGGACGGGAAGGCTGTTGGCTACGGTATGGGCTGGCGTATTGTGCTAGACGAAGAGGGGCATACATGGATTGGCCACGGCGGTGGTTCGATTGGAGGAACGACTCAGTTGTGGCTATTCGCTGACAATGGCATGGTCATTGCGATGGCCAGCAACCTGACCGAACTTAATTACGGAGATATCCTGCCCCGGTTGAGAACACTTTTCGCGGAGTACCCGACTGCTGCAGCCACGACGGGTGGTAAGAACTAAATTGTGTTGAGCATTGGATCTATTGCTTGACTTGCTTCATAGAAAAAAAACGCCCCAAAACCGGGGCGTTTTTCTAAGCATGAAAACTTTTTTTTTCTTGCCCGCAATCCAGCGATCAATCTTTGCATCGAGTACCGACAACGGCAAGGAACCGTCTTTCAGGATTTGTTCGTGAAACTCGCGGACATCGAATTTATCACCTAACTCCGCTTTTGCACGGGCACGCAATTCGGTAATTTTTAGTTGCCCCGTTTTATAGGCGAGTGCCTGGCCGGGAATCGCCATGTAACGTTCGGCTTCGGCGATGGCATCGGTTTCCGATACTGCAGAGTTGTCGCGCATGTATTTGATCACTTGTTCGCGTGACCAGCCTTTGTCATGCAGTCCGGTATCGACGACCAGACGAATGGCACGCCATAGTTCGCCTTGCAGGCCACCAAAGTACATGTACGGGTCGGTGAAAACGCCCAATTCCTTGCCGATGGTTTCGGCATAGAGACCCCAACCCTCGACATAGGCAGTGTCACCGCCAAAACGGCGAAACTTGGGAATATTCGTCAGCTCTTGCTGCAAAGCAATCTGGAAGTGATGGCCAGGAATGGCTTCATGCAAATACAAGTCTTCCGAATCCCAGGTTTTGCGTGTCGGCAAGTCGTAGGTGTTGACATGGAAAACGCCGGGACGGGTTCCGTCTTCGCTCGGGCCCTGATAATCACCACCAGCGGCGGAAGCTGCACGAAATGATTCCGTTGGACGAATTTCGAAAGCCGCTTTTGGCGTGACGGAGAAAAGTTCGGGGATTTTCTTGTCCACTTTTACGCGTAATGCGTTGTAGGCGGCCAGCAGGGCTTTTTCATTCTTGAACTGGAACTGCTTGTCTGTATCCATGAAATGGAAAAAGTCCTGCAAGCTGCCCTTGAATTTGGTGGCAGCCATGATGCCGCGCATTTCACCATGAATACGGGCGACTTCGGAGAGCCCGGTTTCGTGGAGTTGCGTTGGTGTTTGATTGGTGGTGGTCGATACCTTGGCGTTGAAGGCGTAAATGGCCTGGCCATTTGGCAGACCTTGCATGCCAACAGTATCGCGGCATGCAGGCAGGTATTCGTCGTTGACGAATGTGCGCAAGGCTTTGATCGTGGGATTGATTTGCGTAGCGATCAGTGCACGGTATTGGTCGGTCAAGCGTGTTTTATCGGCGGCAGAAAAAGTGGCGGGCATGATTTTGATCGGTGTCCAGAAAATGCTTTCTTCGACTTTTTCCTTCACGATGCCATCAAGTTGCGGCAGCACTTTTACCATCAATACTTTTGGCTGCACCATGCCGATCTTTACGCCTTCCCGCATATTGGTTTGCATCTGGGTAATCAGCTCTGGCATTTTGTTGGCGCGCTTCAGCCAGTTGTCGTAGTCCTGGACTGTTTTGAAAGGCTGCGCACTCGTGCCTGAACCCAATTGGGCGAACAGGCCAACCACGTTGCTGAATTGATCCAGCGGCATTAAGTCGGTACGAAACTCGCTGCCTTCAATATCCAGTTTCAGGCTGCGAACCATGATGTCATAGGACAAGCGGGTTTGACCGGAAACGTCATTGGCATCGATAGCCTCGAACTTTTTCAGCCAGTCTCTGGTAAAAGCCAGACTTTCATCGCGATATTCAGGTGTAAAGAAATTCGGTAATTGATCGTTGTAGCGTTCATCGCCAACGAAGGTTGCCTGAAGGGGATTGCGCTTCAGCGAAGCTTCCCAGTAGTCGACGTAAAGCTGTTCAAGTTGTTCGGATTTACTTGGTGCAACTTGCATGGTCTTGGCAGTAGACGGTGCGGCAATAAGTGTGGTCGCACTAAATGGCAGTGTCAGCGCGATGGCAAGTGTAAGGTGACGAAGTTTCATGCGTGGTCTCCAATGGGTCTGGAGAGCATGGACCAGCTGGCAAACTTTGGCGTGGGCTAGAAGTCATGTTGCTGCGTGCAGACATGTCGGGCCAAGGCCCGACCTTATTCGCGTGCCGCTTGTTCGCGCAAATGCCTGGCCTGGCTTTCGCCCAGATAGGAATGGATCAGGCCACGGGCGATATACAGCAAAGGGATCAACGCGATGGCAGCACACATCTTGTAAACATAATTAAGTGTCCCGACGGCGTAGAACAAGTCCATCGACCATTTTTGTGGTCCTAGTACAAACGCGATATACAGCACAACGAAACTGTCGACCAATTGGGACACCGCCGTCGAGCCAGTGGCACGTAACCAGGCTTTTTTCTCGCCCGTCATGCGACGAATTTTATGGAATACGCTGACATCAATGAGCTGGCCCAACAGGAAGGCAACGACAGAGCCGGCAATGGTCCACAAGCCTTGCCCGAAGATAACCGCGAAAGCAGCTTGCTGATCAGGCACGCCTTGCGTGCTGCTGGCGCCGACCCACCAGCTCGCAGGTGCAAGATGGATGGCAGCGTAGGCAAAAATAAAACCGTAGATAATCAGAAATACCGCCAGCCAGCTGATGAAGCGCACACCACGGCGACCGTAATATTCGTTGATGGTGTCGGTCATGATGAAAATGATTGGCCATAACAAAGTGCCGGCGGTGAAATTCAAGGAGCCGCTTTGGCCGAACAGATTCCAGTTGAAGGCATTCAGGCCGAGCGTGTCTTCGAGTGCAAAAATCTTGACGCCGATAAATTCGGCCAATACGGCATTCACGACGAAAAACGCCGCCAAAATAATAAATAATTTCTGCGAGCGTTGATCACCCATCATGATGTTTACACCTCAGTTGTCTTTGCGCGAGAACGGTACTTTTTCAGGGCTCATGGCGCCGCCGGAAATAATGAAAGCCATGGCCTGGTCTACGGTCCAGTCGGTCGGGGTTACCAACTCGATCGGTACCAATTCCAGGTAGCCGGATGTTGGGTTGGGTGTAGTGGGGACGTAAACGGCGGCAATTTCCTTGCCGGTTATTTCATCACGCAAGGTGCGCGTTACGAAACCCACCGATTTCATGTCGCGATGCGGGAAGTCGATCAAGACAACACGCTGGGTGCCGTCAGGTTTGGTTTGCAATAAATCCAGTAATTGTCGTGCGCTACCGTAAATCGTTTTTACCAATGGAATGGTATTGATCAGACTTTCAAGCCAAAGCAAAACGCGTTTGCCGATCACATGCCGCGCCAGCCAGCCAACGCTGAAAATAAAAGACAGCGTGAATGCCAAAGCAATAGCTGTTTGTACCCAGGTTGCACTCATCCAGCCAAGAAGTTCCGGTGCTGACGCCGCCAGATTGGCAGTGATGGGTTCGATGAGGGGTTTGCTCATATCCGAGAGCAAGCCAAAAATGAATTTGAAAACGATCCACACCAGCCAGATTGGCGTCAGTGTGAGCAGACCGGTAATAAAGTGTTTCTGAAGTTTTCCCATGCGGGGATTGTAAGGCATAGGGTGCGCTCAAGCGCACCTTGCCCGATGTATCCTACAGAGCGTGAAAAACTGGGTGAATTGCCATCGCTTAACTTATTGGCAAAACAGGCGGTGAGGCATTGGTGCGCTGGAGCGCACCCTATGCGTTTAAAATTTATTTTGCCAATTCGCTCAAACTGACTTCGCGCACCAATCTGAAACCAACATCGTCATAGCCACGATCACCATTCTGATTGCTGGTACGTGTGGATGAAGCGCTGGAGGTGTCACGCCAACTCAAACCTGCGACGGTATAGCGGCCACTACCCGCGTTGTCACTCAGCCATTCGCTTGCGTTGCCCTGCAAGTCGTAGATGCCGAGTGGGCTTGCCGGGGTGCCACTGCCTGCCGAAGTACCTTTGCTGCCGCAGGAAATCACGCCGGCACGGCAGGGATCTCCTGCCTTGTAAGCCACGACGCCACGCCATTCGCTTTGCGTCGGCAGCCGGTAATTCAATCCTGTTCGCCTGCTGAGCCATTGCGCATAGGCAATGGCATCGGCATGGCTTACGCAAACTACCGGGTGCTCATTGCTTTGATTAAAGCCGGGTTTGTCCCAGGAGATTTTTCCAGAGAACATCGACGCAAATGCATTGCGGCAGACCGGTGTAGCCCGATTGGTAGCCGAAGCAAAAGCGGCATATTCACCTTTCGAGACTTCCTCGCGCATTACCGCAAGTCCGGCACGTGAGGGGTTGGGAATGCTGCTCAACACCATACTGGGCCCATCGGCTTTCACGATATCGCCAATACGTGGTTGCGGCATGACATTGGCTTTTGACCAGGCCGGTTCCAATAAACCTTGCTCAATATTCAATTTTGCCGCCAAAGCCTTGGTGCTGGCGATACCACTGCTATTGAGTTCACTGGTATCTTTTTGTAAACGTGTGATCAATAACGCAGGCAGGCCGTTACGCAAGGCAAGCCAAGAGGGGCCTTTTTTACGGTCTGCATCAGCGGCAAATTTTTCGGCACGCTGATAAGCGGTTTTGACTGATTCATCACGCCGGGCTTGGATGGTTTCATTCAAGTTCTTTGCCAGGCCATCAATGACAATATCGCTTAAGGCTGCAATTGCCGGATTGGTAGGGGCCGCTTTGCGCGCTGCCAGCAATGACTCCATTGCGTTGTCGCCGGGGGGTGCGCTTAAACGGTTTTGCTTGATTTGTTTGTTGGCGCTGGAAATAAATTTTGCACCGGGAACGGTGGGGTCGTAGTCGAGTGTTGTCAAAACAACGGCAGCTTTTACCCCGGCAAACGGTGACGCAGCGGTAAGGGTTGCCGGTGGTGGCGGCAGTACCTCGGCGGGTTTCGTTTCTACAACGGGCGCGGGTGCAGGCTCGGCCTGTGCTGGTGCAACAGGGCTTACAACGACAGGTTTTGCAGGTGCTGAGACCGGCTTCGTCGTTGCATCCGCTTTGTCGGTAACGAAGAAATCATTTTTTCCTTCGGGTGATTTTTCGCGGTTCAAATAAGTATTCAGACCGAAGGCAATCAGGCCGATACCCGCCAAGGACAACAAGGCAGGCACTACCCAACTTTTATTACTTGAAGGTTTCGCTTTCTTTTCGACATTGACGGCAGTCACTACAGCCACTTTCTGGCGCGGCGTATCGGCAAGCTGGTTCAAGGCGCCAAGCATTTGCTGGGCATTGCGGAACCGGTTTTCCGGCATTTTCGCCATGGCACGATCAATGAAGCCCTGCCAATGTTTTTTATCGGCCGATAAACGCGGGATCGGGTCTTGTGCGTGCATCAAGGCCAGCGCGAGTGGGTCATTAGCCAGATAGGGTAAACGACCGGTGACAAGTTCATAGGCCAATACGCCGACGCTGTATAAATCAGCACGGCCATCAACCGCTTCGCCACGGGCTTGTTCGGGCGCCATGTAGCCGCCGCTACCGACGGCCAGGCCGGCGGTGGTAATACGGGTATTATCTTTTTTCGACAGTGCGATACCGAAGTCGGTTAATAAGGGGCGGTCGGCATTATCGAACAGGACGTTTTCGGCTTTGACGTCACGATGGACTATTCCGCGTGCATGCGCATATTCCAATGCCGACAATAACGCGCGCAGCACTTCAAAGGTGCGAGCTTCATCGTTGGTAAAGTCGCGCTGGCCCAAATGTCCTTTGGCAAGGTAGGGCAGAACGTAATACATCAATCCCTGATAACTGCGACCCACCTCGTGAATCCCGACGATGCAGGGATGCTCGAGTTTGGCGATGGTACGTGCTTCCTGCTCGAACCGTTGTTTACTGACTTCGTCCGCCAGTGCCTCGGGGGACATGACTTTGATGGCGACCTGGCGATCAAGTGATTCCTGTACGCCCAGATAGACCTGGGACATGCCGCCTTTGCCGATCCGACGCAATACACGATAGCCGGGAATGTCCGGCATATAGCTGCTAAGTAATGCAGAGAGTTCTTCCGGTGAAAGCTCTTCTTGTTGCATAAGGCCGATGGCATCAGATCCCAGGGCCCATCAGCATACTGCGCTGCGGCACTGAGGTGAATAGAAAAGTTAAGAAAAACTAATAAAAGTTAAAATGTGCGCCAAATCACGCTTTTGATGGCGACTCTGCCAGTTTTTTAGGCGGCTTTCGTCTTACATAGACTTGCTTGCGCACTTTGGCAACCAAATCCCCCTGGCTGTCGATCACCGGTATATCGAACCAGCGCAAGACTTTTTCGTTGCCGGCAGCGGCTTCGCGCAACTCATCAAGCATGGCTTCTTCCAGCTTGAATTCTGCCGTCACGAGTCCGCGCCCGGGCTTTACGAATTCAATTTCTGCAGCCTTATCCCAGACCACATAGTCATTGCCCAGATTACGCAGGATCATGATCATCCAGTAGGGGTCCGTCATGGCAAACAGACTGCCGCCAAAATGTGTGCCGACATAATTCTTGTTATACCAACGACTCCGCAATTCCACTTTGACATAACGGAAGTCTTCGCTGATTTCCTTTACCCGGATGCCGGTGAACAGAAACGGAAACCAGATATTCATTAGCCAGCGCAAACGAGAAGCTTTCATAAGTTTTTAGATTGATTGTAGG
>JBOHYH010000272.1:0-13988 GCA_050737775.1 Arenimonas sp.
GATGTACTGTATGCCGACGACATGGTTACGCATGACAATATTCGTGTCGACGAGGAGCTGCTGGATCCGGAGGCGGGTATGTTGCTGATGCTGCATAAACCGGCCGGTTATACCTGCTCGACCAAGGACAAGGGGCGCCTGGTCTATGATTTGTTACCCGACCGTTTTCGTATTCGAAAACCCCTACTGGCCCCCATTGGTCGGCTCGACAAGGAAACCACCGGTTTGCTTTTAATGACAGATGATGGCGATTTATTGCATCGTATTATTTCGCCAAAGAATAAATTGCCGAAGGTCTATGAAGCCACCTTGGCGAGCCCTTTAAGGGGCGACGAAGTTGAATTATTTGCCAGTGGCGAAATGATGCTGGAAACCGAGAACACGCCTCTGGCGCCGGCAGTATTGAAGCCCATTTCCGAGCTGCAGGTTCAGTTGACGATTGTCGAGGGTCGCTATCATCAAATTCGACGCATGTTTGCCGCTGTTGGCAATCATGTGGTGCATCTGCATCGCAGCGAAATCGGAAAATTAGATATGTGCTCGCTTGTGGCCGGACAATACCGGCTTATCGATGCGCAGGAACAGGCAAAATTATTCCTGAAAGGTGAGCCATGAAGTTTTTATCTTCGGTAGTCGCAGTGATAGCCATATTTCTGGTGATGTGCAGTACCTTGCTGCATACCTCATTCCTGTTTTTGATGGCATTGCTGAAATGGCTGCTGCCGTTTCAGATCATTGGAAAAGCATTGTCGACTTTCCTGATCAGGATTGCCGAGAGTTGGGTAGCTTTTAATAGCTGGTTGATTGATATTGTTACACCGACAAAATTTATCGTTACCGGACTGGAATCATTGAAATATGAAGGCTGGTATCTGGTTATCAGTAATCATCAAAGCTGGGTGGATATTCCCATCCTGCAGAAAATATTCAATCGACGGATTCCGTTTCTCAAGTTCTTTCTTAAGGGTGAATTGATCTGGGTTCCGTTTTTGGGGCTAGCCTGGTGGGCGCTGGATTTTCCGTTCATGCAGCGCTACTCGAAAACCAAGCTGAAGAAAAACCCGCATCTGAAAGGCAAGGACATCGAGGCCACCCGCAAAGCCTGTGAGCGCTTCAAATTTCATCCGGTATCGGTCATGAATTTTGTCGAGGGTACCCGCTTTACACCGATCAAACATGAGCGGCAAAACTCGCCATTCAAGGACCTTTTGAAAGTAAAGGCCGGTGGTATTGCCTTTGTGCTTGATGCCATGCGCGACAGCATGAAATCGATTGTCGATGTCACGATTGTCTATTCCGATGGAAGGCCCACCCTGATGGATTTATTCGCGGGCCGGATTCGGCATGTGCATATTGATATTGTAGAGCGGATGATTTCCCCGGATTTAATCGGAGACTATGCAAATGACAATGCATTTCGCATTCATTTCCATGCCTGGTTAAATAGCGTGTGGCAGGAAAAACAGAAAACGTTTGAGCGTTTGAAAAGTGACTTATAGGGTGGGCATTGCCCACCCGGAGTCAATCCCGGAAGTTTTCGAATTGCAAGGGTAATTCGATATCGGATTTTTTCAGCAGTGCCATTACATCCTGCAAGTCATCACGCTTCTTGGCCGATACCCGAAGTTTCTCGCCATTGATCTGGGCTTCCACTTTCAGTTTGGCGTCTTTGATGATGCCGACGATTTTCTTCGCGATTTTTTGCTCGATACCTTGTTTGATGGTCACTTTCTGGCGAGCTTCGGCAAGATTCGTTTCCACATCACCTACTTCCATGCAGCGGATATCAATACCACGGGCAATGAGTCTGGCCCTTAAAATATCCAGCATTTGTTTCAGCTGGAAATCGCTCGGAGCCCGCTGGGTGATGACAAAACCATCGACATCGAATTTTGCATCGCTACCTTTGAAGTCAAACCGGGTGCCAAGCTCGCGATTTGCGGTATCAAGCGCATTGGCAAATTCGTGCTTGTCGATTTCGGAAACAATGTCGAAAGATGGCATAAGCTCACTCCTGGAAATTTTCGTATTTTAAGCGATGAATCATCCGGCGTCAGCTAAACAAGCCCTGTTGCGAGCGAATCTGGCTGGTTTCAATGAAATTGGCCAGACCAATGCCCACCAATCGATACCGTGTATCGGCGGGCAGATTTACCTTTTCACGTAATTGCATGGCAATGGCGAGGAAATCCTCGAAGCTTTTGCTTGGCGAGTCCGGTGTGTAACTGCGAGTGATGGTCTGGAAGTCCGACGTTTTCAGTTTCAGTACTATGGTGCGGGCAGTGCGTTGCTCTTCACGCAGATAGCTGGCCCAGGTTTTTTCGGCGAGCTGCTGGATATGCGGAGCTATTTCTCCCAGTAATAAATCCTGTTGAAAAGTATCTTCGCTTGAGATTTGTTGCGTGGGTCTTTCGGAGACTACCGCGTGATTATCAATTCCCAGTGATAGTTCATGTAGGCGCAAACCCCAGCGTCCAAAACGATGTTCGAGGCTTTGCACGCTATGTTCCCGAATTTGGCCGACCGTGGTGATGTCCAGCTTGGCAAGTCTGGCTTCCATGACCTTTCCGACGCCAGGCAATCTGCCGACTGGCAGTGGCGTGAGAAAATCAAACACGGCGGCAGGCTTGATCACGTATTGCCCATTGGGTTTGTTCCAGTCCGAAGCAATTTTCGCCAGAAATTTGTTGGGGGCAATGCCTGCCGAAGCCGTCAGCTGTGTTTCATCAAAAATGGCCTGGCGGATTTGCAGGGCAACCTCGGTTGCAGAAATCAAACCGAGCTTGTTTTCAGTGACGTCCAAGTAGGCTTCATCGAGCGACAAGGGTTCGATCAAATCGGTGTGGCGGGAAAATATTTCCCTGACATGTTTCGACACGGCCTTGTAGCGAATAAAGTCGGGTGGAACAAAGATTGCATCGGGACATAAACGTTCGGCACGAATGGCAGGCATGGCAGAACGTACGCCGAATTTGCGAGCTTCGTAAGACGCAGCACATACGACCGAGCGGGCGCCACGCCAAGCGACGACGACCGGTTTGCCGCGAAGACTGGCGTCATCACGTTGCTCTACGGAGGCATAGAATGCATCCATATCGATGTGAACAATTTTTCTTTGCAACATTTCCTACTTCGGCTTTCCCATGCGTGGAGTGCCTTTGCGGCAGGCGTCGGAACAATATTTTACTTCGTCCCACACATTCTGCCATTTTTTACGCCAGGCAAATGGTCGCTGGCAAATAAGGCAAACCTTCTCTGGGAGATTGGCCTTTTGTATATTTTTCCTCACGGGATTTTCTTGTGAAAATCCAGAAATGCCGCAAGCACTGCGCCCGGTGCTTCCACTTGCGGGTAATGGCCAATGCCATCCAGTTCGATTGCATCGGCACGAGGAATGAGTTCGCGATAACGCTCCAGCAAGTGCCGGCCCGAGACCGGATCTTCCATGCCGTCAATCAGGCGCATCGGAATTCGGGTTTGCTGCATGGCTTTTAACCAGCGCTCGCGATTTTTGCGGCGTTCGGGAATGTATTGCAGCAAACGATGTGCAAGCCGGTGTCCGTTGTTTATTGCGATCAAATGCCAGAAATCGGACAGATCTTCAGCACTTGGTTGTGTATTGCTGCCGAAGACGGCGGAAAAACTTTGATTGAATTTGTTTTCGTTCAAGCCATGCACCAGCAAAGGACCCAGTGGTCCGCGCAGCAGGGTTTGAATCAGGCGTGGACGATGTGCTTCCGGAAACAAGCCACCATTCAGGAAACAAATAGACTCAACATCGAAAGAAGTGATTTCCGATTCGGTTTCATCACGTGCAAGACATTCCTGCGCAATGCTGTCGCCCAGGTCATGTGCCAGGATATGTACGCGCTGGATATTCAGTGATGCCATCATGGCGGCAATAATATCGGCTTGCTCCACAATCGTATAAGCATGTCGACGCGGTTTGCTGGAAAAGCCAAATCCTAGAAGATCCAGGCTGATGACACGAAAATGTTTTGTCAGTGACGGCCACATTCTTTGCCAGTCGTACGAAGCTGTCGGAAAACCGTGGATGCACAGCAAAACATCGCCTCTGCCTTGATCACGATAAAAAATCGAATGCTCGCGCCATTCAAAATAATGGCCGGCTGATTTCCAGTGTTGCAGGGATTTTGATGTCATGGGGGATTTGTTAATCGGAAATAACATCTATCAAGATCAAGTCATGATCGTACGTCAAAAATATTTGACGAATCTATGAGCTTGTGCAAATTAGCGCATGGTTTAACGGGAAAAGCTCCGTAAATGTGAACTGTGTCCGGTTTCGCGTCAGTAGCGCGTACAGGTACATGTCAGCCAATCACGCATAAGTTTTGGCGGCGCCATCTGTTCCCATCAAAGGAGTTTCGTTGTGAAAAAGAGTCTCGTCGTCTTATCGCTTCTGGCGTTCAGTATTACTGCTGCCATCGCAGCCAATCGCGCGCCAATCAAACAGCCAAGCCCGGCTTACAAGAAACTTCAATTGGCCATCAAACAAGAGACCCGCAACTATTTGCGTGGTGATGGCTTGATTGAAAAAGCATTGCCATTCGCGCAATCCGCAAACGCGAAAGCTTACACGGATGCCGAAGTTGGCGACGCCAATTCATTTGGACGCAATGTCGTATTCGTAGGAATGGTGCAATCAGGTGTTCTTTCGATTGCGCCGGATTGTACGCCAGACCCATCATTCCCGCCGGGTCCAAATGATCATTGCGTTGTGCCCGACGTCAATGGTTTTGCATCCGTCAATTTTCCCAGTATGGGGCAGGTGTTGATCCCGGGGAAAAGCGTGAAAACATTGCTTTGCCATTGGCAAACACCTTTCGCCAGCCTGCTTTACGGCAATAGCACCGGCGTTTATCAGGGCAGTGCACGTTCCACATTTACGGCGACTTACAAAATTGAAAATGAAGTGTTGGCCGATCCGACTTTGCTCGATCCAAATACGGGCCTGCCGTATGGTGGCGTGATCGAAACAGGGCTGAGTTCGATATCCGATACCCGTGGCTTGCAGCCGGGTGATTTCCAGGTTTATAACGACAATGACACCCGTGTTTGCAATGGCGGCCTGATCTCCAAGCGTGCATTGATGGAAAGCTATGGCTTGAGTGAAGCCCAGGCGACCAAATTCTTCAAGAAAGATACCATCATTACAATTGGTCTGATTGGCAGCACAAGACATGTCACCGATGGCAGCGTCATTATCGGCACGCGTTTTGTGGGCGATTGATTTTTCCGTATTTCTCCATGGAAGGAAACAAACGGTAGCCGAAAGGCTGCCGTTTTTGTTGCTGATCAATAAGCCGATTCCATGCAACAATAAATTCATGGCAAGAGCTTTGATCCAATGACCAACAGGAATTCTTGGATGCGTGGCATCACTGCCATGCTGATGGCCGTCTGTCTTTTTTCACTGATGGATGCCGGGCTTAAATGGCTATCGCCACATTATCCGGCTATTCAAGTAACAGCCATGCGTGCAATGGCATCTTTGCCCTTCGTAATTGTGTACGTGCTGCTGCGTGGCAGTGCTGCGAGCTTGTTGAAAATCCGCTGGCCTTTGCATTTGCTGCGTGGCGTATTGGGCATCACCATGCTGGCCCTGTTTACCTATGGGCTGAAGACACTCCCCTTGTCCGAAGCGTATTCCCTGTTTTTTATCGCTCCATTGCTGATTACCGTATTGTCGGTGCCCTTACTGAAAGAAAAAGTGGGTGCATCTCGCTGGATCGCGATTTTTGTCGGTCTATTGGGTGTCTTGATTGTGTTGCGGCCCGGTACGCAGAACCTGATTTCGCTGGGTAGTTTTGCTGTTTTGGGTGCGGCAGTGTGTTATTCGGTTTCCGCAATCAGTGTTCGGATCATCAGCCGGACCGATTCTTCGGACAGCATGGTGTTTTGGGCGATGACCATGATTGCAATCGGAGCGGGGTGTTTTGCTGCCCCGAATTGGCAGCCTCTGGAGCACCAGCATTACCTGGTGATGGCAGGCATCGGTATTTCCGGTTTCTTTGGTCAGGTCGCCATTACAGCCGCCTTCCAGAAAGGCGAAGCATCCGTGATTGCGCCATTTGAATACACCGCACTTGCGCTGGGTATGGGGCTGGACTGGCTGTTATGGCAAACACTGCCCGATGGCGTCGCGTTGGCAGGGGGCTTGGTTATTATTGCAAGCGGCCTTTATTTGATCAGAAAAGAAAAAGCCCATGCCGAAGCAGAACATCCATAGCGAGTGCAGCTTTACTGAAGAGCTCTGTCTGCCTCGATTGTGAAGGTTTTGGCGGGAATGAGCAGTCGTGCCTGTCAACCGTCACGCGCTGACTGCGTTTTAGTGGGTGACCCCAAGAGAAAAAGCGAGTGACTCCATGAAAAAATTAGTTCCCCTTATTGCTATCGGCCTGATGACAGTCAGCCTGCTGGCGACAGCACAAAGTCAGAAAGCTGATCGCGGTGCCGACATGCAGGCAAAAGCACAAGAGCGTTTTCAGTCGCTCGATACCAATCGTGATGGCAAGCTCAGCTATGCCGAATTGCAGAATAACCCGAAACATCGCGAGCGCTTTGACAAGGCAGATTTGAATCGTGATGGCGGTTTGTCGCAAGACGAACTCAAGCAGGCGCATCAACAAAAGCGTCAGCAACGAAATGAACGCCGCGCAGATTTTCGCGAGAAAATGCAGCAGGGCAGGGAAAAGCTGAAACGCCTCGATACCAATAATGACCAAGCTTTGACACGTGCCGAAATAGGTAGCGAAATGCCCAAGCTTGCGGATAATTTCAGCATTATCGACGGCAACAACGATGGCAAGATCACCCGTGAAGAAATGCGCATTGCACGCATGGCTATGAGGGCGGAGCGGCAGTCGCAGACCAAATAAACTACCGGGATGCATGCTCCAGAAAGGTCGCTGATGGCGGCCTTTTTTTCGTCTGCTTTGTTCAGTCGATATTAGAATTCGCCGGGGATCGTGTAGATCAATCGATCCTCCGGGCCACGGTTTTTGTGGTCTGGGACAACCCCAAGAAATAAAGGTTTTATATTGTTTTTCTTCAGCGCATTTTTGAAGTATTGCTCGTTTTCACGTTTGAATATGAAAACGCGCTTTCCGGGTTTTTGTTCGATCGCCTGTTGCAGCGTCATATCGAATTGGCTGTCGGAAATGGTCTTTGGCTGGGGTTTAAAACTGACTTTATTTATTTGCGAGCCTAGATACAAATGTAGGCCATAGCGGGTCATGTCTTCGACAAAAATAATTTCGCGTGGTTTTTCCCGGGTAATCACCAGTAATTTACGTGCAAAAACTTCGGGGTCTTTGTGAAAATCGAATTGGTTTATTGCGTAGCGACAGCCAATCAAAACCAGAATCCACGCAGTACAGGCATATGCCCAACGCTGGTTGAACGAAAAGTCCTTAAGCGACTGTGCCAGCAATAGTGCCAGTGGTGTGAATAATGGCAATACGTAAAGGGGCATTCTCGAACGTGATAGGCAAAAAACTAGTAATGGCAATATTAACCAAAGCCACAGGAATCTTTTTTGCAGCCTATCTGCAGGATTAGGTTCAGTCTTATTCGCGCTGCCTTTCAAACGTTTAATGATTAATACGGCCGCGAGCATGAGCAACCATGGCAACGCCCCTAGCAAGAATGTTGGTAAATAAACCTTGATTTGTCCGTACCACTCCGGACTGCGCTGCATGCTTTTATCGGCTACCCGAGCGACGACTTCGTGTCCGATGAAATAATCAAACAAGCCTGGATGTCTCTCTATCACCACGCCATACCAGGTCAGGCCAATAATGGCGAATGCCAGAAACCCAAGTGGCCTAAAAAATACTTTTAAATCTTTTTGTTGCCAGAGAAAAACGAAAATTGCCATCAAGGGCAGCAGACTGGGCGGCCCCTTGGCGAGAAAGGCTAGACCAAATGCAGCCCACATGGCATCCATCCAGTATTTCGATTTTTTCTGAAAGGCATATTGAGCAAAACAGCAAACTGCCAGTGTTTCGCACACGGCAAGTATAAAGTCGGTACTGATGTAGTTGCCAGCAAGGAAAGGCAGAGGACTGGTCGCAAATATCAGCGCAGGCAGCCATGGTTTTTCCCGACAGAATGATTTGCCGAGTTGATAAATTATCAACACACTAAAAATATAGGCGAGCGCAATCGGTAAACGGGCTGCCCAGGTATTAAAGCCGAACACCTTGACGCTTGCGGCAATGGCCCAATAGGTTAATGGCGGTTTAGTGAAATGTAGCGAGTCTGGATGCCGATAAAGCGAAATCCATTCATTAGTGTCCGCGATTGTGAGGGCTACGTTGGTATAACGCCCCTCGTCAGGTTCAAATAAACTGCGACTGCCCATGAACGACAAGCTCAGTACCAGAGCAAGCAGAAAAATAACAAGATACGGTCGTTGACGAAGAAAATTCATTAGGTAGACCTTGAAAAGCAATGTCCAAGGATAAGCCATCGGCACACTCAAAGTGAAAAAAATGCCGCAGCACCCTCCTGAATAAAAGATCGAGACGGGGCGTCAAGACGATGGCCTGGCGTCAACTCTGCACATCAGTATGTCGACATTGGCGCCGTATTGTCCCTGCAAATGGCAGGTTGCGTATCTCGCTGCGATATCTGCCGTGATCATGGACGTAGTAGTCGGCAAAGATTCAATTGCTTTAGCGATACCCGGACATTCGTGGAGTGCCGCAGCTGCGAGATCCAAATGAATTCGAAACGGTTGTACTGCAGTAGTGAAATGAAGTTTCTTGTTACGGTTGCCACCATGACTAAAGTCATTGCTGCCAAAGGCACATGTGAAACTTGAACGAAAAATTTAAGCTGGCCCTGTCTTGATCGAAGGGGGTTCCATGAAACGTCTTGCTATTGTTGCAGCACTGGCATTGGGTGCTTCGTTTTCCGTACACGCGGAGTCGCATCAATGTAATTTCGAGAGCGACTATAACTTTTCACAGCAAGGCCGCACGCTTATTTTTTCGAAAGAAGCTGCTCCCGGAAAGCGCATCCTGATCCAGGATGGGCGCATGGTCATTGATGGTAAAGAGCTTGCATTGAGCAGCGAAGACAAAGCTCGTGTGTCGGAATTTGAAAACGAAATGCGTTTGTTGCTCCCGCAGTTCAGATATATAACCGGCGAAGCAATCGATATTGCCTTTGGCGCATTGATAGAGGTCTCGCGTGCCTTGAATGGTGAACAAAACAATCCCACGGTTGTGAAGCTTCAGAATGCCCAGCTGACATTGCGCAATTCATTGAATAAAAACCCGACGCTTATCATCAATAACGACATCGATGAAAAAATAATCGAACCGATCGTGACCGACTTTGTGCCCGATGTGGTGGGGGCTGCCGTCAAGCAAGCATTGTCACTGGCATTCAGCGGCGATGAAGAAAAAGCCCGGGCGTTTGAAAAGCGCATGGACAATATGGGCAAGGAAATTGAAACCAGGGTCGAAGCCCGTGCCAAGAAACTGGAGCCATTGGCAGATGCAATGTGTGATCGTGTGCGTCACATGGACAAGATCGAAGGCGGAATCACCGTGCGCCTGAGTAACAATGAAAAAATAAACCTGCTCGAAACCAGAGCGCCTTGACCTAATTCCCCTATCGCTCGATATCTGTCCCCGGATATCGGCGTAACACCCTCTTGCCCCCTAGGGCGGGAGGGTGTTTTTTTGTCTCACGGGGACAACATGGGCCCTTAATTCGCTCTTCCCGGTACAAAGCTTGGCGACAATGGCCTTCGCAGGCGACAATAGCCGCTTCGCCAGTAGGGCGGGAGGGATTGCATGTCAGCGTTGAAAGAAGCAAAGGTGCCGGATATCGGCGGCCATAATAATGTTCCGGTGATTGAAGTGCTGGTCAAAGTCGGCGACGCCGTCAAAAAAGATCAGGGTCTGATTACACTTGAATCCGACAAAGCCACGATGGAAGTTCCCGCTCCCTTTGCCGGGATTGTGCGTGAACTCAAGGTAAAACTTGGCGATGAAATTTCGGAAGGCGATGTGGTTGTTTTGATTGAAGCTGCAGAGGAGGCTGCTTCAGCGGCAACTCCTGCGACCAAGGAAATCGCTACTCCCAAACAACCCGAGCCAGTGGCTACTCTCGCAACTCCTGTCGTACAAGCACCTGTTGCTGCTGCATCAATTCCGATGCCGAGCAGCAATGCTGTTCGTAGCCCGCCAGTGAATTTTGATGCGGATGCCTTGATGCCTGCCAATGTGCCTTATGCCAGTCCTTCCGTTCGGGTCTTCGCGCGGGAACTCGGTGTTGATCTGGCCAAAGTCAAAGGCAGCGAACGTGGCGGTCGTATTTCAAAAGCCGATGTGCAGCAGTTTGTCAAAGCAGCGCTGGTTTCAGGGCTTGCCGGATCGGGCGGTAGTTCCGGCTTGAATCTGATTCCCTGGCCGCAAGTGGATTTTGCCAAATACGGTGCTATCGAATCGCAAGCACTCTCGCGCATCAAGAAAATTTCCGGCGCCAATCTTGCCCGTAACTGGGCGATGATTCCTCATGTCACGCAAAATGATGAAGCTGACATCACCGAAATGGATCTCTTCCGCAAGAAACTTGCGGAAGAGCACAAGGACGTCAAGGTCACGCCACTTGTTTTCATGATGAAAGCGGTGGTGGCGGCATTGAAAAAATACCCGAACTTCAATGCATCGCTCGAAGGCGATAATTTGATTCTCAAGAAATATTTCCATATCGGCATTGCCGTTGACACGCCCGATGGACTGGTCGTGCCGGTGATTCGGGATGTTGACAAGAAAGGCTTGCTTGAATTGGCGCAGGAGCTTGCAGTCATCAGTGCAAAAGCACGTGATAAGAAACTCGGCCCGAATGACATGCAGGGTGGCTGTTTCTCGATTTCTTCGCTCGGTGGTATTGGAGGTACCGGCTTCACGCCGATTATCAATGCGCCCGAAGTTGCCATCCTGGGTGTTTCAAAATCGCAGATCAAACCTGTCTGGAATGGCAGTGAATTCAAGCCACGCCTGATGTTGCCGCTTTCGCTTTCGTATGACCATCGTGTAATCGATGGTGCAGCTGCCGCAAGGTTCGCCAGTTTTCTGACCCAATCGCTGGCGGATCTACGCCAGTTGTTGCTGTGACTCTAAAAGGCAAGACAGCATGAGCAGTATTGAACTGAAAGTCCCCGATATCGGAGGCAGTGTCAAAGTCCCGGTAATCGAAATATTGGTCAAGGTCGGCGACACCGTAAAAAAAGACCAAGGTCTTGTTACGCTGGAGTCCGACAAGGCAACGATGGAAGTACCAGCCAGTGCTGCTGGTGTTGTAAAAGAGCTTCGCGTGAAGCTGGGCGATGAATTATCCGAAGGCGATGTGATTGCGATTATGGAATCCGGCGATATAGCCGTCGAAAAGACGGCTCTGGTTTCTGCGCCCTTGGAAAGTAAAGCTCCAGCTCCGGTTGCTGCAGTTGTTGCAACGCCGGTGGGTACTGCGAAAGACAAGGTCGATATTTCCTGCCAGATAGTCGTGCTTGGTGCAGGGCCGGGGGGGTATACCGCCGCTTTCCGCGCTGCTGATTTGGGCATGGATGTCGTCCTTGTTGAACGCTACGTACAATTGGGTGGTGTTTGCCTGAATGTGGGCTGCATTCCATCGAAAGCACTTTTGCATGCCGCCGAAGTGATTGAAGAAGCAAAGCATGCAGCCGATTATGGCGTGAGTTTCGGCGAAGCAAAAATCGATTTGGCGAAATTGCGTACGCACAAGGAAAAGGTGGTCGGTAGCTTGAGTAGCGGTTTGACCGGAATGGCTAAACAACGAAAAGTACGCACCGTAACCGGCACTGGTAAATTTATTTCACCGAATCAACTCGAAATAGAATCGGCGACGGGAAAACAGGTGCTCGCGTTCCAGCAGTGCATTATTGCTGCTGGTTCGCAGCCTGTTAAATTGCCGGGCTTCCCCTGGGAAGATCCGAGAGTGATGGATTCGACCGATGCATTAATGCTGCACGACATACCGAAGAATTTATTGGTTATCGGTGGCGGTATCATCGGTCTGGAAATGGCAACGGTTTACCGTTCATTGAGCAGTGCAGTGACCGTCGTGGAACTGGCTGAGCAGCTGATGCCGGGTGCCGACAAGGATCTCGTCAAGCCTTTGGCGGACCGACTGAAAAAAGCCGGTGTTGCGATTCATCTCAAAACCAAGGCAGCGAAAGTTGAAGCTAAAAAGGACGGCATACATGTCGGCTTCGAAGGTGCAGCTCCGGAAAAAACCGTTTATGACCGTGTGCTCGTAGCGGTTGGTCGTGCACCGAATGGCGGCAAGCTTCATGCACAAATGGCCGGAATAAGTGTGACCGAGCGTGGCTTTATTCCGGTGGATCGACAAATGCGAACCAATGTTCCGCATATTTTTGCCATTGGTGACTTGGTCGGTAATCCGATGCTCGCGCACAAATCTACCCACGAAGGAAAATTGGCTGCCGAAGTGGCATCCGGTGAAAAACGCGAATGGGTGGCACGCGTGATTCCATCGGTGGCCTATACCGATCCGGAAATCGCCTGGGTGGGGGTGACCGAAACCGAAGCAAAAGAAAAAAATATGCAGGTCGGCGTTGGCAAGTTTCCCTGGGCTGCCAGCGGCCGGGCAATCGGCATTGGCCGTACCGAAGGCTTCACCAAATTAATCTTTGATGAAGCAACCCATCGAATTATCGGTGGCGGCATTGTCGGTGTGAATGCCGGAGATTTGATTTCTGAAGTGGTGCTGGCCATTGAAATGGGTTGCGAAGCAGGTGATATTGGCCACAGTATCCATCCGCATCCAACGCTTGGTGAGTCTATCGGCATGGCTGCGGAAGTCTATGAAGGCACGATTACCGATCTCTATATTCCGCGAAAGAAATAGATCAAGACAAAGTAAGTGTCAACCAACAAATAATCTGAAGGGGCAATGTCATGTTGATGAGCACTGGACTTTTTTTCTGCGGATTATTGGTCTTATTGCTTGGCGGTGATTCTGCTGTGAAAGGTCTCGCCGGACTCTCCCAACGACTTGGATTGTCGGCATTCAAAACCGGTGTACTGATGATGTTGTTTGCCACTTCGATTCCGGAATTGGCGGTCAATGCATTTGCGATTTTGAACGGACATCCCGAGATTGCATTGGGAAATGCGGTGGGTAGCAATATCGTCAATATCGGACTGACCTTGGGTCTCGCTGCCATTTCGGCACCGATGCTGTTGAGCATGCGTTCGCTGGCATTACAGATCGTTTTCCTGCTGGTCGCCACGGGAGCCGTGTTGCTGCTGGGTCTGGATCATGGCTTGCAACAGTGGGAAGGCGGCTTGTTGTTGCTGGCCTTCGTTGTCGCAGTCTTGCTTATCATGAAACGCTCCAGCAATGAATCCGTCGAGGTTCAAAAAGAAGTGGCAGAAGCCTTTGAAACCAATACCTCGCCCGCCATGAATGCGATACGAATTGCAATGGGTGCTGGCCTGCTGTTTTTTGGCGCCAAGCTCGTGATCGAGTCAGCACCGGCCATTGGTTTTTCCTTGGGCTTCGGACCTTTATTGACAGGCCTGACGGTTGTGGCGATTGGTACGGCGTTGCCGGAAGTGGTGATGGCGATTCTGGCAGCACGCAGCGGCAAGGCGAATCTGGTCGCAGGCTTGGTACTGGGCGCCTGCCTGTTCAATCTATTATTTATTCTTGGCGGCATGGCGCTGGTCAGCCCAGTGATGATCCCGGTCTCGTTTGTCGGATTTGAATTGCCTGCTGCAATGGCGTTCACCTTGGCCCTGTACCCGATTCTGGGGGGTGATTTACGAATCAACCGTAACGAAGGTTTTATATTGCTCGCCTTGTTTCTGTCCTGGCTTGGATTTGAATTGTTCAAAGTCTGGGCCTAACGCGCCCTCCCACGGAGATATGAATGTAGGGGCGCATGCTTGCTGCGCCCA
>JBOHYH010000273.1:0-1652 GCA_050737775.1 Arenimonas sp.
TATATCGAAGTGTTTTATAACCGAACCCGGCGACACGGTAGCAACCAGGGATTGTCTCCGGTAGAGTTTGAAAAGCGACACACAACAATGGACTGATATGTGTCTACAAAACCGGGGGCGATTCATAATCGCCATTGCCTTGCTGGTAATTTCGCAAGGCCAATTTTTCGAGTTGCAGCTGTTGTCGGACGTGGTGGTCGGTATGCTCCAGTGCTTTCGTGTTGGCAATCAGGGTGGCTAAGGCACGTTCGACTTCCAACGGGACAAGGCGACGGGTTGCTTCGGCTTGATGATCGGCTTGAGCGATCTTCGCGTCTGCCAACGAACCACGAGCTCGACCCGTATCAAAAATCGGCAAGCTGATTTGTGCGCTGAGGCCATTGAGCGATTGACCGCCGCTTTCGCGAATGCCGCCGAGCCCAAGGGATGGATCGGAGGCACGCAATACGCCGGTCTGCAGTTTTTTCTCGGCACGTGCCTGATCAGTGCTGGCGTTGGTAGCCATCAGCTCAGGGCGATGCTTTATGGCGAGCGCTTGGAGCTCAGGTTCGTTAAATTCGCCGAGTGGCGGTGCTGGTAAATGATCTGGCAATACCAAGTGATGGATACTCGATAAACCCAACAGTTGCGCCAATGCCGACAATGCCTTGGTCTGCTCGGCTTCTGCGGTGCGAAGTGTATGGGCTTGCATCGAAACCGCCGCTTGTTGTGTCAACACGGATTTATTCAATAACACGCCTTGTTGCGCCTGACGCTTGAGCAAGACGAGCGTGTTTTCTTCCAGTGCCAATTGCTCGCGTTGCAGGCGCAAGGCATCTTTCGTTGCGATAGCTTCGAAATATGCCGCCTCGGTGTCTTGCGCAATGCTTACCAGCTGCTGCATCACTTCGGCTTGGGTACGTGCCTGTACCGCATTCGCCACATCGATACGTTTTGAGCGTGTGAATAGATCAAACAGACTTTGTACCAAACTGTAGTCAAGCTCATAACGACCACCGCCTTCCGGTCGCAACACCATAAACGAGCCTATCGGATTTCGCAGCAAGCCGGCTTGAATGCGTTCGGCTTGCGCGGCATCCAGACGCGACAGTTCAACGCGCACCTGCGGATTGTTGAGCAGGGCCGCTTGCACGGCACGTTCGAGGGTAAGTTGTTCTGCAAACCAGGCATCGTCTAAATACGACTCGCCGTTCGCTGGCAATCTTGGAGCTCCAATACCTACACCAGCGATGGTTTGTTGAACACGCGAATCATCACGAACCGGTGTTGCAGCACATCCTGCCAACAAGATACCAAGTGTCATGGCACTGCTTATCAAAAGTGATTTCATGGCAGAGCTCCTTGAACATTTTCATGTGCCGGCCGCAAACCGCGACTCAGCCACAATTTGTAAATGGCGGGAATCACAATCAGCGATAACAAGGGCGCACTGAGCATGCCACCGAGCATGGGAGCGGCAATGCGCTGCATGGTGGCCGCACCGGCACCGGTGGCTATAAGAATTGGCAACAAGCCTGCCAGGATCGTGATTACGGTCATCGCTTTGGGTCGCACACGACGCAAGGCGCCATCGGTAAGCGCGGCGTCCAATGTCTTGATATCTTTTAACTCGCCTGATGCCTGTGCACGCTTTACCGCGTTATCCAGATAAA
>JBOHYH010000274.1:0-2238 GCA_050737775.1 Arenimonas sp.
CCAATGCGCCACCACCAAAAGTTTCCGCAGGCAGTGTGACGACATCACCAGCAAATACATTCACCGTGGTGCCGTTCAAACCGGTGGCCGGAGCGGTCGCGCTGAAGGTCGAGTTATTCGTACCACCAGTCGTCGTCACGGTCGCCGTATGACCGGCCACCGCATTCGTCCACGCCTTCACTACTTGCAAGGTTTGTACGATGCGTGAGTTGGTGTAAGTACACGCCACATTGCTGTCGGACGGCATGGTGATAGTGCGACTTAAGCCGGCACCGGAAACTGCGACGACGGACGCATCGGTAGTTTTTACGCACGACAAAGTCGTGGTGTAGTTAGCGGCATTGGCAGGAACACCAAATGCTTCGGTCAAGGTGATCGTCGCGCCCGCTGCGGCATTTGCCGTAGCCGCCGTCGTCGTTGCCGGCGCTGTGGAGCTGCCCGCTGTTGGCGCATTGCCGCCGGTTATCGAAAGACTGACTGCTTCACCTGCAAGGCCATTGACCCATGCTTTCGTCAAACTGACAGTGAGCGGCGTGACCGTATCGGTATCGGACACACTATTACAGGGTGGATTTGCGACATTACATGTCGGATCCGTAACGCCTGCGGGGGGGGTAATGGTTGCCGTATTCGTAACGGATGTCTGCGCAAATGCCGAGTTCGCTGAGAGCGCGAGTACTGCAGTAAACGCTAAGAATTTAAGCTGACGGATTAACATCGTTGCGGCATCCAATTTACGAATAGTGTGTAGGGCTGGGAAAAGGTGATTCATGTAATTACGCTCCCGCTGGAGCGACTGGATGCGCGGAATAAAATACAGCTGAAATCACGCTCAAAGAACTTTTCTTCAAGCACGAATATCGACTGTCATAGATTGCGTTGTAATGCGTCCCCAACATCAGCTGCTTCCCCTGCATGCTTGCAACAATTCAAGTAACAATTACTTCATTGATGCTTATCTACCGTGCATACAAAGCCACCAAGGCATGCATACACGTTCGCGTATTCTATGCGTTCTGTGAGCTCAGCCACAGCTTTAACCATTCCACCTTGACAATTTGTAACGCAACGCGTGAAGAGACCGTCACGACAAAAATGTGAACCGTGTCACAAAAAAGCCCCGGCTTACCGGGGCTTTGCTGACGCGCTTAAGCATTTGGAGGTCAGAAAGTGACTGACCAACTGTTGATATAGCCCGTATCACCTGCCGCATTGTCATTCACACGCAACTTCCAGACGCCGTTCAAGGCTTCCGTGGATAAATTCAAACTCACGGTCTTGTTGATGTTGTCGGTACCGGCACCGGTGCGGTTGTGGATGTTGTACAAGCTGCCATCCGGCGCCACCAGGTCAACTTTCAAGTCGCCTTGGTATGTGTGAACTATCGCCACAGTCACCGAGGCATTGCTCGGTGCATTGCCGGTGCGACCGGAAACCGTAATTGGACTATCGACAGTAGTATTGTCACTGATCGTGTAATCAGCGGTATTGCTATACGTGGTGCCTGTAATGCCACCTGCAGCATCAACCAATGCTTTTGCATTGACGATACCGGCACCACAACCACCGCTGCATGCACCAGCAAGCGCATAAGCCGTACTTTTCAATTGCGTTTCGACCTGCGCAGGCGTGTACATTGCCAAGCCCAGGGCCAAACGGCGACTTTGTACCAAGGCCACAGCACCAGCAACGTGTGGCGATGCCATCGATGTTCCGTTGTAACTCGCGTAGCTTTCTGCACCTGGTGTAGTGGTACCGCTATTGAGTGTTGAAAGAATCGACGAACCAGGACCAGATACATCAATCAAGGTACCGTAGTTTGAAAAACTCGAACGCGCACTTGCACTCGTCACCGAAGCAACCGTCACTACATTCGCGCAGCTAGCCGGTGTAAAACCGGAAGCATTGGCATTGCTGTTACCTGCGGCAACCACCACGGTCGTACCACGACTCACGGCACTGTTCACTGCGTTTTGCGTTGTCGTTGGACATGCACCACCGCCACCAAGCGACATGTTGATAACGTCAGCAGCATTGGCCGCACTCAAGGTAGGCACACCGGAAACCGTACCGCCGGATGACCAGATAATGGCATCGGCAATATCGGAAGTGCTACCACCGCAAGCAGCCAATACACGTACAGGCATCACTTTCGCATTGAAGGCAGTACCAGCAACACCTTTGGCATTATTGGTAACAGCAGCCACCGTACCGGCAACGTGCGTTCCATGCCAGCTC
>JBOHYH010000275.1:0-14705 GCA_050737775.1 Arenimonas sp.
TGGGCGCAGCAAGCAGGCGCCCCTACAGCCAAAAAATAAAGGCCCCAAAGGGCCTTTATTGCATCAGCGAAAAGAGAACATCAATCTTCGTGTTCGCTTAAATCATGCACTTTGCTTTTCAAGGTGCCCAGATACACCGAAACATCGGCAATTTCCTTCTCGGACAAACGGCCGGCATTTCCTTGCATCCCGATATGGGCTCGTTTCTTGTTTTTGTAATCGTGCAAAGCTTTGCTCAGGTAATCGGAATACTGACCTGCAATGACGGGGTTTTCGCCAGGAGCTGCGTTGCCATCGGGTAACTTGCCGGTATTGCCAACGCCGTGGCAGCTTGTGCATGCAGCCACTGGTTGACCCTTGGTGTCTTTACTGGCTTCAAATACTTTCTTGCCGTTAGCTGCATCGCCTTTTACCGAAGACGCGCCGACACTGCCTGCGAACAAAAGGCTCGAAGCAACAAGGAGGGTACGAATCATCATGTGAGGTTTCCTTGATTACTTCTTGGAGGATTTAAGGCTGGATAAATGCGCTGCAATATCAGCGATATCCTGATCCGAAAAGCTGGACGCTTGCGCTTTCATGGTCGGGTGATTACGTTCACCTTTTTTATAGCCATGCAGTGCGGCAAGCAGATATTTTTCATTTTGACCGGCAATTTTGGGCACGCGGTAACTGGGGTAGGCATTTTTGTATTCAGCAATGCCGTGGCAGCCAGTACAGGTGTACGAAAGTGTTTTGCCCGCTTTGGGGTTACCCTTTAGCTCGGCGGCCTGACTATTGCCCGCAAGAAACAGTCCAGCCAGTAAAATTAGTGATGTTTTCATTCTTAAAAATCCGGCAATCGGTCGGAAAAAACAGATTATAGCCGCTGCGCTTCAATCCAGACAGGGGGAGCAACCTTTGAACCGTTCGAGGCATCTCACTGACAGTATTTGTTACATGTCGTCATGGAACGAAGTCATATTGACTTCCGGCACATAACAAACCTGAATCAATCATGTACTGTGATATGCAACTATAACACCTCGGGTTTAGACCCTCGATCTTGGAAACGGACATCTAATGAAAAACTCAAACTCGATCATTCGCCCATTCTTATTCGCAATGGTGCTTGGCACCGTGGTTCTAAGCGGTTGCAAAGGCGGTAAAGAGGCTGATGCTGACGACAAGACCAAGTCCGAGCAAGCCGACAGCAAAGATGGCAAGGATGCTAAGAAAGACGAAAAGAAAGCAGATGCGGTCCCCGTAGAGGTCGCCTCTGTCACGCGTCGATCCATCGCGGCAACCTATTCCGGAACAGCCAATCTCGAAGCGCCGGGCGAATCCCAGGTAGTAGCCAAAACCTCCGGCGTTATGGTGCAGTTACTTGCTGAGGAGGGTGACATTGTCCATAAAGGCCAGGTACTTGCGCGACTTGATGGCGACAGGGCGCGTCTGCAGGCAGCCGGAGCCGCAGCCACCGTCCATAAATTGGAAAATAATTACCGTCGTTCGCAGCAATTACGCGAACAGAAATTGGTCAGTGCCGAATCTAACGATCAATTACGCTATGAACTCGAGTCAGCACGCTCCACTCTTGATCTGGCTAAGCTGGAACTCAGTTACACCCAAATTACCGCGCCAATAAGCGGCGTTGTTGCCCAACGGATGGTGAAACCGGGCAATCTGATCAATCTCAATGCACCCGTATTCCGCATCGTCGATAACAGCCATCTCGAAGCGGTATTGAGTGTGCCTGAACGTCAAATGGCAACCTTGAAAATCGGTATGCCCTTGCGAATGGTCGTTGACGCCGTTCCAGGTACCGTTTTCGAGGGGAAAGTTGATCGCGTCAGTCCTGTCGTAGACTCGGGTAGCGGTACTTTTCGGGTAGTTTGTGCATTCACCGGGAGCAACAATTTGCGTCCAGGCATGTTTGGCCGAATCGAAATCGTTTACGACCAGCGTGATAGTGTTCTGACGCTTCCGCGTACTGCCTTGATTGAAGATGAAGGCGAATCTGCAGTTTATGTTGTGCGAAACAAGAAGGCCGTCCGTGTTCCGGTGCAGTTGGGTTACGTGGATGGCGAAATGGCCGAAGTGCGTGCAGGTGTAAAAGAAAACGATAACGTAATCACTGCCGGTAAAGTGGCCGTGCGTGATGGCACCGAAGTGGAAGTACTCAAAGCTGCCGGTTCAACCGCAATTGCAGCGGATAGCAAATCTCCGGCGGCCAAATAAATGAGTATTATCGAATTTTCTACACGCAGACGCGTGAGCGTCTTCATGTTTACGCTGACGATGGTACTTTTCGGTGCCATCAGCTGGGGTAGCCTGAAGGTCAATCTATTGCCGGATCTCAGTTATCCGACACTGACGGT
The DNA here is from genome assembly GCA_050737775.1 of Arenimonas sp. Classification (GTDB taxonomy): domain Bacteria; phylum Pseudomonadota; class Gammaproteobacteria; order Xanthomonadales; family Xanthomonadaceae; genus Arenimonas. The sequence continues at coordinate 2,361 of JBOHYH010000275.1, forward strand.
ACGTACCGAATATACCGGTGCCGCACCCTCTGAAATCGAAAATCTGGTGACCGAACCGGTTGAAGAAGCCGTTGGTGTCGTCAAGGGTTTGAGCAAACTGCATTCAATCTCCCGTCCGGGCCAAAGCGATGTCGTGCTGGAGTTTGCCTGGGGCACGGATATGGACCAGGCCAGTCTCGACGTCCGCGAGAAGTTGGAAAATTTGAACCTGCCATTGGATGTGTTACCGCCAGTGTTGCTGCGTTTCAATCCTTCGACCGAGCCAATAATCCGGCTCGTTTTGAGCGTGCCTGAAAATTTCAAAGGGGATGTCGAAGCCGAATTGATTCGTCTGCGTCGTTACGCCGACGACGAACTGAAAAAATCACTCGAGCCGGTTGAAGGGGTCGCTGCCGTCAAAGTCGGTGGTGGTTTGGAAGACGAAGTACAGGTGCGTCTGGACGAGCGTCGGCTTGCACAATTGAACATGCCTGCCAGCACGGTAATCGAACGGCTGGGTCAGGAAAACGTCAATATTTCAGGTGGCCGAATTGCCGAAGGCAATGAACGCTATCTGGTTCGCACAGTGAATCAATTCCGCACGCTCGATGAAATGCGTGACATGTTGATCACGGTGCAGAACGGCGTGCCAATTCGTCTGCGCGATGTTGCCGAAGTAGTGCAAGACCACAAGGAGCGCGAAGCGATGATTCGCTTGCGTGGCTCTGAGGCAGTCGAGTTAGCCATCTATAAGGAAGGTGATTCAAATGCAGTAACGGTTGCGCATGCAGTGCGTGCGCGTCTTGACCAGCTTCAGAAAGCCGGAGAACCAGTGCTGGCCGTTGAACAGGCAGCCGAGGCGGTAGACAAGGCGTCAGCCAAGGCGGCGCGTCCAGAGGGTGAATTTGTGCTGGGCGGTTACACGTTGCGCACGATTCAGGACACGTCGATCTTCATCGAAAACGCGATTCACGAAGTACGTAACGAAGCGATCATCGGTGGCTTGCTGGCGATTCTGATTATTTTCGTGTTCCTGCGCGATGGCTGGAGCACACTGGTGATTTCTCTTTCATTGCCGGTGTCGATCATCACCACATTTTTCTTCATGGATCAGCTGGATCTCAGCTTGAATGTCATGTCATTGGCTGGTTTGGCTTTGGCAACCGGCATGGTGGTCGACGATTCGATTGTAGTGCTGGAAAGTATCGCCAAAGCACGGGAACGTGGACTCGGTGTATTGCAGGCAGCCATTGCCGGCACCAAGGAAGTCAGCATGGCGGTGATTGCCTCGACACTGACGACGGTTGCCGTGTTTTTCCCCTTGGTATTCGTGCAAGGTGTTGCTGGCCAGTTGTTCAAAGATCAGGCGCTCACTGTTTCCATTGCCATGGTCATCTCCTTGATCGTTTCGCTGACGTTGATTCCGATGTTGAGTTCGATCAAGGCGAAGCCGCCGCTGGCATTCGTGGAAGAAGAAGTACCCGATTCCATGGTAACCGTGATAGCAAGAACGTTGCGAAAAAGCCGTTTCACCGCATGGATTCCGACCTTGACCGGCAGCATCGCTGGCTTCATCAAAAAGATGTGGAATTTGAGTCTTGGTAGGTTGTTTGGTTTCTTCATGCCGACAGTATTGAAATTATTACTGGTGAAATTTCCAGCATTCATTACCCGCATTGCCGAAATCGCGATCAAACCGTATGACTTCGCAGCCAAGCGTTATCACGAAATTTTGCCAGGAGCATTGCAACGCCCATGGATGGTGTTGACTAGCGCGACGCTGGCGTTTGTCATCAGTCTCGGCTTGTTGGCGACGCTAGGTGCTGATCTGATTCCACAACTGGCTCAGGATCGTTTCGAGATGACGGCACGCCTGCCTTCCGGGACCCGTTTGGCTGATACCGATGCATTGGTTCGTACTTTCCAGCAGGCACATCAGAACGATCCAGAAATCAAAGCGCTTTATGGTGTCAGCGGTACTGGCACGCGTCTTGATGCAAGTCCGACCGAATCAGGCGAAAACGTGGCGAAATTGATGGTGGTATTGAATCAATACAGTCCGGAACGCGAAGCTGCCGTTACCGAACGTATGCGTGCGACCGCTGCTAAGTACGCCGGTGTCGAAGTCAAATTCGGCCGTCCGCAGTTGCTGAATTTCTCCTCGCCGTTGGAAGTGGAAATTCGTGGCTCGAACTTGCCTGCGATTGAAAAAGCTGCTCGTCGTCTGGCTGAACGTATGCAGGGACGTCCGCAATTTGCCGACGTCAAGACAACCGTGCAGGAAGGTTATCCAGAAATCCAGATTCTTTTCGATCAGGAAAGAGCTGCGGCTCTGGGATTGACCGACCGTCAGATTTCGGATCAGATCGTGCGCCAGGTTCGTGGTGAAGTGGCAACCCGTTACAGTTTCCGTGATCGGAAGATCGACGTGCGTGTACGAGCCCGTGAAAGCGACCGCAACAGTGTGGAAGCGATCCGCAATCTGATCATCAATCCACAAAGCGAAAATCCAATTACGCTCGGTGCGGTAGCCGATGTGAAGGAAACCTTGGGTCCAAGCGAGATCAATCGGGTAGAGCAGGACCGCGTTGCAATTGTTTCGTCGAACCTGCGTGATGTTGATCTGGGCAGTGCTGTTGCCGAAGTTCGCCGCCTTGTTACCGAAGAACCGCTGGGTACTGAAATCCAATTGAGTTTCGGTGGTCAGAGCGAAGAACTGGACGCATCGCAAAACTCACTGATGTTTGCATTCGCTTTGGCGATCTTCCTGGTGTATCTGGTGATGGCTTCACAGTTCGAATCACTGTTGCATCCATTTGTGATCATGTTCTCGGTGCCGCTGGCGATTGTAGGCGCTGCCCTGGCCTTGTTCATCGTGGGTTCGCCAGTGTCGGTGGTGGTGTTCATCGGGTTGATTCTGTTGGTCGGTATCGTGGTGAAAAATGCGATTGTACTGATCGACAAAGTAAATCAATTGCGTGAAGAAGGCGTGCCGAAGATCAAGGCAATTTGCGATGCCGCAGAATCGCGTCTACGTCCGATCATCATGACGACGTTAACGACACTGTTTGGTTTTGCGCCCTTGGCTTTCTTTGCCGGTGAGGGCGCCGAGGTTCGTCAACCGATGGCAATTACCGTTATCGGTGGCCTGATTGTCTCGACCTTGCTGACACTGGTCGTGATTCCAGTGGTATATGACTTGATGGATCGTCGCAGCGATGAATGGTATCGCGAACGTGGGTTGCGTCATCGTGGTGCGTTGGAAGCCCATCCAGTCGATGCAGAGGAAGGTACCGCATGAAAACCATGGCGGAGTTGAGTTTACGTCGGCCGGTAACGGCAGTGATGTTTTATATCTCGATGGTGGTGATCGGTTTGATCGCCGCCTTCCGGCTTCCGCTGGAACAATTTCCAGATATCAGTTTTCCTTTCGTGTTCGTGCAAATGCCGTATGCCAATTCGACGCCGTCTGAAGTCGAACGCACGGTAACACGGCCGGCAGAAGAAGCGATATCGACAGTCGACGGCATCAAAAGGATCGACTCGAATAGTCGCTCCGATGGTGCGGATATTTTCTTGCAGTTCTCCGATATGAGTCGTGACATCGGTGTCGCTACCACGCAGATACGTGATCGCCTGGATGCCATTCGTCGTGATTTGCCGAGTGACTTTCAGCGTTATCAGGTACTCTCGTTTTCGCCGAGTGGTCAGGCTATGTTGCAGATCCGTTTTGCAGCGCCGCGTGACTTGAGCGGTGATTACGAGCTGATCCGGCAGCACATCGCACGTCGACTCGAACGGGTTCCCGGTGTAGCGCGGGTGGATATCAGCGGCGCAACCCAGCCGGAAGTTGAAATTGCGATTGATTCGGCTCGCATGACTGCCCACAACATCAGCTTGAATGAGCTGGCGGCAAAATTACGTGCCGTAAACTTTTCCGCATCGGGCGGCGAGATTGATGAAGGGCAGCGTCGTCTGCGTGTGCAGCCAGTAGGTGAAATTCGTTCGCTTGATCAGATGCGGAATCTGGTGATTGACGCCAATGGTCTGCGCTTGAGCGATATTGCCGACATCCGCTTGAAACCGCAGCGCACGCAAATCATGCGACGTCTTGATGGCACACCGGCGGTCGGCATCGATGTGTTTCGCGAGAGTGATTCAAATCTGGTCGATGTCGCCGAGGCGGTATGGTCTGAAGTGGCACTGATCAAACAAGACAAGGCGTTGCAGGGTATCCGTTTCATTACGATTGGCGATCAGGCCGAAAGCGTGACCGATTCGATCAACGAGTTGATCCGCTCTGGCTGGATTGGCTCCGGACTGTCTTTGATCGTATTGTTTTATTTCCTGCGGCATTGGCCATCTACTTTGATGGTGTCGTTGGCAATTCCAATTTGTATCGTCATGACACTTGGCGCGATGTACTTTCTGGGTTTGACACTCAATATTCTGACCATGATGGGTCTGCTGTTGGGGGTCGGTATGCTGGTCGACAATGCAGTGGTGGTGGTCGAATCGATTTACCAGTATCGGGAGAAATATCCGAACGATCCGATGCGCTGTGCGATTGAAGGTACTCGTGGTGTGCAACTGGCAATCAGTGCCGGTACATTGACCAGTATCATTGTCTTCGCACCGAATATTTTCGGTGAGCGCAATGAAATCAGTGTCTATCTGGCACAAATCGCCTACACGATCACCATTTCGCTGCTGTGCTCGTGGCTGGTGGCAGTCAGTCTGATTCCGATGATTTCTGCACGCTTGAAAACTCCACCGGCAGTGACGGCCGAGCACGGTTTCGTGCCGCGTCTTACTCGCCGATACGCTAATTTGCTGAGCTGGTCGTTACGACATCGTGGTTGGTCATTACTGGCCATTGCTGTGATTATTGCTGCCAGCATGCCGGCTTTTGTATTGATGAAGAAGGATATGTTTCCGAACGAAGCCAGTCGCCAGCTCGAACTCAATTTCAACTGGCGTGGATCCTACACGCTGGAACAAATGTCGAACGAAGTTGCGAAGGTCGAGGCGTTCTTTGAGCCGAAACGCGAGGCGTATCAGCTCAAACAGGTCTATGTATACTTCGGCGAACAGGGTTTTGCCGGTGTAAGGCTGACACTTGAGGACGAAGGTTATTCCTGCAATACAGCGGCCTCTAAAATTCTGATGGCGGTGGGTATCCGTGATAGCGACAAATGTCTGCGGTCTCCGGAAGATATCCAGGAGCAGATCCGCAAAGACTTGCCGAAACTCGCTCGTGCCGAATTGAATTTTGGTGGTGGCGGTGGACCGGGCGGTAATCAAAGCAAAACTGATCAAACCGTACAGGTATTCATTGAGGGCGACTCTAGCGAAAAACTGCAGGAAATCGGCAAGCAATTGCTGCCGCTTTTTTCTGGTCTGAAAGAACTTCGCGATGTGCGTCTGGATGTAGGTGATGTCAATTCGGAAGTTAGAGTGACGGTGGACCGTGAAAAAGCAGCGGCTTACGGATTCAGTACACGCGAAGTTGCACAATATATTGGTATCGCATTGCGTGGTACACCACTTCGCGAGTTCCGCAATGGTGACGAACAGATTCCGGTTTGGGCACGCTTTGAAGGCGCTGAAAATTTCCGCATCAAGGATATGTCCTCATTGACCATTCGTCGTGCGGATGGCACCAGTGTTCCGTTGTTGTCGATGGTGGATGTACGCATTGAACAAGCGGCAAGCCAAATCGGTCGTTCAAACCGTCAAACAGCCTTGACCATTACGGCCAATCTGGCACCCGATGTTGAAGTAGATAAAGCGCGTGCAGCTATCCAGGAACTGACGAACAAGATCGATCTTGAGCCGGGCTACAGCGTCGGCTTCGGTTCTGATTTTGATTTCGGCGAGGATGCGATGAATCAGATGATGCTAAACACAATGCTGGCATTTTTGCTGATCTTCATCATCATGGCCGCCTTGTTTGAATCTCTCGTGCAGCCATTAGCGATCCTGAGTGGCGTGCTCTTCTCAATTCTCGGTGTTGGCTGGTTGTTCTGGCTTACTGGAACGACATTCTCGATCATGGCTTTCATCGGCATTCTGGTGTTGATGGGGGTGGTGGTGAATAACGGCATCGTGATGCTTGAACATATCAATACCCATCGTCGCCATGGTGTGCATCGCACCGAGGCACTGGTGATCGGCAGTAAAGAACGTCTGCGTCCGATTCTGATGACTATGGGTACGGCATGTCTCGGCATGGTGCCGCTATGCTTCGGCTCCTCCGGTATCGGTGGTGACGGTCCTCCGTATTACCCAATGGCCCGTGCCATTGTCGGGGGACTCATTTTCTCGACGGTGGTGTCGTTATTGTTCCTGCCGACGGTCTATGCCTGGTTTGACGATATGAGTTTGTGGCTCAGCCGCCAGGCGCGTGCAATCAAAAACAAAGTTCGTACGACTTTACAGCCTGCCGGGAATTGATCCATTGTTGAAAACAAAAAAACGTCCGGACTAAATCCGGACGTTTTTTATTGCGCATGGTTAACTACGTTTAGCTCAATTTACCGACAATGCTCAGGCCCGCGATCCAGACTGCGGCGACGGTTGCCAAATTGGTCAGGGTGAAATTCACGAACACACGAGCGACCCGATTCTTCCACCAGCCCTGCCAGTGACTGGTGTCATCGCGAAGTTTCAAAAAGTCTTCGTAGGTCGGTTTGCGAACCCAGGCTTCAACAAAAGCACTTACCATGCCGGAACTCAGGGCCGGGTGCAGTGGTGTGATCGGTGCCGCTGCAAACGCACTCAAAATACTCAATGGGTGGCCGCCTGCCAACGCGCAGCCTATCGCACTCATGACGCCGGTAATCAGTACCCATTGCAAAACAAGTTTACCGCCAAGTTCGGCGCCGCCGTGATAAAAACCCCAGGCAAAACCGCCGATTAAAAATACAGAAAGCAAAATGGTAAACCACGGAATTTTACTTCCGCTCGGAACATGATTCAGCGTGTCGCAAGTGGTATGCGGATGATCGGGAGCATTGGCAAGCGCTTCACTCAAGCCTTTCAAATGTCCTGCGCCAATTACGGCCAGTACTTCACGCGGTTTTGAATCTTCCGTTTGCTCGCGCAATTGTGCCGCCATGTAGCGGTCGCGCTCTGCAATAATTTTTTCGTACAGCTGCGGTGTGGTTTCAGCAAATTCGCCAAAACTGGATTCCAGAATATCGCCTTCTTTCAGGCGTTCAATTTGTGCCTCGTCGACGTCTTCGCTGATCAACAAACTACCCGCTAACCCGGCCATCAATTTACTGCGGCCCCAGAATCCCAAGCTGTACCAGGCCCGTTTTAATGTCGTGCCGATATCGCGATCAATCAAATACAGGGGAAGATCATTTTCGATTGCACCCAAGGCAGCGGCTTTCAATTCGGCTCCGGGCTCCACGCCCAATTGTTCGGCCAAACGTCTTTGATAAGCCGCCATCGCAAGGTTCGCCGCCATCAAGCCCATTTTGCCTTCACGAATAATCTGAAACAGGTCGAGTTTTGCCAGGGCGTTGCTATCGGTCATTGCCCGGTGACGATTGGTATCGAGCTCTACGGCAATGGCATCGAATTGCTTGCTGGCAATCGCTGCCTTGACGGCATCGACGCTGGCTTTGGATACGTGGGCGGTGCCGAGCAAGGTGAAGCGCACGCCATCGCGTTCGATAATGGCGTGAGGCTGGTCTTGCAGAAAATCATGTGCCGATGTTTCAGGTTTGTCTGTCATGTAAATCTCGAAAATCTGCAAACTGTACTGTCATTCCTGCGTAGACAGGAATCCAGAGACGTTGCTGTGATGTTTGAAGTCACTCGGTCCCCGACAAAAGCGCTCGGGGATGACAATATTTGGTAACTCAATCGCGATAGCGTTTCAATAAATCCTGATAAGCATCGATGCGGCGATCACGCAAAAATGGCCAGATGCGGCGCACATGTTCACTGCGTTGCATGTCTAATTCTGCAAACAAAATTTCCGGTTTGTCAGTATTGCCCTCGGCAATGATTTCGCCTTGCGGACCGAGTACCTGACTGGAGCCCCAGAATTGAATGCCGGAAGCACCCTGTAACGGCGAGGGCTCGAAGCCTGTGCGATTGCAGCTCAGTACCGGAATGCCGTTCGCCACGGCATGGCCACGATGACTCAAAATCCAGGCCATGCGTTGCCGATCTTTTTCTGATTGCTCATCGCTCGGGTCCCAGCCAATTGCCGTTGGGTAAAGCAGAATTTCCGCACCGGCCAAGGCCATCAAGCGGGCTGCTTCCGGATACCACTGGTCCCAGCAGACGAGTACGCCCAATTTGCCGACCGAAGTCTGGATCGGATGAAAGCCCAAATCGCCGGGAGTGAAATAGAATTTTTCGTAGAAGCCCGGGTCGTCCGGAATATGCATCTTGCGATATTTGCCAAGTAAGCCGCCGTCTTTTTCGAATACCACGGCGGTGTTGTGATAAAGCCCCGCAGCGCGTTTTTCAAATAGTGATGCGACTAAAACGATGCTGTGCTGTTTTGCCAATGCCGACAAACGAACGGTGCTTGGGCCCGGAATGGTTTCGGCCAGATTAAATTCATCGACCGATTCGTGCTGGCAAAAATATGCGCCATTGTGCAGTTCCTGCAACAGGATCAATTGCGCACCGTTTTTCGCAGCTTCCGCGACTCGTTGCTCAATGACGGCAAGATTTGCTTCGGCAGTTCCGTGATTGATTTCCTGAATCAGGGCAACCTTGAGTTTTCCGCTCATGACACTAAACCTTCTGGAAGCTGCATGGTGATGCAGTGCAGGCTGCCATTTTGCCAAATCAGCGAGCGGCAGGGAATTTGAATGATCTGTCGACCAGGGAATGCGAGGGCCATGACATCGGCAGCATTATCATCCATCACATCGCCATAGGCCGGCATCAAGACAGCGCCATTGATAATAAGGAAATTGGCATACGATGCAGCGAGACGACGATCATTATCAAGGATTGGTTTCGGCCACGGCAATTCAAACAATCGGTAAGGCTGGCCATTGTTTTGTTTAAACGCGGCCAATTCCTTCGCCATGGTTTGCAGTTCGACGTAATGCGAATCTTCCGTATCCTGACAGCCTTGATAAATAATGGTATCGACCGATGCAAAACGGGCTAGGGTATCGATATGGGCGTCGGTGTCATCGCCTTCCAGATAGCCATGGTCCAGCCATAGCGTGCGCGCTTGATGCAATTCTGTTTCGAGTTTATGCGTGATTTCTTCACGCGATAAATCTGGATGCCGTTCATGCAGGCAATGCCAGGTGCTGAGCAATGTGCCCTGGCCATCGGTTTCGATACCGCCGCCTTCCAGCGCGAATTCGATACGTTGATGTTGTGCATGGCAGAAAACGCCATGCTTGAATAAATTGCGAACAATCAGGTCATCCTGGCTGGCTTCAAACTTGCCGCCCCAGGCCGTGAAATGGAAATCCAGCAGACGGAATTTGTTGTCTTCCATCAACAGACTGATGGGGCCTGAATCACGCAGCCAAGTGTCGTCGTATTCGATCACTTCAAAGCGCACGCTCTGCATGTTCACGCCGGCATCCAGTAACAGATAACGCGCGTGCTGCAAGAGATTATTGTCAGGAACCAGTATCAGCGCTTTTTGAAAGCGTGTGATTGCCACTACCAGTGCAACATACGTGGACTCGACACTACTTAAACGATCTGCCCAATCAGTGTCGCTATGTGGCCATGCAATTAAAACGGCGGACTGGGTTTCCCACTCCGCCGGAAAACGAATCTTTGTCATCATGATTTATTGACGTGCGGGCGCGGGCCCAACTTCCTGTGCATTGGCTCGGGTCAAAACGGCATCCACAACGTGGCTGTTTTCAAAATAGACCGAAAAATTGGCGTAAACCCAGCGGGTGATAGGCGGAGTACGGCGTGAACCACCACCAACGGCCGACAGTTTCTGCTGCGGCGCACCGAACTTTGCTTCGACCTGCGCCATGCTGTTGCCGCGTTTTGGCAGAGCAGTTGCTTGTTCAGTTTGGACGCGTTCGATAAGCAGCGTATCGGCAAGGGTAGCCGTTGCGGTAAGGCTGAGCAGCAGGCCAGCAGCAATAGACAAAGAAAGAAATTTCATAACAACCTCGCTAGGTTCGGGGGGCGGTTCAGTAACGTGGTGAATCTTCGCAGATTGCGTCCGGATTGACCATGTTTAAGCTGAATAATTGGCTGCGGTCAACCGATGCCGGAGGGCCGCGTTGACTGTGTATTCCGGACGTTAAACCCAGGCGAGGGCATTATGGCAAGGACCCGCAGGCAGCTTTTTACCTATTCCAGTTCAAGGCCGGAGATTGATTTATCTCTCTCGCAAGCCGGAATTCCAATTGATCGCGTCCGACAGGGCAAGCAAGTTTTGACAAAACAGCCTCCTGTCGACAGCGTAAAACATACTGGTCCTCATCCAGACGACGCCACGCTCCCTGCGGTAGACCCTCTGGTTCTGCTGTTAAACCGCGCTAGTTTCGGTTTCAAGGAAAGCGAATATCAGCGGGCATTGTCATTGGATTACACCGCTTGGCTGCAGGAACAACTCAACTACACATCACTCGATAACAGCGCTTTGGAAGCCTCCATTGCCAGCACCTTGCCGAGGGTGAACTGGACTGCCGCGCAGTTAATCGCGGATGCCAAGAGTACTGGCAAAAATGGCCAAGGTGCTACGGAGCTCATTGCCGCCACATTGCTCAGGCAGATTTTCAGTCCGCGACAATTGTATGAAGTGATGGTGGAGTTCTGGACTAACCACTTCAATATCGCCGCTGCCAGCGTACCCGAGGTCTATTACAAAGTTGTCGATGATCGTGACGTCATTCGTCCGAATGCGCTGGGAAGTTTTCCTGCCATGTTGAAGGCCAGTGCACGCAGTCTGGCGATGTTGTACTACCTGGATAATGTGTCCAATACTAAAAACGGACCCAATGAAAATTACGCACGCGAATTGATGGAATTGCATACGCTGGGTGTTGAGGGCGGTTACACGGAAATCGACGTCAAGGAAGTAGCGCGTTGTTTTACCGGCTGGACCGTTACCGGCGGTGGCAGCAATAATTCTGTGTTCACCTTTTCGACTTCGCAACACGATACCGGCACTAAAACAGTGCTGGGAAATACCATCGCTGCGGGCGGCGGCATGAGCGACGGTGATACGGTATTGAATATTCTGGCAACGCATCCTTCAACGGCACGTTATATCGCCGAAAAGCTTTGCCTGCGCTTTATTGGCGAACATCCACAAACGACTGCCATTGACCAGGTCGCTGCCACCTACACCGCAACCAATGGCAATATTTCGGCCATGTTGTTGACCTTGTTCGGCAGCGTGGAATTCATGAGCGCCTACGATCGTAAAATCCGGCGTCCGGTTGAATACCTCATCGGAGCACTGCGTGTTACCGAACCGTCTTTGACTGGAGACTATCTGTCAAAGCTGAGTTCCAGGCTGACCACGCTGGGACAAATACCATTCAAGTGGCCTACACCGGACGGATATCCAGATGAAATGGCTGACTGGGTGAATACCGGTGCCAGTCTGACCCGGTGGAATTGGGTGTTCGGACTTGCCGAAGACAAGATCAGCAGTGGCATTCGCATTAATGTGCCGACACTTATCTCCACCGCAAATACACCGCAACTCCTGGTAGATCGACTCTCAGCCAGGCTATTGCGTCGTGCCTTGACGGTGGAAGATCGTGATCGCTTTATCAGCTTCGCTGCCAATGGCGGCAGTGCAACACAGGTATTGGATGCAACGTCGTTAAATCTTCGGGCCCGAGAACTTATCGGCTTGATGCTGGCTTCAAAATATTTTCAATATCGCTGAGGTGGCATCATGCAACTGACCCGTCGTCATTTTATTCAAGCCTCGGCCATCGGTACCGGTGCGGCTTTGATTGCACCGCGCTATGTCTTTTCAAGTGCTACAACGCCTGCCGCCAACGATGTCATCGTGGTGATATTTCAACGCGGTGCCATGGATTGCCTGCAGGCAGTAGTACCCTATGCCGATGCCGACTATGCGAGGCAACGCCCTACCATCAAAATCCCCCAGCCTGGACAGATTAATGGTGCGTTGCCGCTCGATAATTTTTTTGGGTTTCATCCTTCTATGGCACCGATTCTTCCCTTGTTTCAATCGGGAAGTTTGGCCGTGGTGCATGCTACCGGTCTGAAGCACGATGCACGCTCGCATTTTGAATGTCAGACACATCTTGAATCGGCGCTGATGGATCATGCCGAACACACCGGCTGGCTGAACCGTCATATTGGCAATGTGGGTGTGCAAGGCAGTTTTCAGGCAATTGGAATGGGTAGTAG
>JBOHYH010000276.1:0-1597 GCA_050737775.1 Arenimonas sp.
CCCTGGTATTTGTCCGATCTGTGGCATGGCATTGGAACCGGAAATGCCGACACTCGATGACGACAATCCCGAGCTGCGCGATTTCTCGTCGCGATTCTGGTGGACGCTGCCTTTTAGTGTCATCACTTTAGTCATCGCGATGTTCGGCCACCGTTTGGATTGGTTGTCCACGGGAACTCGCACCTGGACGGAATTCGCACTTGCCACACCCGTTGTCGTATGGGCTGGCTGGCCATTTTTTGTTCGATGCGTACAATCACTGCGCACACGCAATTTGAATATGTGGACCCTGATCGGTATCGGCGTATTTGCCGCTTATGCCTACAGCGTCGTCGGCACCTTATTTCCGCAACTCTTCCCCGCTTCGTTTCAAGAACACGGCCGCATCGGCGTGTATTTTGAAGCCGCCGCCGTCATCGTATCGCTGACCTTGCTCGGGCAATTATTGGAACTCAAGGCGCGCTCGCAAACCTCGGCGGCCATTAAAGCCCTGCTGAATCTCGCACCAAAAACGGCAAGACGCATCAATACCGATGGCAGTGAAGAAGATATTCCATTAAACCATGTGCATCTGGGCGACAGCTTGCGAGTTCGTCCAGGTGAAAAAGTACCGGCCGATGCTGAAATTATTGAAGGCCAAAGTAGCATTGATGAATCCATGCTCACCGGCGAATCGATGCCGGTGTCAAAAACCACTGGCGACAAGGTGATTGGTGCCACGCTGAATATCAATGGCGCCTTGGTGGTGCGTGCCACGCGTGTCGGTGCCGATAGCATGCTCACTCAGATTGTGCAGATGGTCGCGCAAGCACAACGCTCGCGTGCGCCGATGCAACGCATGGCCGACAAAGTTTCCTTCTGGTTTGTACTGGCAGTGCTGGCATCATCGCTCATGACTTTTTTGGTTTGGGGTTTTTTCGGACCCGAACCATCCTGGGTCTATGCTGTCTTGAATGCGGTTGCAGTTTTAATCATAGCCTGCCCCTGTGCATTGGGCTTGGCCACACCGATGTCGATTATGGTGGCAACCGGTCGCGCCGCGAATGCCGGCATTTTATTTCGTGATGCCGAAGCCATCGAAAACCTGCGAAAAATCGATACTTTGATTGTCGATAAAACCGGCACGCTGACACTCGGCAAACCGATGTTCGATACGGTCATCGCTACAGCGAACATCAGCGAAGATGAAGTGCTCCGCATCGCCGCCAGCCTGGACCAAGGCAGCGAACATCCTTTGGCGGCCGCCATTGTCAATGAAGCAAGAAAAAGAAAGATTGTGCTGGCCAAACCGGACAGCTTTGAAAGCAGCACCGGCATTGGAGTGCGTGGCCATGTTGAAGGCAAGGCGATTGCATTAGGCAACACAAAACTAATGGCTGATATCGGAACCGATATTTCCAGTTTACAAGCGCAGGCCGAAACCCGTCGTGCCCCCGGCGCCAGCGTTATGTTCCTGGCGAGTGATGGAATACTCGCTGGCGTAATCAGTGTCGCCGACCCGGTAAAAGCCTCCACGTCCAATGCATTGAAAACACTCAAAGCCAATGGCATCCGCGTGATCATGGCGACTGGCGATGGTCTGACCACGGCCAATAGT
>JBOHYH010000277.1:0-1296 GCA_050737775.1 Arenimonas sp.
GTCGAGTTGCACTCGAAATACTTTGGGCGCGGCAGTGGGCTTTATCACTTGATATAAAAACCATTTGGAACCCTGCCCGTCGGTACCGATCACATCCCAGCCAGGTGGGTAAGTAGGATTCAGCACAACTGGTTTTTGTTGTTCTGAAGGCTTGGCAGCAAATGCATTGAGCGAGAACAGCAGCATCAGTACGATGAGCGGTAACTTAATTGCATGATTCAAGGTTTTCATTTTTTCTTCCTTCGTACGTTACAGTCTTTAACGGGCATCAAAAAAGGGATTTCAGATGCGCATAATGCGCGCATTTTTTTAGCTTTGATATAGGCGAAGAGGCTCTCCTACGATAGAATTTTCCGCATTGGCCCGCCTAGGATAGATCTGCATTACAGTTTCGAATAGTGGGTGATGAGATGGACGCCCCCTCATCTACGGCGTCGTAATGCGCCACACGAGTAGTATTAATTCTCGTCCACGTTGAGGAGGCATCCGTCATGAAGTGTAAAGTGATCGGCATTGATTTGGCAAAAAATGTATTTCAGGTCTGTGGCTTATAGCCAACCCTAGCAAGGACACCCACAATATCCACATCCCCTGACAAGCAAATCAGAAATTCCCTACGTCCATCTATACACCGTCAGCGCAAACTACTGCCATGACGCAAGCCCGCTCGCAACTTATCCCTCCCGACACCGCTGGCACCTATCACTGCGTTCAACGCTGCGTCCGTCGTGCATTCCTATGCGGCATTGATCACTACACGCAACAAAGTTTTGAGCATCGCAGGCTTTGGGTCGAAGACCGGGTGCATTTGGTGGCCGAATGTTTCGCCGTTGCCATTCATGCGTATGCGGTAATGAGCAATCATCTGCATATCGTGCTGCAGCTCGATCCATCAGCCACGCACTTATGGCCCGATGACATCGTTGCCCAGCATTGGGTTCGGTTATTTCCGCCACGCGAAGATAGTGATCAAGCACGCGCATTCAAAGCGCAAGCAATTGTCTCGAACCCAAACCGCATGGCGATCATTCGTCATCGCTTGGGCAATCTTTCCTGGCTGATGAAATGCCTGGCAGAGCCGATTGCTAGACAAGCCAATCATGAAGACAGCTGCAAAGGTCGTTTCTGGGAGGGTCGCTTCAAATCCCAATTACTGTGCGATGACAAAGCCTTGCTAGCGGCAATGGCCTATGTCGATCTCAACCCGATTCGAGCTGGAATGACGAAGCGCTTGGATCATTCAAGGTACACCAGTATTCATCAGCGTTTGAAAGCCCTGAAGCAAAGCCCTGCCCC
>JBOHYH010000278.1:0-1272 GCA_050737775.1 Arenimonas sp.
CAGACCATGGGCGCAGCAAGCAGCGCCCCTACGTATGCTTTAATGTTATATAGCTAGCACTCGAAAATTAATAACTCACCAAGGGGTTCCAATGTCTTCAGCAAGCTTAAAGCATTTCACGCTTTCACTATTCCTTGCATCAAGCTTTCTGTCAGCGTCGGATTCAAAGGCTGCAATACCCTCAAACGAACCCAAAGAAGCCATTGGCAAAAGTGGCAAGATCGAAAATGCACCCTATCGAATTGATATTCCCGCGAACTGGAATGGCAGTTTGGTCATGTTGATGCACGGATACGAGCCCGTCGGTATGCCTCGCGCAGAAACTTGGCCACAGACCGACTTCACACCCGTTTATCTGGCAAAGGGCTATGCCGTTGCCGCCAGTGCTTTTTCAAAACAAGGCTGGGCAGTCGCCGAAGCATTACCTGATACCGAGCGACTCAGGGAGCATTTCTCATCAGTTTACGGCAAGCCTAAAAAAACGTTTATATATGGTTTCTCGCTGGGCGGGCATCTGGCATTAGCGACCCTTGAAACGCAAGACAAAAACTATGATGGCGCACTGTCAATTTGCGGCGTCAATGTTCCGGCATCGGTCATCTTCGATGAAGGCATTGTCACACCCTTGGTGGCGCTGGAGTATTTCTTTCCCGAAGCACTCATGTTGCCGAAAGACGGATTACTTGATGCCTCGGCACCGCCCATGGTAGATCCGGAACTTATCGAGGCAGCATTCGTAAAAAACGAAGCGAACGCCCGTATTCTGGCAGAGCGCTTTGAAATTCCACGAGCAGCCCTGGCAGGTGCCATGATGTTGAACTACATGGTATTGAAAGAAGTGCAAAACCGCGCCAGTGGACATCCAGTTGATAATACAAAAACAAGCTATTCGGGATTTGGCGACGATGCCGCTTTCAATAAGGGCGTTAAGCGCTATGCCGGCGCTCCGGCCGCGATGGACTATATTGCCCGCAATGCCAATCTCACTGGCCAGATAAATGATCACGTTGTGCTGCTGGCAAATCAGGTAGACCAAACCATTCCGCCACGTTTTACCAAGCACTATCCTGCTCTGGTAAAAGATGCAGGCAAAAGCGAGCAACTTTTGATTCTGCCTTCCGTCGGAGAAGGACACTGCAATTTCACGCCGGAACAGGTCTCGGGCGCATTCGATGCCTTGGTGGAAAGAGTAGAAAAGCACGATAAAGCAAAGAAATAATGGTGCCTGCGTAGGGTGCGCTCAAGCGCACCAAACAATACTCGATGTAAATT
>JBOHYH010000279.1:0-12824 GCA_050737775.1 Arenimonas sp.
GGTTTGAATGCTCTGCCGCATGGGCTTCATCGCTTTCCAAGGCAGACAAATCGATATTGAAATCCGAATCATCGCCCAGACTGATTTCATCCTTGATCACGGCCTGCTCATTATCAAAGCTCAGAAATTGCTCTTCTTCGATGCTCGCCGATTCATTCAATGACATCTCGGGCGCAGTGAAGTCTTCAACCTGCAATTCTTCAGGCGGTGCCGCCTGGGCTTCCGGCACGATAAAATCTTCACCAATACTCGCCGCAGCCGCTGCAGCGGTGTCGGTCGAAATGAAGCCGTCAAACTCAGCCAGTTCAAATTCATCAACGGCCGGGGCTCTGTTTTCGAGTTCAATCTTGCTTTCCGGCAATGATTCCTGCTGATCTTCGGCAATATTCAAACGCATGGCATGCTCAAGATCATCCAGATTCACATCCAGACTTTCCAAGGGTTCAGGCTCTGCCTGCAATTGAGGCACGTCGCGCTGTAGTGCATCCGAATAACTTTCATTCACCGGCACGTCGGTAGCGAGTGATTGTGTGTCATGCAAATAATCTTCGAGCTTGGCATCAGCCATGGCTTCCGCCGGTGTTTCCGGTGCACCGGGTTGAGGTTGCCACTCGTCATGCGCTTCCATCGCCGAGCCCGCGGGGACTGGTGGCATTAAATCGGTGCCGATTATTTTTGCAGCAAGATGCCGCGCCCAGCGATTTAAATCCCAACCTTCCAGCTTTCCGCTAACTTCGGCGTCGTCATAAACGACCTCGATGTTGGAGCTGCCCAGCATGTCCTCAAACTTGTCTAGCGCCGCTTCAATTGCCGGTTCCAGACTCACCACCATTACTTTTGGATTCAAGTCGCTGACTGTATTGGGGGTCAGCTCCGAAGGATCACCTTCGCATACCAATTCCGCACCCAGATCCTGCAAAGCAGTCCTGAGCTGGTTGCGAGATTCACCCGCTTTCGCCAATAAAGCTACGCGTACGCCTGCATCAGCCATTGACCGGCTCCATGCCGAGAATTTCAAACACATTACGCATCAATTCGTTCTCTTGATAAGGCTTGCCGAGGTAACGGTCAACACCGATGTCCATCGCACGCTGACGATGTTTATCGCCGGTACGCGAGGTAATCATGATGATCGGCACATCTTTTAGACGTGGATCCGAACGCATGTGTTGCGCAACTTCGTAACCGTCCATGCGCGGCATTTCGATATCGAGCAAGACCAGATCGGGTGCACGCTCTGCCATTTTTTCAACTGCGTCGACACCGTCTTTCGCCGTGAGCACTTCAAAATTATTCCGTTCCAGAACGCGACCGGTCACTTTGCGCATGGTGATCGAATCGTCGACCACCATGACAGCAGGTATGCGTTTGATTTCCGGTGCGGCCACTGGAATCACTGGAGCGTCTTCGCGACGAATGACATTGAAACGTCTTACCAATGGTGCAACGTCAAGAATCATTACGACTCGACCGTCACCCATAATGGTGGCGCCGAAAATTCCGGGAATCGAGTTCACTTGCGGACCGACCGGTTTCACCACGATTTCGCGGCTGCCCATGACCTGGTCAACGCAAATCGCGGCACGCAAATCGCCAGAACGGGCAAGTAATAACGGCATTTGTAAGCTATCTACCGCTTTCGCACCGCCGTGGCCAATCAGACGACCCAGATCGTGAATGGCGTAATCTTCACCGGCATAGGCGAACACAGGATTATCGGTCGCAAGCTGGCTATCCAGATCACCACGTCCGATACGTCCCACACCTTGCACCGAAGCAATTGGCACCGCAAAACTGGTATCACCAATCTTGACGAATACCGCTTGGGTAACGGCGAGCGTAAACGGCAAACGGATAATGAATTCGCTGCCCTTGCCTTCATCGGAATTAATTTGCAACGTACCGCCGAGTTGGCGAATTTCGCTGTAGACCACGTCCATACCGACGCCACGGCCAGACAGGCGACTGACGGTTTCAGCTGTAGAGAAGCCGGTTTCCAGAATCATTGCATACAGCGCTGAATCGGAAATTTCCGCATCGGCCACCAGCAAGCCGCGTTCGATTGCTTTGTTGCGAATCGCTTCCTTGTTCAAGCCGCGGCCATCGTCGATGATTTTCAGTACGACTTCAGATCCTTCGCGTTGCACAACAATCCGGACGATACCTTCTTCGGCTTTTTTCGCTTTGCGGCGATCGGCGGGAAGTTCCAGACCATGCGCCATCGAGTTGCGCAGCATGTGTTCGAGTGGTGCCGTCATGCGTTCAAGCACGTTGCGATCCATTTCGCCGGACGCACCATCGACTTTCAACTGAACTTGCTTGCCGGTATCGGAAGCGGCCTGACGCAGTACACGACGTAGACGCGGTACCAAGGCATCGAACGGCACCATGCGGGTGCGCATCAGACCTTCCTGTAGATCCGAGCTGACTCGCGCTTGTTGCAGCAGCAAGGTTTCGTATTGACGCGTTAAATCGTCAAGCGTGGTTTCCAGATTGATCAAGTCGTTGGCGGATTCCGACAAGGAACGCGACAACTGTTGTTGTGTGGTGAAACGGTCGAGTTCCAGCGGATCGAAACTTTCGCCGGTGTCTTCACCTTCGCGCTGATAGCGAGCGACGATTTGCGCTTCGGTTTCAATTTCCAGACGACGCAACTGTTCGCGCAAACGCGTCGTTGTTTGTCCGAGCTCACCAAGTGCACCACGGAAAGCACCCAATTGCTGTTCCAGTCGTGCGCGATAGATCGCGACTTCACCGGCGTAGTTCACCAGTTTGTCGAGCAGATCGGCACGGATACGCACTTGTTCCTGCGGAGCACGAACGCCGGAGCCATCGTCTTCTTCGGCAAATGCCTCGGTAGGAGCCGATAGCGGTTTGAGTACGGCAGGCGCAGGTTTTGCAACTGGTGCAACTGGTGTTGTTGTGGCGGCCAGTTCGGAAATTGGCGCTGCTTCGCTGACAACCTGCACTGAATCCTGAGTGGTGACGACGTGTACTTCGGTTTCGGTCTCAGCTGCAAGCTCAAGCGACTGGCCGAGCGCCAGCGTTTCGAATTGTGCGATCAAGTTGCTTGGCATGGCCAAGGCTTTA
Source organism: Arenimonas sp. (assembly GCA_050737775.1). Lineage (GTDB taxonomy): Bacteria > Pseudomonadota > Gammaproteobacteria > Xanthomonadales > Xanthomonadaceae > Arenimonas. Next base: position 3,091 of record JBOHYH010000279.1, read on the forward strand.
CGCTCACCAACACGAGTGACCATGCTGTGCAGACGGTCAAAACCACGTTCCAAGACGACGACGCCAGTGTTATCCAAAGGCACGCGGCCTTCGGCAACGGCTTCGAGCAATGATTCCATCGTATGACCCAATTCGCCGACCGGGAAAATACCGGACATGCGAGCGCCACCTTTCAAGGTATGCAAGTCACGTTGCAAGTCAACAATCAAATCCATGTCCGACTGGTTGTTACGCAGTTTTGCCAACACGCCATCGGAGTGATCAAGAATATCACCGGACTCTTCCAGGAAGATATCAAGCAATTCAGTATCCAGATCACTCATATCGAGAGCTTCATCCGGATCAGCCGGATCAATGGCAAATGGAACCGCTGCACGACTGAAGCTCGCCACTGGTTCGGCGACTTCTTCTACTTCAGCGACCACAACTACTTCTTCAGGCTCATCGGCATAGCGAATTTCTTCGTCGGCTTGTTCGATGACTTCTTCGGCAGCCGCTTCTTCAACGGCAGCGACTTCTTCGGCCACCGGACCTGCTTCCGATACTTCTTCTTCGGCAGCAGTTTCTGATGTTGGCGTCGTATCAGCCGGTGATGTCAGTGCTTCAAGCTCATCCAGACTCATGCCGTAATAATCTTCATCGGCCAGGGCAGCTTGGGTAACAGCGCTTTCTTCAGACTGCGCCGGCACAACCAGGCCCTCTTCAGTATCGATGCTTACTTCAGCTACCGGAAGTTCTGTTGTATCGAGCACATTGTCTACAGCGGCATCTTCTTGTGCAAATGCGGCTTGCGCTTCAACACTTGGCTGTTCGCCATAGGCCGCAATCATTGCAGCAAGCGCGTCATCCGCACCGACGAATGCTGGCGCAGGCTCTGGCTCGGCTTCGAGTACCGCTTCCACTTTTTCGACTGATGCAGCATCTTCCATAACGAATTCGACTTCATCTGTTGCCACTGCGGCAGGCTCGATGATTTCAATTTCGCTAACACTCAATTCGCTGTTTTCATGCTCCATTTCCAAGAAAGCATCCAGAGATACAAGCTCTGTTTCTGGTACATCTTGTGGTGTTTCCAGTTCGCTGATCTCAGCTTCTGCGGCGGCGGCGGCTTCTACTGCTGCGGCTGCGGCTTCTGCTTCTGCTTCTGCTTCTGCTGCGGCTGCGGCTTCTGCTTCTGCTGCGGCTGCGGCTTCTGCTGCTGCGGCGGCCTCTGCTGCGGCGGCCTCTGCTGCTGCGGCCTCTGCTGCGGCGGCCTCTGCTGCGGCGGCTTCTGCTGCTGCGGCCTCTGCTGCGGCGGCTTCTGCTGCTGCGGCCTCTGCTGCTGCGGCCTCTGCTGCGGCGGCTTCTGCTGCGGCGGCCTCTGCTGCTGCGGCTTCTGCTGCTGCGGCTTCTGCTGCGGCGGCTTCTGCTGCTGCGGCCTCTGCTGCGGCAAAATCTGCGGTGAAATCCGGAATCGCGGAGATATCGGGTTGCTCGATCATGGCGACTGACGGCATAGGCTCAGCATCGATATCCATATGAATCGGCACAGATGGCTGTGTCGATTCCGGCAGTGCGTCGCGCAATCCCTGTATGCGTGCAGCCAGATCTTCAAAGCGCGGCAATACGGGTTTTGGGCGATCCAAAGCAGTGATGGTTTGACGGATCGCAGCCGCAGCTTCAGATACTAGTGCAACTGCATTGGCATCCAGATTTACCGAATGCGCCATGGCACGTTTCAGGTAGCCTTCCATCGGCGCGGTTACATCGGTAATAGTCGTAACTTCGGTCATGCCGAAGGCACCATTCATGGTATGCACCGAACGCAACAATACTTCTGTTACCGCAGTGTTGTTATGTCTGCTAGATTCTGCAATCCAGTTTTCAACCGTTTCCAGATGACCAGCAACTTCCGGTTTGAGAATTTCAAACAGGACTGGATCAATCGAAAATTCGATGCCGTCAGTAACTTCAACCTCAGGCTCGGCACTGACAACTTCAAACTCGGCGACAGGGGCTTCAGCAGCAGCTTCGGCTTCAACTTCCGATGCTTGTGCATCATTCAGATCACCACCCACCGGAATATTGGCCGCTACAGCTGCCAATGGCGCAGTTTGGTAATAGACCTCTTCACCTGCCGTGAGTTTTTCAGCAATGGCTTCAATGCCTTTCAGATCGGCATAGACGGTTTCGCCCAGCAGCGCGGCACGTAACAAGGGCAGAGTGTTAAATGCCTTATCAAGCAAGGCAACTACTGCAGGTGATGCGGCACGCGTGCCATCAAGCACGCGATTGAGCAGGCTTTCAACTTTCCAGCTGAATTCGCCCAAGGTTTTTGCACCGACTAGACGACCACTACCCTTCAGGGTGTGGAATACGCGACGAATTGGACGCAATAACTCAGGGTTATCCGGCGCAGAACGCCAAGGTGGCAATAATTGCTCGAGATTGCCGATTTCTTCTTCGAATTCTTCGGAAAAGACTTCACGAATTTCATCATCGATTTCGTCGCTCGCAGCATCAAAGCTGCCAATCAATTCACCAACAACGGGTACGGACGATACCGGCACAACAGGAGCTGCGACAATGACTGCCGGAGCAGCGATGACAACCTCTACCGGAATAGCAGGAGCCTCGAATGATTGCGCATCAAACGAGGGTGCCGATGCGGCCTCTTTCAGAATATCGGCAAAACTTGGTTCGCCAACTTCCACTTCGACCGGTGCTTGCGTGAATGCAGCAGGCGCAATTTCTTCGATCACGCGCGGTGCTTCTGGCACAGGTACAAAAGGTTCTGGCGCAGCGGCGACGGGCTCTGCAATAACCGGTTTGACCGGCGCTGGTTTCGCCACCGGCTCTGATATTTCTTGTGCCGGCAAAGGCCAATAGCCCAGTGCTTCAAGACTATGTTGTGCAACTTCCAGAATCTGGTCACGATTTGGGCGACGGTCACGCACTGCTTCAAGAAAATATTCCAGGCTCGCGAGTGCATCGGCCAAGCGGTCCATTTGCTGGCCATTCGGCACGCGCTGGCGACGCAGTAATTCGCTTTCGGTAAAACGACGCACGCCGGTCAGATAATCAGGTGCCTTATCGACATCAAGAACTCTCAATGCACCGGATACTTCGTCGAGAAGTCGCGGCACATCATTCAATTGCGTGTGGTCCCAATGGGTTTCAACGAAGGCCACGAAACACTGGCGTGCCTGGGTGAAATTGGTCGCCGCTTCTTTCAACAGAACATCCAGCACCTTACGGGCTTCAGAGCTTGGCAGCGGAATGCCGGTAGTGCCTGTGGTGGCGGCAGCGCTGTCATCCTGACCCAAACGCGCAACCTGATCGTCAAGCGAAGCTTCCACATAAAGCAGCGCACCCGCGATATCGAGCAAGGTCGCTTCATCAGCTTTACGCTGACCTGAAACTACGTCATTAATTGCCGTTCTTTGCTCCTGCACAACTCTGCGAGCAACACCCAGACCCAACATGCCAAGTGTGTCACCGACACGGTCGAGCGCATCGACTTGTGAATTCAAATCGGAAGATGCCGCATTTGGCGTACGAAGATGCAGATCAAGCGAATCTTTTACGCGCATCAAATCTTCTTTGATGGCGACTGCAACCGTTGCAAGAAGTGCGCGATTGTGACCTGTCAAACTGCCTTGTGCATGCGCCAATTCGGCAGCATTGGGAATACTGTCATTTAAACCGAAAATTTCTCGTATTTCCCCGATACGGCCATCATCGCTGGCTTCATGCGCAACGAAGTAGAGTAGCTGGCGCGTGAGTTCTATCGGTGGGTCATTACGGAATGCGTCGTCGCCACCTTCGGCCAAACGTTTGATTTCGCGTTCGACTTTGCCCAGCGATTGTTTCAATGGATTGCTCGCCTTGAATGCGCCCTTGCTCAAGGCATCCAGGGTACCGGCAGCTACCCAGAACAGACGGCGCGCAGGTTCGGAAAATGTGATTGGAACAAGCTGCTCGCAAACATCAGTCATATCCTTGATGTTGCTGGAGCTATTGTCGTCTTTGAGCCAGCGCAGCAAAGAGCCCTGGAACAAATTGCGCAATGTATCGGCACGACGCGTTAACTCATCTGCGGCCAATGGCGCATCCGGGCCCTTGGCGGAATCCGGCAACGGCCTTGATAAATCGGGCGAGAACAACACGCTTTCCGACAAGCCCTGTTCACCGCGACTTGCACGCAATTGATTGAGCAATGGGAGCAGTACGATGGGAATATCGCGATGACCCGTTTGCAAACGTTCCAGATAATCCGGCAGTTGCACTATGCCCTGCATCAAAACGCCATAAGCATTGTCACGTTGCTCAACTTTACCGTCGATCAATGCCTTGCTGAGCTGTTCCATTTCTTCGGCCACCATCGCTGCGCCGTAAAGCTCGACCATGCGAAGCGTGCCTTGAACCTGATGCAGGAATGAAGCGCAGTCTTTCAGCTGCGTGGGGTCTTCGCCTTCTTCAACGTACATCTGCAAAGCATTCCGGGCCTGACGAAGTGTTTCGTCAAGTTCCGGCTTTACCCAAGTGAGTGTGGTGAAATCGTTATTGTCGTGCAGCCTCATGCCGAGGTCCTCATGGTGAGCTGTTTGGCAAACCAAACAACTCGTTTAAACCAGCATTCAAAAAATCCATCCCTAAATGACCAAGCCTCAGCCTGGCAATTTAAAGTCGGCTACCGAACGACGTAGATCTGCAGCGAGCTGAGCCAAGTTACCAATCGAGTCGGCGGTTTGGCTGGCACCTTGCGAGGTCTGTGTCGTAATTTCCTGAATCACGGACATCGTTGCGGTGATATTTGTAGCAGCGGTGGACTGCTGGCGGGCGGCGGTCGAAATGTTTTGAATCAAATCTGCGAGATCGTTAGACACTTTTTCAATCTCACCCAGTGCCAAGCCGGCGTCTTCTGCCAGGCGAGCACCGGACACCACTTCGGCCGTGGTTTGTTCCATGGAACTCACGGCTTCGTTGGTATCGGATTGAATGGTTTGAACCAGTGTTTCAATTCGCTTGGTCGCATTGGATGCGCGTTCTGCGAGTCGTTGCACTTCGTCGGCCACCACGGCGAAGCCGCGGCCTGCTTCACCGGCGGATGCCGCCTGAATAGCGGCGTTAAGAGCAAGAATGTTGGTTTGTTCAGCGATGTCGTTAATCAGTTCCACGATCGAACCAATTTCCTGTGAGCTTTCACCCAGTCGTTTAATACGTTTCGAGGTTTCCTGAATCTGGTCACGGATGTTGTCCATGCCCTGAATCGTCTGGCGCACAACGTCGGCGCCCTTGGCAGCAATTTGCACGGAGCGCGATGCCACGTCGGCCGACTCGGCGGAGTTTTTAGACACCTGGTCGATGGAGGTCGCGATCGAGTTAATTTGTTGCGAAGCCGACGTAATCTGTTGCGCCTGGTGTTCCGCAGCTTCTGCCAGATGCATGGCGGTCGCCTGGGTTTCCTGGGCAGCAGCAGCCACTTGCACGGCAGTTTCATTAATGGTCGATACCAGAGATCGCAATTGATCCACGGCGAAGTTGATGGAGTCCGCGATCGCGCCGGTAATGTCTTCGGTCACTGTCGCTTTTACGGTCAGGTCACCTTCACCGAGCGAACCGATTTCGTCCAGCAGTCGCAAAATAGCTTCTTGGTTACGTTGGTTGATTTGTTTGGTTTCGCTCAACTGCACGCGTTGTGCGGCCGAAGTGGTTCTCAACAAACCGACCAGTGCGAAAAGTGCGAGCAAGCCAGAGCCAATTGCCCAGTAGTTATTAGGGAAGAAGCGTTTCAGATTGATGGTGTCAAACGAATCCAGCAAAGCCTTGGAAGTTTCTTCAAGGGTATTGGAGTCGGCCGAAATCTGCGCATTGGATTGTTGCACTTCGAACAAATCGGTCGAAGCTTGCAGGATCGAATCCATTTCTTTTTGCGAATCGGTATAGAGCTTCTCCACGGCAGTAACGGCAGCGGACGCCGATGCAGAAGAGACCTGGCTAATACCCATGCTGGTATTACCTTTCTGCAAACCCTCCAACACCTGCGAGAACACCGAGGAGTCGCGCGAGAGTGCGTCGGCTGCGGTAATGGCGTTGTCACCACCGGCCCGGATTTCCGTTACACGACGCGACATCCGGTCGGCCAGTACGATCTGGCGATTGGCAAGATTGACCTGGGATGCGGCCGAACCGCTATCAGCCATCTGGCGTACCACTTCGTCGAGCCGTGCCGAGATTTGCGGGATGCGAGCAGTAAAGCTGTCGGCGTTGTCGGAAAATTCCAAAATTTGTTTCTGGCTTTGCGATATCCGGTCCGCGTCTTTCGACATGCGCGTCCAGGTATCGGTCACTTTGGAGAGCGCGGAACTGACGCCAGGAGCATTCAGGCTGCCTTTGTAGGCCACCACACCTTCGCCGATACTGCCTTCATTCAAGGCTTTCACGATGACGGCAATGCGGCTCTTGGTGGCTTGGAATTCATCGAAAGCTTCGGCTTTACCTTCCACCGATTCCTGCGAGTATTTCGCCAGCTTGTACGAAAGCACCTGTAGTTCGGCGCTCAAGCCCCGTGCGTTATTTTCCTGACCGTTGAATCGAGCAGCAATCAAAAAGTTGGCCAGGAACACCAGCAATGACACCACCAGAATAATGGCCCAGATTCGGGTCCCGAAACCCGACACTTTGTTCGATAACGAGCTGAATTTGCTGCTCATAGTTAAACCTCACCCCATAAAAAAACATTAGAAGCCGCCTTCATAGGACAGCCTGCCGAAATTCTGGTGTGCGTGTCAGCAAAGACATGTTGAACACACCCCATTGTGAATCGTTTAATTGATAAATCTGACTGACAAAATTGCTGTAACGCCCTTCGTATTGCTCATCAAGCTCGACGCGATGGGTGTCATTGAAAGTACGCTGACCAAATAACTCGTCGATTAAAACCGCGACATTGCCACCCGCCTGGCGAATAACCAGAACACGTTGACCGTCATGCACCACGGTACGCTCGCCTTCAAGAAATTGTTTTAAATCAACCACTGGGAGCAAGCTGCCGCGTACATTCGCCACGCCGAGCATCCAGGGATTCGCACCCGGAACCGCTGTTACGCCAGGCAAAGTAATAATTTCCACAATTTCGTCAAACGATGAAACGAAGCGCCTCTTGCCCAGCCGATAACCCACACCACGCCAGTGCCCTGCCGCTTCAATCATTTCCGGACGACCCGGCTCATGCACCAGGGAGCGTTGCTCGTAATCCTGCAAGACGTCAAAGGAAGTTAATCGTGGGGTGTTATGTTTTGCCATGCCCGCCTCAGCTTGCTTTCACGTATTTACGAATTGCAGTCAGCAACTCGTCACGCGTGAACGGTTTGGTCAGATATTCATCCGAACCAACGATGCGGCCACGTGCTTTATCGAACAAGCCATCTTTCGACGAAAGCATGATGACGGGGATGCCCTTGAACATTTGATTGTTTTTAATCAGGGCACAAGTTTGGTAGCCATCGAGACGCGGCATCATGATGTCCACGAATACGACTTGTGGTTGATGATCGGCAATTTTCGACAACGCCTCGAAGCCATCAGTGGCTGTCACGACATTGCAGCCTTCTTTTTTCAGCAAAGTTTCCGCCGTTCGACGAATCGTCTTCGAATCGTCAATGACCATGACACGCAAGCCGGTCAGGTTGTTGTCTTCCATCTCAATCCCCATTCCCTGTTTCAGGCGCCATGTGTGGCATTTACACACTGACTTATATCTCAATCACCCGTTAAGGTGTCAAGCCTTATAAGCACTTTTTTAACAAAACGTGACAGTCTGCACCTTGATGCTCAGCCCTGTTAGGCTACACCTTCTTGAAGCCGGAGTCTTGGAATGTCGATTGCTTGTGCAGTTGTTATGGATCCGATTAATGCGATCAACACAACTAAGGATTCTACTTTTGCCATGCTGCTGGAAGCGCAACGCCGCAGCTATGCACTGTATTACATAAAGCCGCGGAGCTTGAGTGCAAGAAGCGGCCAAGCATGGGCCCAAGTGGCAAGTTTGAAAGTCGCCGACAGCAAGGAAAGCTGGTTTGAACTCGGTGCATTCGAAGCCAGGCCACTGAACGAAATGCAGGTGGTGCTGATGCGCACCGACCCGCCGGTAGACTCACATTATCTGCATGACAGCATCATTCTAAGCTTGGCACAGAAAGAAGGCGTACTGGTCGTAAATGACCCGCAAGGCCTGAGAGACCTGAATGAGAAGCTCGCGGCATTGCTGTTCCCACAATGCTGTCCGGAAACGCTGGTGAGTCGCGACAAGGCTGAGCTGAAGGCTTTTGTCGAGACCAACAACGAAGTAGTACTGAAACCACTCGACGGCATGGGTGGTCGCTCCATTTTCAGATCCAGACATGGCGACCCCAACCTCAACGTGATTCTTGAAACTCTGACCGATGGCGGCAATGCCCTGACGATGGCACAACGCTATATCCCGGAGATTAGTGCGGGTGACAAACGCATCTTGCTGGTGGACGGTGAGCCGATCCCGTATTGTCTTGCCCGCATTCCCCAAGGCACTGATTTTAGAGGAAATTTGGCCGCCGGCGGGCGTGGCGAAGGCCGCCCCTTGAGTGATCGTGATCGTTGGATTGCAGCCCAGGTAGGCCCCGAGTTGAAAAAACGCGGCATGCTTTTTGTCGGATTGGATGTGATTGGCGATTATCTGACCGAGGTCAATGTCACCAGCCCCACCTGCATCCGCGAACTCGATAAACAATTCGGATTGAATATTGCAGGTCAACTGTTTGATGCTATTGAGGTACGACTTGAGCGGCACAGCTGATTCATCGCCTACGCCAGCAGCGGCTGCACCTCCAGTTGCCCCGAAGATTGGCCCCAATGAGCGCCTGAGCGCGACACTGGCCTTGGCCGCCATTCTGCATGGCGTGGTAATTCTGGGGGTCGGGTTCAGCCTGGAAGACGCCGCACCCGTCATGCCGACGCTGGATGTCATCCTGACCGAAACGCAAACCACCGAGGCCCCGAAAGATGCTGACTTCATCGCGCAGGCCAATAACAAAGGCGGTGGCGACAAGGATGAAGCCCGACGGCCGCGTGATAACCAACTGGCCAGCGTACCCAAGCCAGACCCAGGCATTGCCCCGATTCCCATGACTCAACAGGCACCAGCCCTTGAGCCAGAGCCGAAACAACGCGTGCTCAGCACGACGGTAGAAAGTGAAAACAAGGTAATCAAGCCGGAAGAACATCCCATTACCACGCCACAGAAACTTCCTTCCGGTCGCGAGTTGATGCAGCAAAGTCTGGAAATGGCGCGTCTGGCTGCCGAGATCGAGCGCAAGCAGGAGCTTTATGCCAAGCGCCCCAAGCGCAAATTTATTTCCGCGAGCACACAAGCCTATGAATACGCCTCCTATATGCGTGACTGGGTGCGAAAAGTGGAGCGTGTCGGCAATGCCAATTACCCGGAACAGGCTCGCATTAAAAACCTGTCTGGAAAACTGACCATGACGGTTGCCATTCGCAAAGATGGCAGTGTCGAAGATATCGTCTTGAATAAACCCAGCGGCGTCGTAATTATCGATCAGGCCGCAATGAAGATTGTTCGTCTAACCGAACCGTTCGCGCCCTTGCCGAAAAATGCCGACAATATCGATGTGCTGCACATCACCCGCACCTGGGATTTTGGTGATGGGGATTTGGAGACTTTTTGATTGTAGGGGCGCTGCTTGCTGCGCCCT